>JBKPTR010000280.1:0-4259 GCA_046735615.1 Actinomycetota bacterium
GCTTACTTCCGGGCAAAGAGTGCTGGCAGATTGCGCTCCTATGCGCTGAATCGCGGGAGCCTAGCGCTGCTCGAGACATGCATGACGCGACAGATCACTCCGCAGTGATGTTGAAAAGTTCGGCGTAGTTGCCGACGAACATGTCGCGACCCTTAATCAGAGCGGTCTCCTCGGCGCCGACGAAGCCGCGGCCGGGGAGCTGCGACACTCCACCCGTCGGACCAAGCGGCAGCAGGATGAGCGGGGGCGCTGGCTCGTACGCAGTCAGTTCGTCGCGACCCTCGATGGTGCCCGAATGTTGCCGGCAGCGATTTGCGCGTGCCGACCCGCTGCACCACCCCGCTTGGACTCTGGGATCGCAGTGATGTCGCCGATGGCGAACACAGTCTCTTGCCCGGCAAGGCGCAGCTCCGGAGTCACCTCGAGGTGGCCGTTGGCCAGGCGAGCTGAGGCCAGCTCCTCGCTCAGATAGTCCGAATTCGGCACGATGCCGTAGCAGCGGAACCAGATATCTGCCGTGATCGGCTGTCCCGATGTCGTGATTGCCGTAACAGTGCCGGCCACCCCAGGTTGGCTTTGCGGTTCCTCGACAAGCTTGGTACCTAGCAGAAGGTTGACGCCGAGCTCACCGAGCTGGCGCCGGAGCTCTTGGCGCAGCTCATCGGTGTACTGCCCGGAAAGCACGTCGTCGATGGGGTCGATGATGGTCACCGCTTTCTTGGGCCGGACCGCCTTGATTTCACCGGTCAGTTCCAACCCGACCGGCCCAGCGCCCAGCAACAGCACCCGATCAGCCTTGGCGAGCTCGGACCTCGTGATTGCGATCTTGGCCTTCGCGGTGCCCGAGTCGTTCACGTCCATCTTCGCTGGAAAGCGGTACGACGAACCCGATGCCAGGACGATGTAGTCAGCTGGGATCCGCTCACCAGAGGCGATGGTGACAGCATCGGGGTCTACGCGTATCGCTCGGTCCTGGACGACCCGGCCGCGGGTGAGCAGGCGCCCATAGGGGTAGAAGACGCGATCGGCCCATTCGGGGTCGATGAGCCCGCGGAGCGCGGCGATGTTGTGGACGAATGCGTCCTTGGGATCGATGAGGACTACGTCGGCGATTTCGTCAAGTGCTTTGGCGGCTGCTGCGCCACGTACCCTCCGCCGATGATTGCGACTGTGGCCAAGTTTGTTCACGACTCCTTAGTTCGTGGCACGTACGGTCCGTACCACGAACAAATTAGTTGGCACCGCGAACTGTGTCAAGCTACGCTCAGTGATCATGCGACGCGAAGCTAGCGACTCGGCCGACTTGGCTACTGCGCTCATCCGGCTCTGCTTCGTCGTGCAGCGAATCTTTGGTGGCGTTAGCCGCCGCTACGGTCTGACGCCGCAGCACGCCCAACTGCTCGGTGTGCTTGCCCACGGGCCGGTAGGGATGGCGGAGCTGGGCGAGGTGCTCAACCTCGAGAAGTCCAGCCTGTCCGGGCTGATCGACCGGGCCGAGGATCGGGCGCTCGTTGCCCGGGTACGCGACGAGACCGACCGACGGACCTGCCACGTCTCGCTGACCGGATCTGGAACGGAGCTGGCCGTACGCTTTCGCGACGATGTCTCCCGCGAGCTGAATGCCCTCGCCGCAGACCTGCCAGAATCTACGAGGCAACGGCTAATCGCTGCAATCTGGGAAATCCTGAGCGGGCAAGACGTTTCAGCAATCTTCGGCTGCGCTAGCTTGCAGGTTGCCAATACCGTCGCAGTAGCCACAGGTCCCTGAAGCAGTTAGCCGTTCTCTGTCTCCGTCGCTTACTGGGTGCCGCTGAGCGGTCCCCGGGTTCTCGCGGTCTCAGCCCGGCGCCCGCTAACCGGTCCTCAACCAGGACATGCGTCTCTGTCAAATGGCTTGGGCAGATGCTTGCCTGCTCGGGATACGTGACACGAGCCCGGCGGAATGGCGAGAGCGCCAGAATCAGGGCGCCGTGGTGAGGATCGCGGCGGCGACTGTGGGCCTGCCCGAAGCCGAACCGGTCGGCCGGCAGGCCAGCGATCGGCGAGACGATCAGGAGAACGGCCCGGTTCAGCGAGCGCATCGTAGTATTGGTCAGCGCTCGATCGTGTCCGAATGTCGAGAATGCGGAGACATCGCAAACGCACGCAGGTCACCTAGCCGACACTGACTACTCAGACCACGGTGGCACGGGGGCCAGCTGGTCAACGTGTGGATGACACGCTCCCTCTGCGCACACTGTCAACGCTGTGCACTCAGCACACCAGCGCAGCAATGGGAAAGGCAACATCATGTCCGCAACACAGTTCGGCCTCGGCCTCCTCTACATCGCAGTGGCCGTGATCTGCTACGCAGCCGGCTGGTGGCAAGCCAAGACAGTCGAACGCGACCGGTGGGAAGAGCGCGCCGCTAGACAAGATCA
The DNA here is from genome assembly GCA_046735615.1 of Actinomycetota bacterium. Classification (GTDB taxonomy): domain Bacteria; phylum Actinomycetota; class Actinomycetes; order Propionibacteriales; family Propionibacteriaceae; genus Microlunatus. The sequence goes on from JBKPTR010000280.1 coordinate 2,421, forward strand.
ACTGGTGCAGCGGGATCAACAGGGTCAGGAGCCGGAGGTGCTCGTGCGTCGCCAACCCTTCGAGCGCAGTGGTAATGGCAGGGTGCTCGCCAACGCACTAATCCCAGACCGGCAAGGTCGATAGGGCTCGGCGGGTGGCCGAGTCGACGGGACATCTGAGCATCCCGCTCTCATGGTGCTATGTGGCACTCCGGCAGGCCGAACGGGTCCGAGAATGCTGCGGCGCGTGGCGGGCCGTGAGGGCCGCCGGCGAGGAATCGGATCAGCTTGATTTCCTTTACTGGGGCGATGTTCACTTCCTGATTTCTGCGACGCACCAGATGAGCGAGGCACTCGACGGGCTCCCGGGCGGCCCGAAATTGCCAAAACGACTCAAGGATCAAATTCACCTGATGCGCCACACGGTCGAGCATTGGAGTGATGACGATGAGCGGAAGGGCAGTTGGAGGACGCTGGTCCTGAAGCGCGCCCATGGCGCAGACCTGCTCTCACTAGACGAGCTGGAGCAGGTGCTAACCCGTGTTCGCGATGTTCTGCTGGAGGTCTACCCCGCCAAGCCGAAGCTGCTCGAGGTGTACCACGGCATGCCGCAGCTGATCGAGGCGGACGCCACCGGGCGGGCGGTAGCGCGTGCTTGGCAGGAGATGCTCGAGCTGCACGACGGGCGGTGGGAACTGATCGACCGGGAGCAGTTTCGAGCGCGTGTTCGCGAGCTGCTCGAGCTGAACCGCGAGGCCCCGAGGACAGTTCCCGACCCTGGGCAGTCGAAATCCGATGTACCCGGCTGAACAGCTCCGCTGCTCGCTGGGCGGTGATTTGTCTCGGCCGTCGTTACCGTGGCACGGTGGATGTTAAGCGTGCAGCCGACTTGTACAGCCAAGGTCGGACTCGAACAGAACTTTTTCAGCTGCGCCATAATGTGACGGCCGATCGCACCCGCCTCGATCGCGGCCATCATGTTTTCTCGATCGATCCAAAGGATTCTGTTCATTCGCCGCATGTCCACTGAGATGATCGTGCGCTCGTCATCCGTGCGGCAACGCAGCGCGTCCGTCACATTGTGTTTCCTTCGCGGTCGCGAAGCTTCATGACTTGTTCTTCGGTTTCCGGGTACACCACGAGATCGGGAATTCGTCCGAGCTGTGTGTACTTGATTGAGTACATTTCTTCTTGCGTGTGCCCGTGACCGTGCCGCAATCGGTTCTCGCCGTTTGTGTCGAGTTGACCGCAGGTTAAGAATTCTTGAACTAGAGCAAGAAATTCAGGATGGATCCGTGGCTCGGGGATCGCTGTGGGGTAGCTCGGGCGGTTGATGTCCTTCGTGTCGAGATTCTCACCGAGGACCTCTCGCACCGATGGCAACTGGCCGGCAGCTCCTCATAGCGCGAACCGCGAATGATGACGTGACCATTCTCGTTGATATCGAAGTGGGTATCCCGAAAGCCCCATACGTCGAGGCTTTCCGCTTCGTCCGCTCCGGGCGCCGGGGGAGGATCGGGTTGGATAATCTTGGCCGCGCGTTTTGGATTCAAACCGTGATTGTAAGGGGTCAAGGGGCAAGGCACGCGCATGCGCGGTCTATGACTGCGCATGCGCGCTTATAGAGCGCGCCTGCAGCTTGCACACCTCCGCAACCTTCTCAAAATGTCTTCGCAAGGACAGTGGATCGTCGATAAACGCCGCGAGACAGGCTGACCAGGGGACCCGGTGCACCCGGGTCCCCAACACTTCGATGACAGATTCCACACTCAACTCGCTGTGCGCTCCACCAGCCCACTCAGACTGATCATGTATGTGTCGGACGCCGCGTCGTATGTGATCGAGTACTTCGTCGGGTAC
>JBKPTR010000281.1:0-11509 GCA_046735615.1 Actinomycetota bacterium
CGTGGAGGCAATGGCCTTGTATCGCTACGTGCCAGGCCGGGAGCAGCTGCTCGATGGCGTCGTCGAGTACGTCATGAACGAGCTCTACGAGACGACGATGACAGGGGAGCGGGCCACTACCTGGCAGGAGTACCTGCAGCAGATGGCGCACGGCGTGCGCAACGTCGCCATCGCCCACCCGAGGATCTTTCCGATGGTGGCAGTTCGCCCGCCAGCCGCGCCGTGGCTCCGGCCACCGCTGCGGAGCCTCCGCTGGGTCGAGGGTTTCCTCGAGGCGCTTGCCACATTCGGCTTCTCGGCTCAGGAGAGCGTGATGGTCTATCGCGCCTTCGCCACATTCCTGCTCGGTCATCTCTTGTTGGAGACTGCCACGCTGGCCGGCGAAGGAGAACCAGTCGTCGAGGAGGACACCGAGAACAGTAAGTCCGATCAGCTGTCGGAGTATCCAAGACTGACTTCGCTGTCCGCTCAACTCTCGCAGGATGCTTTTGAAGACGAGTTCGACAACGCATTGCAGGATCTGATCAAGCGGGTCGCCAGCTTCCACAGCTGACGCGGCACTACCGCGCCCTGTTTGGGTAGGGCGCCAGCGGGGTTTTAACACTGTAGACGAATGAAACCTGCAGGAGTGATGAACTGAGATGACCGACAACCGGCGTGTGGACGTCAGCGATGACGTCGACCCGACGGACGGCCGCAATGAGTCCGTCAACGAGCGGATGGACCGGAACTGGAACGAGATTCTGCAGGAGCTGCGAGTCACACAGACCGGTACGCAGATCTTCACCGGGTTCTTGCTCACCATCGCGTTTCAGACACGGTTTAGTGAACTGACGACATTCCAGGTCCGGGTCTATCTCGTTCTCGTGATCGCCGCAGTCCTTACCACCGCGCTTGGCCTGGCGCCGGTGAACCTGCACCGTGCCTTGTTCCGCAGAGGCGCAAAGATGATCATCGTGCAGACGGCCCATGTCATCATGCGGATCACCTTGGTAGGGGTCGCGGTGATGCTGATCGGGACGGTGCTGTTGATCTTCGATCTGGTGCTGGATCGCAGCGCAGCACTTATCGCCGCCGGTGCGACGCTGCTCGTCGTTATTGTGCTCGCCGTGCTGCCCGCCATCCTGCAGTCCCGGTCCACCCACCTACCAGAAGATCAGCCCACAAGCAGCTGAGAGGAGACGATCATGCCAGGCAAGAAGAAGCCAGGCCCCGGCGTGAAGGACGACAAGGTGTATGAGGCCATTCGCGATGAGGGCGGATCGAAGGAGAAGGCAGCTCGGATCGCGAACGCATCGGCGGCGCGTGGTCGATCCTCAGTTGGGAAGAAGGGCGGCAAGTCTGGCTCGTACGACGACTGGAATGTCGAAGACCTGCGTAAGCGGGCCAAGGAACTCGGCATGTCCGGCTACTCGGGCAAGAAGAAGTCCGAACTGGTATCGATGCTGCGTAATCACTGATGAGCTGGCCCCGGATAGCCATTTCGGCCTAGCCTCGGGCGGTAGGAGGGGACTCGGTGCGGGTGTCGGGGCGGGCAGCCGGGCTGATCCTCTCTTTAGGCCTGATCTGCGGCTGTAGCCAGCAGTCGGCAGCCACAGAGGACCTGATCCACGCGCTGAGCGAAGCGCACAGCGCGATCGACAGCAGCATTCTGGCCATTGAGCTGTACGAACAGCAGCGAAGCACGCGAGCTGTGACCGAGACATTGCTCGAAGACATGGCAGAGCAGATCGTCGATGCGGAACGCGCGCTGGAACCCGTCACCATCGACAGCGAGCACACCCAGTCGGTACGCGATGCCGCGTTGGCCGCCATACACACTGGTGGTGCAGCCTTGCTGACGAGCCGCGATCAGCTTCAGCAGCGGGGTGCCGTTGACAATACGGCGGACCTGGAAGCAGCCGGTCACCAGGTCGATAGCGTTCTCGGCCAGCTCAGGGGCAGCCAGTGAAGAACGTCCTCGGCCTCGCCTTGGGCATCCTGACGGCAATTGGCGGCTTTCTCGATATCGGCGATTTGGTGACCAATGCGGTCGTCGGCTCGCGATTCGGGCTTTCGCTCAGTTGGGCCGTGGTTGTTGGAGTGATCGGTATCTGCATTTTCGCGCAGATGTCGGGTCGCGTGGCCGCCGTGAGCGGCCGGGCGACATTCGAGTTGATCAGGGAACGTCTTGGACCCCGAGTTGCGGTCCTGAACCTCGGTGCCTCATTCATGATCAACTTGATGACTCTGACCGCCGAGATCGGCGGCGTGGCCTTGGCGCTGCAGTTGGTCAGCAGCGTTTCCTACCTGCTGTGGGTGCCGTTCGCTGCTGTTGCCGTCTGGCTCGTCATCTGGCGCGTCAAGTTCTCGATCATGGAGAATGTTGCCGGCCTGGTAGGACTCTCCCTGATCGGCTTCGCGGTGGGTCTGTTCCTGCTAGGCCCAGACTGGGGTGAGCTGGCGCGGCAGGCCGTCCAAGGCGTCTCTACGGGTAATGAGAAGGTCTCGACCTACTGGTTTTACGCGGTCGCACTGTTCGGCGCTGCGATGACCCCGTACGAGGTCTTCTTTTTCTCCTCTGGCGCCGTCGAAGAGGGCTGGTCCGTCAAAGACCTGGCGCGCTCACGAGCCAATGTGCTGGTCGGATTTCCCCTTGGGGGGCTGCTTTCCCTGGCAATCGCCGGCTGTGCCGCCGTCGTCCTGTTGCCACAGCTCATCTCGGTGACGGCGCTGTCTCAGGTGATGCTTCCCGTCGCCGTGGCCGGCGGGAAGGTGTTGCTCGCGTTCATCATTCTTGGCATCGTCGCTGCCACCGCTGGAGCCGCACTGGAGACGACACTGTCCGCCGGCTATACGATCGCGCAGTTCCTCGGCTGGCCATGGGGAAAGTTCCGGCCGCCGGCCCAGGCCGCACGTTTCCATCTCTTGATGATCATTTGCTTGATCGTCGGAGTCGGCACTTTGATGACTGGAGTCGACCCGATCCAAGTGACTGAAATCTCAGTCGTTTTCTCAGCCCTGGCGCTGCCGCTCACCTATCTCCCGATCCTGATCGTGGCCAACGATCCCGAGTACATGGGTGACTATGTCAACGGGCAGGCGGTGAATGGCATAGCACTGGTCTATTTGGTGATCATTCTCGCTGCCGCGATCGCCGCGATTCCGCTCTTGATCATCACTGGAGCTGGACAATGACCTCCAACACCGACGGCCAGGATGGCCACTGGCTGGATGCCCAGCTGCACCTGCTTGACCGGCAGGTGCTCGACGTAGATGGCGTTCCCGTCGCAGTAGTGGACGATCTTGAGCTCTCCGAAGTGCCCGTCGGCCAGGAGATTCCGATTGACACTCCGCCGCCGGTCATTACGGCACTGCTCAGCGGACCCGCGCTGGCGACCCGAATCTTCGGCGGTCGCCCACCCGAGTCGCGTATGCAGCGCACGCTGTGGGCCGACATCGTCGAGATCGGCGTGATCATCAGGCTAGGCGTCGAGCGGGACACTCTGGATCTCGGCTGGACCGAGGAGTGGGTCCGCGACCGGATCATCGGACGCATCCCGGGAGGTCGCCATATTCCGCAGCGGCAGCAGAACGACGAGCGAGGCGGATCGTGATCATCACCGATCTGCTCGGCTCTCGCGTGTTCGGCCCCGGCTTCCTGGGTTTTGTGAGTGATGTGCGATTCATCCTCGAGACAGAGTCGGCTGGTCAGCCGGCGCGGCTCTACGGGATTCTCGTCAGCCCTCATGCCCGTTCTTCGTCGCTGGGCTTCGAGCGTTCCGGAGTCCGGTCGCCGTGGCCGATTGCGGCCCTGGTGCGGTGGCGGCACCGCGGCTCTTTCCTGGTTCGATGGAGCGACATCGAGCGACTCGATGTAGACCGGATCCAGCTCAGACGGGGATTCGAGCGGGCTTCGCCGGAGCTTCCTTGATCAGCAACTTCTGATAAAAAGGGCCCGCGAGATAAGGAGAGCCGCATGTCGCACGGCAACGAGGCCTCAGCCAGCGCGATCGACGATGTGATCGCCGAAGCGGTGCAGGAACTCGATCTTGAAGAAAAAGTGCAGTTGCTGACCGGGGCCGCCGCGTTTTCTCTGCACGGCAGCGAAGCCATCCGATTGCGTCCTATGATCTTCAGCGACGGGCCGACCGGGGTCCGTGGCAGCGAGTTCGTCGGTGGCAAGAAGGTCGCCTTGTTCCCCAATGCGACGCTGCTCGCGCAAGCGTGGGACGAGGCGGCCGCGCAGCGGGTCGGCGAGATGCTCGCCGGCGAGGGCCGCTCCCAGGAGGTCGACGTGGTGCTCGGCCCAACGGTCAACCTGCATCGCGCTCCGCTTGGTGGCCGGCTGTTCGAGGCGTACGCCGAGGACCCGCTGCTCAGTGGTCGGCTGGCCGCGGCCTACATCCGGGGCATCCAGCGCTACGGGGTCGGAGCCTGCGTCAAGCACTATGTGGCCAACGAATCGGAAACCCAACGGCGCACTGTTGACGTACGGGTTTCCGAGGCGGCGCTACGCGAGCTCTACCTGTTGCCATTTGAGATCTGCGTGGCTGATGCGCATCCGTGGACGATCATGGCCGCCTACAACAATGTCAACGGCGTAGCGGCTACCGAGCAGGACGAACTGAACAATGGCGTACTCAAGTCCGAATGGGCCTGGGACGGGCTGTTGATGTCGGACTGGGGAGCCACGAAGACTGCTGCGCCCGCCGCGAATGGTGGACTTGATCTTGTGATGCCCGGGCCACGTGGGCCGTGGGGTGATCAGCTGGTGGCGGCGGTGCGGTCCGGCGATGTAGCAGACTCAACGATCGATGATCATCTGGCGCGGCTGTTGAGACTGGCCGGACGAGTCGGAGCGCTACGTGGCATCGCACCCGAGCGCACGCTCGAGCCGGGTCCGCTGGTCGCCGCCGACTCGGCTGCCATGCGGCTGAGCTTGCGAAACTTGGCAACGGCCGGGATGGTGTTGCTCAAGGGCCAGGACATTCTTCCGATCGACGACTCCTTGATCACCGGCGATTCACCGCTGGTGCTGATCGGGCGGCATGCCCTGGAGACGACGCTCCAGGGTGGCGGTTCGGCGGCAGTGCGCCCGCCGCATCAGATATCGATCGCGGATAGGCTGACTGAAGCGCTCGGCCAGGACCGGGTGCAGGTTGTGGATGGCGTCGCCGTACGGATCAACCCCACTGCCGCGGCGCCGGAATCGATCATCGATCCGCAGACCGGCAGGTCAGGCATGCGAGTCACCAGCTTCGATGGCTCGGGCGCGGAGCAGGCGTCCACCAGCAGCGAAGTGGGCGAGGTTCTGCTCGGCCTGTCGGATGGGCCTCATGAGGGTGCGAGCGTCCTTGAGCTCTCCGCCGAGTTGGTCGCTCCTCCTGGCAGTCAACTGCAGGTCGGTGTACGCGGGGTTGGTGAATGGACACTGAGCTACGGCGACGAGACGTATGCCTTTGCCGCCGGCCTGCTGCCGGGCGAGTCTGGCGAAGCGGGCTTCATGGTGCCGCCCAGCTGGACTCATGTCGTCGAGGCGGCACCTGGCGGATTCTGGTGGCACGGCTGCTGATCTCCGAGCGGATCGCCCTGGCCGGATTGGTCGTCCAGCCGGTTTCCATCCCAGATGAGCAGTTGATCACGGAGGCGGCGCGGGCGGCCCGTGATGCGGAGCCGGCGATTGTGGTCGTCGGCCTGACCGCCGAGCAGGAGACCGAGGCGATCGACAAGAGCACGCTGGCGCTTCCAGGACGTCAAGATGATCTTGTTTGGGCGATTGCGAGTGCTGCTCGGCGCACTGTGGTGGTGGTCAACTCGGCAACTCCGGTCCTCATGCCCTGGCTGCGGGAGGGATGCCATGCTGTGGATCGGCCTGCCCGGGCAGGAAGGCGGTCACGCAGTCGCTGACGTGTTGCTGGGCAAAGCGGAGCCGAGCGGCCGCCTGGTAACCACCTTCCCGGTAGCCGACGGCGACGGCCCGGCCTGGACCGTCACGCCGCAGAACGGGACGTTGGACTATTCCGAGGGCACACGCGTTGGCTATCGCGGCTGGTATAGATCCAATGGCGAGCCGGCCTTCTGGTTCGGCGCGGGACTCGGCTGGGGTGCTTGGGACTATCGATCCGCTGAGCATGTGCGCGGCGATGGTGAAGCACTGACGGTAGTCCTCGCTAACACCGCTGACCGCTCCTCGCGCGAGGTCGTTCAGGTCTATTGGCGTCCTGAAGGACCGGCGCCCGTGCGGCTCGTCGGCTATGCCATTGCCGACGAGGTGGTTCCCGGAGAGGAACGTACGGTCACTGTCGCGTGTGACGCGCGCGCGTTCCGGCTCTGGGACGAAACGACCTCGGATTGGGCAACGCCATCCGGCGGCACCTTCCTCGTTGCCCGCGGCCTGGGCGACATCCGCCTCGAGGTGCCCCGCCCTTGAGCTCGCTGCTCGCTGCGAGCGTCGTATCGCGCGCCGCCGGGCGGAGGAGGAGTGAGCCGAGACGCCTTTCCTCGGCGAGCGACGACGACGTCGGCGGGTTTCGAGCGCGATGCGCAGCAGCGACCTAATGAAGCGTCGTCTCCCGCGGCTCGAGCGGGAGTACCAGCCGGAACATTGCGCCGCTGCCGCGGGGATCCTCGCAGGTGAGATCCCCTCCATGCGCCCGGGCGAAGCCGCGAGCGATTGCCAACCCGAGGCCGGAGCCGCCGGCATCTCCTGCTCGACCATGATCAAGTCGAACCAGGCGGTCGAAGATCCGGTCTCGCTCCGATGGTGGCACTCCAGGCCCGGAGTCCCAGATCTCAGTGATCGCAAACTGATCATGTTCACGTACCACCAGGTGCACCTTGCCCTGCGGGCCGGCGGCACGTACCGCGTTGTCGATGACGTTGCGCAGGATGCTGCTGACCTTCGCGGCGTCGGCACGGGCGACCACCTCTGGTCCGCTCATTGTCACGCTCGTCTCGGGGTGAAGCAGTCGTACCCGATCGATCTCGCCCCGCACCAAGGTCTGCAGCGACACTGGAGCAAGATCAAGATCGATCCCGGCATCCAGCCGAGCTGCGGTGAGCAGATCCGAGATGAGGGCACCGGCGCGCTCGGCCTCGCGTACCAGCAGGGCCTGCAGATGCTGGCGTTCATCATGACTGAGCTGATCATCGTGGTGCAGCAGGGTCTCAGCCGCAGCCTGGACGCCAGCGATCGGAGTTCGGAGCTCGTGGGCCGCATCGGCTAGGAAGGCCCGCGTCCGTTCTTCGGCTTGTCGCGCCCTAGCTTCCGCGCCCTCGAGCTCGTCAAGCATCTCGTCGAACGCCTGGGCGGTCTGGCCCAGCTCGGTATCCGTGCGGGTCGGCGCCAGCCGATAGCCACGGTTGCCCTGGCTGACGGTCTTGGCAAGCGTGGCCATTGAGTCGAGCGGCCGCAGCGCGAAGCGGACTGCCGCCGCGACAAGCGCAGCGCTGACCAGCAGTGCGATCACCGAAGTGATCACCAGTACCCGGCGCAGCGTACGCCGCGCTTCCGAAACGAGCGCAGTGTCCACGGCGAGGGTGAGGCTTGCGCCATCAACTCGGGTCGGCGCATTGAGGGTGATCGTGGTTGTCTTCACCGTGGCGCCGCTGGTGATGGGTGTGCCGAACTCAGCCCCGTTCCGCAGCACCAGGTATGCCTGTAGGCCGCTGGCCTGCATGCGGTTCACGATCTGTTGCGGCCCGGCACCTGAGCGAGCCAGTTGTCGCGCGAGCTGCGTCTGGCCAGCGAGCAGGGTATCGAGGTTCCGATTGGACTGTGCGATGAAGATGGCATTGATCGCGATGCTGAGCAAGATCAACATTACCGCGAGGACGATCATTACCGCGGCGGTGACACGAAGTCTGAGGGAGACAGTGTTCAGCCTGTTCGTCGCTGTGGCGGGAGGGGGGTTCGCTTGAATCACGCTGGCGTTCCGAGCAGGTAGCCACGCCCCCGTACGGTGTGCACAAGTCGCGAGCGGCCGCCCGCCTCCAGCTTGCGACGCAGTGAGGAGACGTGCACCTCGACCACGTTTTCGTCAAAGCCGTCATAGCCCCAGACCGCAGTAAGGATTTGAGTCTTGCTCACCACCCTGTCCCGATGCGCGGCGAGGTAGCCAAGCAGTCGTCGTTCGGTCTCGGTCAAATCGAGTGGGTCGCCACCGCGTTGCACCTGCGTGGCGTCGTCATTGATCACCAGGTCGTCGATAGAGATGGAGCTGCCGCCAGGACGGCTGCGCCGCAGCACCGCGTGGATCCGTGCCACCAGCTCCGCCATAGCAAATGGCTTGATCAAATAGTCGTCTGCGCCTCCGGTCAAGCCCTGCAGCCGATCGGCGAGACTGTCCCGGGCGGTCAACATCAACACCGCTGCGGTGCTGGTCCGGCGTACTACCTGGAGCAACTCGAAGCCGTCGCGGCCCGGCAGCATCACATCCAAGATCACTAGATCGGGCGCAAAGGATGGCAGTAGTTTTTCAAGATCGCCACCGTTCGCGGCCGATGCCAGTTCGAAGCCCTGAGCGGACAATGCCGTGACAACGGGCAGCCGAATGGCTTTGCTGTCCTCCACCACGAGGATCCGGGCCGCTGTCACACGGTCATTCTGCCTGCTGCGCAGCCAAGGTGACCCTCATGCGCCCTGAGCTTGTCGAAGGGCACCGTGGGGCTGCCACAGGCTGAGCCCGCATAGTCTGTGCGACATGGCGGCGAAACAGGTAGCGATTCTGGGTGCGGGAATGATCGGCGACGTGCATAGGCGAGCTGCAATGCTCGCCGGAGCTCAGGTTCTTGGAGTGATGGCCTCGAGCCCGGAACGCTCGCGCGAAGTCGCCGAAGCATGGGGGGTCGAGCGGGCATACGGCAGCATCGAGGAGGTCGCCGAGGGCAAGGCTGAGATCGTTCACATCTGCACGCCGAACGCCTCCCACGTTCCGTACGCCGTGACCCTCATGGAGGCCGGCAAGCACGTGCTCTGCGAGAAGCCACTCGGCGTCAGCCTCGAGGACGCCCAGCACGCGGCGAAAGTTGCCGAGGACACCGGTGTGGTCAATACCATCCCGTTTGCGTACCGATTCCATCCGATGGTCCGGGAAATGCGAGCGCGAGTGCAGACCGAAGAGTTCGGGGCAGTCAACCTGATGCACGGGAGCTATCTGCAGGACTGGCTGCTGAACCCCAAGGCCACTAGCTGGCGGGTCGATCCCAAGGCCGGGGGGCCGTCGAGAGCCTTCGGCGATATCGGCTCACACTGGTGTGATCTTGTGGAGTGGGTGACCGATGATCGGATCTCCCGACTCGTGGCCACCACCTCGATCACGATCAAGCAGCGCCCGGCCTCCACCGCCGCGACAATGAGCGCGGTGGAGAGCGATGCACCGCTGGTTGATGTGGAGACCGAGGACAGTGCCCTGATCTTGTTCCGCACCGCGAACGACATCGCGGGATCCGCAGTGATCAGTCAGCTCAGTGCGGGCCGCAAGAACCGCCTCTGGATTGAGGTGGACGGCATGCACCAGAGCGCGGTTTTCGATCAAGAACTGGGCGAGCAGCTGTGGATGGGTAGTGAGGCGGGCGCCCAGGTCCTGGTCCGTGACCCCAACCACGGCTCGGACGAGCAGCGACGCCTATCCAAGTTGCCCGCTGGTCACACCCAAGGCTACGCCCAATGCTTCGAGAACTACGTCGCCGACTCCTACGCCGCGGTGGATGCCCACGACGGCAGCGGGCAGACCCCTGTAGGCTTGCCGACTTTTGCTGACGGAGCCCGAGCTGCAGAAATCTGCGATGCGATGCTGCGTTCGGCGGCGAGCGGAGAGTGGGTCAGCGTCGGCTAGTGACACGACGCGAGGCACCGCAGCACATGATGACTGCGTATGTTCGCTCCCTCGCCGACGAGGGCTTCGGCCTCTCTGAGATTGGTGGCAAGGGTCAGTCCCTCGCCCGCCTAGCGTCCGCCGGATTGCCGGTGCCGAACGGATTTCACGTCACCACAGCTGCATACGACGACTTCATCGCTGAACACCAGCTCGAGGGCCCAATCGACCACCAGCTGGCAGCTCTCAGCGATCCGGCGGACGATGCAACCGGCCAGGTGGCGTCTGCAATTGGGGCGCTGATCACCAGCCACCAGATATCGCCCGCCATAGCGGCTGACATAGTGCGGGCGTACCAGCAGCTCGGCTCGCCGCCGGTGGCGGTGCGCTCCTCTGCAACAACCGAGGACCTGCCGGACGCCTCCTTTGCCGGACAGCAGGAGAGCTTCCTCAACATATCTGGCATTGATCAACTTCTGGACGCCGTACGGCGCTGTTGGGCGTCGCTGTGGACCGCCCGCGCCATCAGCTACCGGACGCAACACCAGATCCAGCCCGACAAGATCAGCCTTGCAGTTGTGGTACAGGAACTCATTGACGCGGAGGCGGCGGGGATCGCCTTCACCGCCGATCCGGTGACTGGAGACGACACCACGATTGAGATCAATGCCGCCTGGGGTCTAGGTGAGGCGGTTGTCGGCGGCCGAGTGACTCCGGACACGATCAACGTCGATCGTGACTCGCGCCGGATCATGCGTACCATGATCAATACGAAGACGATCATGACCCAAAGCGGCGGCGCCGGGACGACGGAAGTGCCGGTACCCCAAGAGCTGCAGACTGCACCCGCTGTGACAGACCAGCAGGCACTGCGACTGGCCGATCTTGCTCTCATGGTCGAGGAGATCGTCAAGAACCCAGTGGATATGGAGTGGTGCCGCAGGGGCGATCAGCTTTTCCTGCTGCAGGCGAGACCGATCACCACAGCAATCCACCCCGACCCATGGAACGACAGCCGCTCCGGTGATTTTCTGTGGAGCAACACCAATGTCGGCGAGGCCATCCCTGACGTCATGACACCGGCGACGTGGTCGATGACTCAGGTATTCCTGACTGACGCGATGGCGACCGCCTCCATCCCGCCATATGTGGGCTATGGAAGAGTCGGGGGGCGGATCTATCTCAATCTCAGCGTGTTGATGACGCTGTCCGCCGCAGTGGGGGTTGGTGAGAAGCCCTATCGCAGCTTGAGCGAAGAAGTCTTCGGAAGACTTCCAGCTGATCTTGAGATACCGCCGGTGAAGGCACGCAAGCGAGACATCCTCCGAGCGGTGTTGCCAATGGCCCTGCACGTCCTCGGCGAGGCCCGCCGCGACGTCAAGGTGATGGATGCCTACCTCGCACAGCATCCGGCACTCTGCGATCGTCGCCGGGCTGAGATTGCGGCGGTTTCCAGTCCGGTGGAGCTCGCTGAGCTGTGGACCGACGTGCTCAGCCCTGAGTTTCATCGGGTGAGCTGGATGCTGTCCGCGGCCACTCGATCCAGCGGAGCATCGTTCATCACCACTCGAAAGCGACTGCAGCGGCTGGTGGGCGACGCCGCGGCGAACGCCCTGACTGCAGGGCTGGGCGCGCAAGCCGGCCAGTTGGCAAGCCTCGGGCTGCTGGATGGCCTGGAACAGCTCGCCGCAGGCAAGATCGATCGCGACACC
>JBKPTR010000282.1:0-7379 GCA_046735615.1 Actinomycetota bacterium
CCGCCGGGATCGCGGCTCCAGGCCGTCAAAGCCACCGTCGCGGTATCGGGCGAGCCATCGGTGGACGTGCTGACGTGACACCCCATAGGCGGCGGCCGCCTCGCTGACCGACATCTGCTTGCTGACGACCTTCGACACCACGACCCGGGCTTTGGACATGCCCGACTGTCACCGATGTCGCGACTCACCAGACACCGATCAGGTGTCACCTATGTCGTGAACCTAGACACCACTGGCTCCACTCCTAGTCAAGTCCACTTTCGGCGCTTCCTGGCGATCTCGCTCCGAGCAGTTGCAGCAGCAAACTGCAGCAGTTGGCCCTTAGCCGGGTACTGGAGCTCATGGCGGAGGGCCTTACCAACACCGATATCGGGCAACGGCTCGTCGTCAGCGAACGCACCGTGGAGGCCCACATACATCACGTTCTCCTCAAGCTCGATCTCCCCGAAAGCGGCGACAACCATCGCCGGGTCCTCGCCGTCCTCACCCACCTGCGCGCCGTTCACGAGCGGAGCTGACCCCACACACCCGTGCTAGCACCGATGCCACGGGGTCCCACCTGCCTTTAGCCTCAAGCACCACGAGGAGGGTGATCCCTACGCGGACACCGATCTTGTCCCGCCGGGCAGCCTGCCGATTCCGAGATTGCCCGCCAAGCCGTCGACGCGCTCAGAACGCTCACCATTTCACGAGTGCGCTGCTGCCGGGGCTGGCATCTCACAGAGCTGGCTCAACTACTCCAGTGCCATACTCGCCGGCTCTGAACCCGTGTGCTGAGCCGGACCGGAGCGAAGGAACAACGCGCCGACCGCAGCGATAGCGGTGACCGCCGCAGTCAATAGGAACAAGTTGGCGTATGAGTCGGCCAGCACTGACACCTGGGTGCGCCGGTACAGCCCGAACAGCTGGAGGAGGTGTAGGTGCGCTGCCTGGCTGTTCGTACCTTGCAGCAGCTCCGCCCGGCCCTGCGCAAGCTGTGCCTGCTGAGCGGTCGCCATTGCCGTCAGGGCCGCGAGTCCGAGGGCCGCACTGACCCGCTGCACGACGGTGTTGATCGCGCTGCCGCTATTGGTCAGATCAGGGCTGAGCGAGGCGAGACCGCCGGTCATGATCGACATCATCGCCATGCCGACCCCGGCGGCGCGGATGCAGGTCCACAAGACGACCTCTTCCCGCGTCATGTCGGGATTGATACCGGCGAGGAGATAGCTGCCGAACGCGGCGATCAGAAGTCCCGACACAACCAACCATCGCGGGCCGATCTTGTCGTAAAGGCGCCCGCTGATAGGCATGAGGACAGCCATGACCAGGGCCTGCGGCAGAATCAACAGCCCGGTGTCGAGAGCCTGATATCCCTGTCCGGCTTGTAGGAACAGCGGTATGTAGAACAACGTGGCGAACATGCCGGTCATCACGACGCTCATCACGATTAGCGATGTGCTGTACGCGACACTGTGAAACACGCGCAGATTCAGCAGTGGGTGATCGACCTCGAGCTCGATGGTGACGAACAGCGCCAGCAACAGCAGGCCTCCGACAATCAAGATCAGCACACGGTAGCTCGTCCAGCCCCAGGACTGGCCCTCGGAGAAGGCCAACAGCAGCGCCACCAGCCCCGATGCCACGGTGACGAAGCCCCAGACGTCGAACGGGCGGGTCGGCGCTCGAGCGAACGTCGGCAGCGCGACTACGGCCGCGGCCAGTCCCAGAACCCCGACAGGGACGTTGATGTAGAAGACAAGACGCCAACTCATGTACTCGACAAGGTAACCGCCGAGTGTGGGACCGATGGCCGGAGCGAACACGATGCCCAAGCCATACATTCCCATCGCTGTGCCGATCTTGTGGCGCGGGACGATCCGATACACCATCGTCAGCGTCACCGCCGGTAGCAAGCCCCCAGGGATTGCCTGGATCACGCGGAAAGCGATCAAACTGTTGAGGCTCCAGGCCAACCCACACAGGGCTGAACCGATGGCGAAGCCGGCCAACGCGATCATGTAGACGCGATCCAGGCCGAACCGATCACCCAACCAGGCGCTAGCAGGCACGACAACACCGAGAACCAGGCTGTACGCCGTTGTGATCCACGCAACGTCTGCAGTGCTGCCACCGAAGTCTGACTGGATAGTCGCAATGGCGACGTTCACGATGCTCACGTCGAGCACGGACATGAACATCCCGCCGATCAACACGGCGAGGGGAATGCGCCAGGCTACCGGCGGCTGCGATTTGGGTGGGCTTGGCTGGAGCACAGGCTGACCAGACCCGCGAGGTCGCTCAGCGAGACGTTGCGCAGCCTCGTCGCGGTCAGCCGTCGCGGCGGGCGCGGTGTCGGTGCTCATGGACCTACCTACCTCGCGACCCAAGCGGGCCCAACAGCGCCAGCATATGCCGCAGACCGCCGACGCTGCGGCCCAAGGCTCGGGCCGGCAGATGTATCAGTTGCGGCGGATCTTGACGGTGACATTCATGCCAGGCACCAGGGGCAGGCCCTTCAGGTCATCGATAGTGATCTTGACCGGGATCACTTGGGTTACCTTTTGGAAGTTGCCCGAGGTGTTGGATTGCGGAAACAGCGAGAAGACTCCGGCCGCGCCGGTCTGCACCTCGACGACCCGGCCAGCGAGGCGCTCGCCGGAGAAAGCGTCAACCGAGATGTCGACTGCCCGGCCGACCTGCACCTTGTCGATATCTGTCTCTTTCACACGGGCAGTGACAAAGACGCCGGAGCTGTTGTAAGCGATGGCCAATTGAGTGCCCGCGGTGACGAAGGACCCCTCAACGCCGTTGTCCACCGCGACGGTCCCGTCGGCGGGCGATCGAATCACCATCTGAGGCTGCGCGAAGCCGCGCTGGATCTCGATCCTTCCGACTGGCGCATTCTTGTGCAGCGACGTGCCCTGCTGGCCGCGCCAATCGATCAGGGTGCCGGTTGCCGGCGCGTTGATCGAGATCTGGTTCCCGTCGATCTGAGCGTTGTCTGTGGTGACGTAATTGCTGCTGTTGAAGATGTAGTAGGCGAGGAACGCGGCAGCCGCCAGCGCCGCCAGGACGAGGATGACCAGCAACCTGATCTTGGTGGCCCGCTTCAGCGGCCGCCGGCGGACGGGTGCGCTCGGTGCCGAATCGGGAGTCGCCTCGGGTTCGCTCACTGACGCGGTTACCGCGTTCTCTGTCACGGCGCCCTCCAACCCTCCGGTACGACCGCCGGTCGCACTGGGTGCACGACCGATCGCCCATCCACGCCGGTCATCCGCCAGGGCTTACGACGACGCGCTGCCCCTCAGACAGGCCAGACAGCACTTCGGTGCGGTCGGCTCCCACGAGCCCGGGCTGAAACGTCACGACCCGCTGCCGGCCGTCCGGGTCGACGACGACAACGGTATCTGTATCGCCCTGCCGGCGTACGGCGGCATTGGGCACGCTCAGCACGTTCGTCCTCTCAGCGGTGATCACCTCTGCACGCGCGGTTTGACCATCCCTCAGCCGCGAATCGGCGTCCTCGAGATCTATCGTTACGTAGTAGCTGATCACCCCAGCGATTGCGGTCGCCGATGGGGCGACTGACACCACGGTACCGCTCTCGATCAGGCCGGGAATGGCGTCGAAGCTCACAGACACTAGTTGCTCTGGTGCGATCTTGGCCGCGTCTGACTCCTCGAACGGGATGACTGCCTGAAAGCCCTTGAGACTCGACAGGACAACGAACTGGGAGTCACCGGGTCGGGTCGCTGTAGTACCGGTCGCCGCTGCCCCAGCGGCGCCGCCTGCGGAGGCGGACCCGGGGATGGCAGCATGGCTGCCAGGGGCCAGCGCCGTGGTCCCACTGGTGGGGGAAAGGTACTCGCCGACCACGCCGTTGATCGCCGAGATGACCCCGTCGGCCGGCGCGGTCAGTGTGCCATCGTCCACATCCTTCTGAGCGGAGCGAACCAAGGCTTCTGCGGCGTCGACGAGCGCCAGCTGCTGGTCGATGGCGTGCGGCCGATCCGAGGACGCGGAGTTGAGCGCGTTCCGCGCGCTCACCACACTCTGTCGGGAGGTTTCCACCGACACCTGGCCAGCGGCGGCATCCACCTTCTTCTTCTGCTCTGCGGCTGCCAGGGTCGTCTTGGCCGCCTCGACGCCCTGCTCGGCTGAGGCCTGCGCCGAGCTCGCCATGGCAACCTGCACACCGCAGGTGCTAGGAGTGGCGGGGGGCGTGAGTGCTGCGGAGGTCGGAGGCGGCGTGGGGGCTGCGGAGGTCGGAGGCGGCGTGGGGGCTGCGGAGGTCGGAGGCGGCGTGAGGGCTGCGGAGGTCGGAGGCGGCGTGAGGGCTGCGGAGGTCGGAGGCGGCGTGAGGGCTGCGGAGGTCGGAGGCGGCGTTCGGGCTGCGGAGGTCGGAGGCGGCGTTCGGGCTGCGGGATGTGGATCTGGCACTTTGCAGGCATCCCGCGCCGCATCGAGGGCGTCGCTCGCCTTCTGCTTCGCGGTTCGCGCGGCGCGCAGCTGCGCGCGGGCTCGGGTGATCGCGGAGTCGTCGGCCGTGCTGACCGCGCTGACTTGGCGCCGGGTTGCAGTCAGGATCACCTGCGATTGGGTCAGAGTCGCCCGAGCGCCAGATACCGCCGGGTTGGCAATGATCCGGTCCAGCGCCGCCTGTTGCGCGGCGAGGTTAGCCCTCTGCTGCTTGAGGACCTGTCGGGCCGCATATGTGTCGATCTTGGCCAACACTTGACCGGCCACCACGTGATCACCGACCTCGACTTTCAGCGAGGTCAGTCGACCACCCTTAGCAAACCCCAGGTTTTGGCTTGCTCCGGCCGACACCGCGCCGCGCGAGTTGACCTGGTTGGTAATCGTCGCGCGCACGACCGGCGCTGTGCTTGCGACCGACGGCCGTCCGCTCGTGCATGCTGCGAGGACGAGCAGCACGAGCAGGGCGTTACCCGGCATTGACCAGCGTCGACCCCGCATATATCCCCTGTCGCGCCCGCTGATGACGACCCATGAACCCGATGAACATCATCAGTCCGGCCGCCTCCGGCATCCCAGGGATGATCAAGATCCCTGCGCGAGCGGCACGTCGGCGGCCAGCCCATCGGCAAACAAAGTTGAGCAGCGCCACTGTAGTCGCGGATTCAGGTTGAAGGGATGTTCGCTGATGATCCCGTCCAAATGACACGATCCGATCGTCCCCTTGGGCAGTCGGCGACCGCCCCACGGGCCTCACCCCCCAGCGCCATCCAGGGACGCAGCCTGCCTGTCGCCGACTGCACCTCTGTCACGGCACTAGCAAACCCCAATAGCCCACCCAGCCCAGAAGAACCGCGCCCACAGCCGCCAGGATCAGCCGATGATGATCGGTCCGTTCGGAACGGTGGCGGGAACGCCACCATCTGACGGCAATCACCGTTGTGCAGACGCCGACAGTGGCGGTTGACCCCTGGAGCAAAAGCCACGGGATCGGACGACCCACGACCACGGGCCCGATGACGTTCGCGGCCGTGATCATCAAGAACAGCAGGTAGACCGGGAGGCCGAGCGTGGTGAACAAGCCGGCGGCAACGATCAGGCGTTCGGTGCCGCTCAACCCCGGGGCCATGGGGCGCCTGCGGATGTAGCCCACCAGGCCAGCAAGGGGGTAGAACGCGAACCCCATCGTCAGGGTCAAGATCAGGCCGAGGTTCACCAAGGCCGCAGCGCTGCTCAGCGGAGCCAGCACCGGCGGGGGTGTCTCGGTGGTGGGTGGGGTGCCGAGTCGCGACGGCTCGGTGCGTGCGAGGTCGTCGATCCAGTGGCGCTCGTAGGCCCCGTAGTCGGCCGGTAGTGACGTGATCCGGTCGAAGCCACCGTCCGCAGTAAGGTTGAGGTTATGGCGGACGCCGCTGATGAATCGCATTGTGTAGCGGGTGTTACCTCCGCGGCGCAATGCTTCCTCAATGGCCGTGCTGCTCTCCCGGGGGAGGGCGACCCGGTCAAACTCACCCCATTCGGCGAGTACCGGCTGCCGTAGCTGTTGCCAGCCCGGGGCGGGGTCGAAGTTGGCCTCGGGGAAGAGACCGGCGCTGATCAACGTCCGAAGCGCGGTGATCTCCAGGGTGTGGGGCAGCCCGCCGCCTGCGTCCGCGTGGCGGAGAAACTGGTCGTAGCCCCACGCGGTCTGCACCGCTGGAGTCACGCCGACCGCGCCGACTGTGATCACGAACTTGACCGCACTCGACCGACGGCAGGCGAGCGGGGCGACGTAGGCTCCTTCCGATTGGGCCCACAATCCGAGGCGAGATGGGTCGACGTCGCCTCGTGTCGCCAACAGTGCCAGCGCTGCGACAGCGTCGTCGGCGAGCACGGCGTAGTCGCGCCGCAAGAGGCTGTAGCCGACCTTCCGTTTGTCGTAGATGAGCGTGATGACGCCGCGCCGGGCGAACACCTCCGCCGCCGGTTGGAGCTCCTGCCGGCCGCGGTTCCCCGCTCCCTCCAGCATGACCAAGGCCGGTCGACGTTTCCCGCTCGGTCTTGGCGCCACCACGATTCCGTGCAGGATCACACCCCCGGCGCCGACGAACGTCACGTCGGTGGTCCTGACCGGCTCCGGCTCGGCGGCTGCTGGTGCAACAGGGACACCCACGGCTGCGAGGAGGATGGCCAGGAGCCAGCCGACGCGTACCCGCCAACCCTGAGGCCCAGCAGAGCCGCTGGCCCGTCCGAAGGGTGCTCGGCGATCCGCTTGCGGGTCCAGTCCTGTCCACCTGCGGGGACGAATCCAGTTCTGACCGTCGACGTGCATCACGTCCCACAAGCTCGCCGGCGCCTTCATGACGTGAGCACGGATTCCATGGTCAAAGCCGCATCAAGATCAACAAGGTGCACTGCTGGATGGTGCATTCCGTGCCACTCACCGTTGTGATCTCCGAAAGCCGGTTCTGGCTGAAAGGGGCAGACATGGCAGTTTCTCCGTGGTCGGCAGACTCAGACGCCCACCACGGTAGGAATCAGGGCGGCCGCAACCCACCCGCTGCAGGCGACAGTTCGGATCGCTTTTCGACGTACGCCAGATCAGGGTCGGCCGGGTGTCCACAGGTGCCCGACGTGAAGGTGTTGTCCCAAACGAGAGAGCAGCTGGACGAGCGCCTGTCTGAGACTCGGCCTGATTGCGGTGCCGCAGATACCTGAGGCGGGTGAGCTGACCGCCCCGCCACTACACCCCTGGGAGCTACCTTTCGGTAGGTGTGGCCACCATGTTCGGTCGGTCGTTCCTAGCTACTAGGACCTGAAGAAGTGGGTTGGCCGCTGTTGGCCGGATTCGGGGTATGGGTGTTCGGCTACCGTGGTTGCCGCTGGCGGCCGGTTAGGCGGTCAGCGCGGCGATCTTGGCGAGGTTGTGGGCCAGGACTCCG
>JBKPTR010000283.1:0-20354 GCA_046735615.1 Actinomycetota bacterium
CCCGAACACACAACTGCGGTCAGCATGCTCGACCGCCTCCTCCACCACTGCCACGTCGTCATCACCGACGGCGACAGCTACCGCATGAAACAAGCCCGAGCCCGAGGAGGAACCAAGATCAACAAACACTGAGAAACACCCGAAGAGTGGGGACTTTGAGTTGGCCACCAACGGGGACCGCTACCTGGCCATTGACACCACCAACTGGACTTGGTAAGGGACCTGTCCGGCAAACGTGCCGATCCTCACTCAACCTCCCAGCCGCTATCAAGTAGGGGATAGGGGCGATGGTCCCAATTCCGTGACCAGAGCTGTGGGCAGCGTGAAGATCAAGTTGCGATAAGGCGCCGCGAGCCTCGGCGGGCCGGGTAGCCGCAAATGGGGTGTGAGCATGGCGGCCAAGCCGCGGAGTTCTCTCCGCCAACCCTTACCGGGGGTACGGCTCGTACCTGGCGGAACGAGAATAGTTTCACCGAGTCGGCAACCCGGGCCGTCGCGACGAGGTCCCCGCTAGCTGACCAATGCCGAGTACGCCCCTGGAAGACCGAGTTCGGAGCGGTCCGTCGGGCCCGATGGTTGGACCTTTTGCACCGTCGAGTCGAGTCGTTCTACGGTCCTATTGATCTTGGATTGAGGTGATCCAGTCGATCCAGCCGATGGTGGCAACCGTGGCCTGCACCTTGGCAGGCTGGACAACGGTCGCTTTGAGCGGCCAGATGATCAAGATCATCTCGCCACTTCGCACGTGCGGCCAGGCGCCAACGCAGGTCCTGGGCGCACGGTCTGGTTGGCGGGCCGGGGTTTGCCTCCACGGCGCGAAACCGCTCACCGAACGCCAGAGATCAAGATGGGCGTCCGGGTTCACGGTTGATCTTGAGGCGGAGGGTGCGCCCTTTAAGGCGCGGTGGACGGCCCGGCGTATCAGGCCATGGCCAGTGCCATCAAGGACGCCTTTGGAACGCCGATGACCACCTTGGGGCGGGGCGGATCGATGCCGCTCCGCAAAACGTATTTGCCGCGACCTAGCCTGATGCCGAGCTGATCATGATGGGGGTTGAGGAGCCAGCAGCGCTGATCTATGCTCCGAAACGAGAGCGTGGCTCCGAGCGAGATACAGTCAACGCCCCTCGCGGAGGCGCTCTTCATGCAGCGCTGACCCTGGCTGGTCGCGGCCCCGACACCGTTCTGGTGGCTGGTGCCGGTGACCAATGGATCGACTCGCCTTGCGTCGCCTGCGGCGGCTGTGTCGACGCGTGCCCCACTGGTGCCCTCTTCGAGCTCGGTTTGCACGATCCGCACCCGATCGAGATGATCACCCGGACCACCTGCGGCTACTGCGGCGTCGGCTGCACCCTCGATGTGCACGTACGCGACGACACGGTGGCCGCGGTGACGCCGGCGCTCGATGGACCGGTTAACCGGGGTCACGCCTGCGTGAAGGGCAGGTTCGCCCATGCGTTCGCCCGCTCCCGCGACCGGCTGACAAGTCCGTTGGTCCGGCGAAACGGCCGGCTGCAGCCTGCCAGCTGGGAGGACGCGCTGGATCTTGTCGGACAGCAGCTGCGGTGCACTATCGCCGACCACGGCCCGGACGCGGTAGCCGCCATCTCCTCGGCGCGAGCGACGAATGAAGAGAACTACCTGCTGCAAAAACTGATGCGGGTAGTGATCGGCACCAACAATGTCGACAACTGCTCCCGGCTGTGCCATGCGCCCTCCGCGGCTGGCCTGCTTGCGGCCTTTGGCTTGTCAGGCGGCACGAACTCGTTCGACGACCTCGACCGGACCGACTGCATTCTGCTGGTCGGCGCCAATCCCACGGAGGCTCATCTTGTTGTCGGTGCACGTCTGAAGCAGCTGGTCCGGCACGGCGCTCGGCTAGTCGTCATCGATCCGCGTCGCACTGAGCTCGCTGCCAGCGCCGACGTGCACCTGGCGAACCGGCCGGGCTCCAATGTCGCGGTCTTCCACGGGCTCGCGCACCTTCTTGTGGCCGGTGGGCATGTGGATGGGGGGTTTCTCGCCGAACGCGTCTCCGGCCTCGCTGAGCTGCGCCGCACGCTCGAGGACTACGAACCCGACCGGGTATCCCGCCTTGCCGGGATCCCGGCGAAATGCTTCGGCTCGCCGCAGCGCTCTATGGCACTGAGGAGCGGCCCGCGATCGTCTACGGACTCGGAGTCACAGAGCACGCACACGGCACCGACGGCGCACGCGCGCTGGCCAACCTGGCAATCCTCAAGGGCGCAGTCGGAAACGATCAAGGATGCGGGATCCTACCGCTCCGGGGCCAGAACAACGTTCAAGGCGCCTCGGATATGGGAGCTCTGCCAGACCTCCTCCCCGGCTATCAACACGTCACCGACGCGGAGGTACGCCGCCGAGTCGCTGCGGTCTGGGGGGTCGAGCCGCCAGCTATCCCTGGCTTCAGGATCCCCGACATGTTCGACGCCGCCATTGATGGGCGGGTGCGCGTGCTGTACGTGATGGGCGAGGACGTTGCGCAGACGGACCCGGACAGCGCCCACGTACGGGCTGCCTTGGCCGCCTGCGACCTCGTCGTTGTGCAAGAGATCTTCCTCAGCAAGACCGCGCAGCTCGCCGATGTGGTGCTACTAGCCGCCTCCTTCCTGGAGAAGGACGGCACATTCGTCAACCTTGATCGCCGCTTCCAGCGGGTGCGACCCGCGTTAGGACCGCCCGGGCAGGCGCGTACCGACTTCGACATCCTCAATGCCGTCGCCGGGAATCTCGGCGCCGAGCTGGGCTGTCCGGACCCGGCCCCCGCGCTCGCCGAGTGCGCAGCCGTGGCGCCATTGTTTGCCGGACTCAGTCACGCCCGCCTCGAGGCTGAAGGTCCACTGTATTGGCCCTGTCGCTCGACGGACGATCCAGGCGAGGCCACGCTCTACCTCGGCCGGTTCGAGACCCCGGACGGTAGAGCAGCGCTGGGTGCCAGGCCATACCTGCCGTCGGGCGAGCAGCCCGATGCCAGCTATCCGATGATCTTGGTAACCGGCCGCCGGCTGGAGCACTACAACGCTGGCACCATGACGCGGCGTACGGCCAACTTGGCGCTGCTGCCGACCGAGCGGCTGGATCTGCATCCGGCCGACGCCGCTCGATTGGACGTGCGCGACGGCACGGAGGTTGTCGTGAGCAGTCGACGCGGCCGCATCCAGGTCGGCGTGCACCTAACCGATGAGGTGTTAGCCGGCCAGGTCTTCCTGGCCTTCCACTTTCCAGATGCGGCTGTGAACGAGCTCACATCCGGGTGGACCGACGAGGTGACGAGCTGCCCGGAGTACAAAGTGACCGCCGTGAGCGTGCAGCCAGCCTGACCCGCGCAAGGAGGTTTGCTGGGATGAAGTCGCACTCGACATGGCAACCAAGGTGAGGAGATCGTGAGCGCGCTGCGACACGACCGACAACGGCCTGTGTTGGCCCCCATATCGGGCCACGGGATCCCGCAGTCGTGGTTGGGCCGCTGAGCAGCTCCACCAGCGCCCGCAAGCTGATTGTCCCGGCGGCGCTCGGCGTGCCAGCCGTCGACCTAAGTGGCCTGATCGGAGGTGCGACCTCGGATGCCATATCGGGCCCCGCCTTGGCGCGGAGGCGCATCCGCGGAGTCCGCGCCATGGGTGCTGAAGTACCACGGATTTGATCCCAGCCAAGAGGGCAACCGGGAGGCTCTGTGCACCCTTGCCAACGGATACCTCGGCACGCGCGGCGCCGCGCCCGAGTGCCGAGCCGATCACGTGCACTATCCGGGCACGTATCTCGCCGGGGTCTACGACTGGCTTTCCTCATCCATAAACAATGCCGTCGTTGAGGACGAGCACCGGGTCAATGCGCCCAACTGGCTTCCCCTTAGGTTCGCCCTCGGCGGCGGGGACTGGTTCAGCCCAGATTCCCCTGAGGTGCTCGAGTACCGCCAGGATCTTGATTTACGTCGCGCGCTGCTGACTCGAGTCGTTCGCATCAGGGATGACGAGGGTCGTGTCACTCGCGTGACTTCCGAGCGCTTTGTGTCTCAACACGCCCGGCACCTTGTGGCGCTGAAAACGACGTTCCTGGCTGAGAACTGGTCCGGACTGATCCGCGTCCAGTCCACTCTCGACGGTGGTGTCCGGAATTCCGGAGTTCCCGTTTGACGCGTATCTGGCCAATGATCATCTCCAGACCACGCGTACCGAGGCGGTCACCGATGACATCGTGCTGCTGGAGACCATCACGCGGCAGTCGCGGATGCCTATCGCCATGGCGGCTCGGACGCTCGCCGACTGTGACGACCGGCCGTGTTCTAGGACGAGATCTTCGTCCACCGCTGTTGACGTTGCGTCGTCCGGCCCTGACCCGTGCCATCCTCCACTATCGCTCTCGCCGATTGCCGCAGGCCAGGGCCGCCGCGCGAGCGGCCGGATTGAACGGGGCGCTGTTTCCCTGGCAGAGCGGCGGTGACGGAAGAGACGAGACCCCTACCCAGTTATTCAATCCCCGCACCAACTCCTGGCAGCCCGACCACTCTCGGCTGCAGCGGCATGTCGGGCTCGCCATTGCGTACAGCATCATCGAGTACGCCGAGGCCAGCGGCGACGAGACGTTTCTTGCGGACGAGGGTGTCGATCTGATCGTTGAGATCGTGCGCTGTTTTGCCAGCATGGCCGCGTACGACTCAGCGGCAGACCGCTACGACATCGATTCGGTGATGGGTCCCGACGAGTTTCACGACGGTTATCCAGAACGCCGTGGGTCAGGGGTCCGAAACAACGCCTACACCAATATCCTGCTCGCCTGGACGCTCCGTCGTAGCGCCACTCTTCTGAAGCGTCTTAATCACAACGACAACGGACGCACGTCTCGGCGGCTGCGTATCCGGGCCGATGAGCTGGATCACTGGGACCGATTGTCTCGGAGGCTTCGGGTGCCCTTCCATACTGACGGAGTGATCAGCCAGTTCGAGGGATTTGAGCAGCTGGCCGAGTTCGACTGGGACGGCTATCGCTCCCGTTACGACGACATCGGCCCCCTCGATCTGATCCTTGCCGCCGAGGGTGACAGTCCCAACAACTACCGGCTGGCGAAGCAGCCGGATGTCTTGATGCAGTTCTACCTGCTCTCGGCCGAGGAACTGCGTGAGACGCTAGAGCGGCTCGGCTATCGACTCGACAAGTACGCCGTACGGCGCACCGTCGACTTCTATCTGTCCCGAACCAGCCACGGCTCGACGCTTTGGTGTGCTCCTGGCTGCTAGCCCGCGCCGACCGCACCCGGTCCTGGTCGTTCTTCAACGAGGCGCTGGATAGCGACCTCGCCGACCTGCAGCGCGGGACGACTCGGGAGGGCATCCATCTCGGGCGCGATGGCCGGTACCGTCGATCTGCTTCTGCGCTGCTACACGGGCTTGGAAACACGGGACGGACAACTCTGGCTTCACCCGGCGCTTCCGCCCGAGTTGGGCCAGCTTCGATTTCACATCTGCTATCGGAACCACAGCCTGCTGCTGGATTTGACGCCGTCCATCATGGTGCTCGAGTCGAAGCCGCGATCAGTTCCGCCAATCAGAGTTAACGTAGACGATCAAGCAGTCACCCTGCACGCTGGAGAAACGCAGAGATTCACACTCGAGGAGCCGGCTCTCCGAGAGTGACAGCCTTTCGTCCTGCCATTGTGGTCCAGTCGACTCTGGCCAAACGGGTGCCCAATATCGACTGTGGAGATCAGCAAAGCTCATCAGAAACCGGTCCCAGATATGTCCCAATCTGAAAAGCCGACTTCGGCAACGCCCCGCCCGACCCACGGCGCCAGCGACGCATTCTGGGCAGCCGCCGAGCTTGGAACTGGACTCATTGAGCTCGACCGTCAAGAGTGCCTAGAGCTGCTCGCCGCCAAATCCGTAGGCCGGATCGCCTATACCGCTGACAACGGCGCCCGGATCCTGCCCGTGAACTACATCCTCAACAACGACTCCATCATCTTCCGCACGACTCCCGGTGGTGAGATCTCCCACCACGCACTCGAGTCCATCTGTGCCTTCGAAATCGACGAAACCGACGAGTTCTTCGAGTCGGGTTGGAGCGTGGTCGCAGTTGGGCGCCTGGAACTCGCGACCGAAGAGGACTTCGCATCGATGCGGTATGGGAAGATTCCTGAGCCCTGGGCAGCGGGTGACCGATGGATGTTCCTACGGCTGCCGTACGATCATGTGTCCGGTCGGAGGGTGATCGGCCACGGTAGGTGAGCCCTAGTCCGTCGTCGTTGAGCGAGGATGCTGCTGCGGAATAACGGCGACCGGACACGTGGCGCGATCGAGTACGGCGCGCGCAACCGAACGGATCCAACGCGTAAACTCCCGGCCGCGGTAGGGAACACCAACAACCAGCAGCTCTGCGTCAGCTGACACCGAGGCCACTGTGTCTCGAGGCGGGCCGGCCAGCAGGAAGGTTTCCACGTCGATATCCGGGTAGTCGGCCTTCCAGCCGGCCAGAATCTCAGCCAGATTGAGCCTGGTGTCCTGCTCGCCCATCGCCAGCTCGGACAGTGGCGCCGAGTGCACCACCAGTACCGGAGCATGACGGAGGCTCGCCTCTGTGAAAGCGAAGCCGAGGGTGCTCGATGAGGAATGCAACCCGTCGATGGCGACGGCTATCGGGCGACCGTAGTCGGCTGGTGCCGTCCAGCCGCGAGGCACCGCTACCACCGGGTGTCGCGACATGCTGGCGACCGTGCTGGCCGTATGCCCCAGGTGCATGCGCCCACTGAGCGCCCGATGATCTTGACCAAGCACCGTCAGTTCCGCCCTCTCAGACAGCTGGGGTAGCAGGGACTCAGGGCTATCGATCTCTATGCGCTGGTCCAGATGCATCCACGGTGGTACTGCCAAGGAGCCTGCCACCTTGTCCAGTAGCGCTTGGCGCTCCTGACGCCCCTGAGCGATTGCAGCTGCCATACTGCTCGACGGCAGCAGCGGCACCTCATACGCGTGCACCAGCAGCACGTCATCCTTGCGCAGCTCGGCTTCTCGGACCGCCCACTTGGCGGCCGCCTCAGCCTCAGCCGAGTCATCTACCCCGACGATGATCAAGCGACGGTGCGACTGCTCAAAGTTTTCGCCGCGATTACCTGTGAGCATGAACGTGAACATCGGTGTCCCTTCGCACGACGGTCCCATATTGGTCGCCGTATGCAATCGAAGGTCATGATCATTGGTCGGCAGTCTTCAGGACCTTGGTCCTGGTGTGACGAAGGTCCCCGATCGTTCCGTGCTTCGGGCCCTGCCGCGGGGTTCCAGGATTACGAACACTGAGGATGTAGTCATGCAACGTCGATCAGACTCAGCGGTCCCGCTCGATGTGGCGACGAGTAGCAACGATGGAAGCAGCAGTGGGTGACGGATTGTGGTGGCAGCCGCCATGCTCAGCGGCGGGATGTAGATGTACGGGAGATCGGCGACGAGCTTGCGGCTGCTCGCGCTCTGCGTCGCCTGGCAGATCGACTACTCGGCGCAGCGTCGGCAGACATCGAGGCGGTTGAACGCCGTGAGGTCCATCTGCGCCCATGACTGCCCAGTCGGGTTCAAGGGTTGCTCGACCTGCGCCCAGATTGGGCAAGGTTCACGCTGAGGAGTTCGAAATCATGACCCGGAACGAGATCGTCGTCGGCCTTGACGATTCACCATCGGCCAAAGCAGCACTCCGCTGGGCGGCGGAGCAGGCGATCCGCAGACAGGACGTATTGCGCGCTGTTCACGTTTTCGACTGGCCCTACGGGCCCAGGGACATCACCGTCGACGCTGCGCGAAAGAACACGAACATGACCTTCGATGCGGCGCAAGCCGCATACATGGCCGGCATTACTGAGGTGTTCGATGACATTTCACCGCGTCCCGATTGGCTCATTCAGTTCGCCACAGGTGAGCCGGGCCCGGTGCTCGTTAGGCAGTCCCGCGACTCGCAGCTGTTGGTTGTCGGAGCCCGTGAGCACGTTGGACGCCGGCTGCTGACCGGCTCCATCAGCCACTACTGCCTCAGTCGCGCCGACTGCCCGGTCGTTTGCGTGCCAGCTGAAGTCGCTGATCAGGGCGCCGCGCATAGAGCAGTGGAGAACGAGATCGTGGTCGGCTTGGATGTGTCCCCGTCGGCACGTGCGGCCCTCGTCTGGGCGGCCGAACATGCGAGAGCGTCGGGACAGAGTCTGCGCGCCGTGCACGCGGTCGACATATCGCCGGACTTCAACTTTCAGCTCGGGATGGGCGGCATGGCTGTTCCGATGAACGCCTCCGCAATGAATACCGCACGCCGGGAAGCGTCATGACAGTATTCAACTCCATCCAACCAGAACCCGACTGGCGCCTGGAGTTCTTCTCTGGCCAGGCCGGGCAAGTGCTGCTGGCCGAATCTGTCGGAGCAGCGCTGCTCGTAGTCGGGGCGAAGGAACATGTGGGCATTGGCCGGCTTGTCTATGGCTCGGTGAGCCATTATTGCCTCAGCCATGCGCAGTGCTCCGCGGTCGTCGCCGTGCCAGCAGTACGCGAAGATGGCGCCGATCAAGATCATGATCATGCAGCCGCCGACACGCCGGCTCAGACCTGAGCGCACGCGCTGCATCGCTCCAGGACGGCGCAACTGCCTCCACCGCACGCGCGCTGAACGGGACTGGCCGTCAGCATCCCTGGTACGGCTCTGGGCGCTAGCGGCTGCGGGGCGTAGTCGCGGCAGGGTGCTTACGTTCCTAGGCTGCTGGTATGGATAACCGGCGCCCACCTCAGCAGCCTTCGTACCAGCAGACCCGCGGAAGCCGGCCGTGAGCGACGTCGATGAGGGCGTGGACGCCCTCTTAATGGACGGCCGAATCGTTCACGTTCGACCGATCTCCCAGCGTGACAAGGCGGCGTTGAGTGCGCTCTACACACGCGCATCGCCGCGAAGCCGCTACCTACGCTTCTTCACGGCTGGCATCTCGATCGATCGTGAGGTTCAGCGGCTGATCGCGCCGAGCGGTGATCATATGGCGTTGCTCGCCGAACACGAAGGTGTCGCCGTCGGCGTTGCCTCGTACGAGATCTTGAACGGCACCCAAGCCGAGATCGCAATCCTGGTCGACGACGCTTGGCAGGGCGACGGTATCGGCTCACTGCTCATCGAGCACCTGGCTGCAGTGGCCCGCAGAGCAGGCATCCAAGAACTCGTGGGCGACGTGCTCGCGACCAATGTCACCATGCTGCGTACCAGCGCAAGCATGGCTCCCGGAATTGCTCGTGATCATGGTGAGGACTCCGAAGTGGTTCGCGTCCATATCCCCACCCAGCCTGATGAACGAGCACTCGCAGCAGCCGGCGTACGCGATCGCACCGCCGAGCACAATTCGCTGCGCCCCCTGCTCACGCCGGCATCGGTGGCCGTGATCGGTGTCAGCCGATCGGAAAGCGGCGTCGGGTACGAGATCCTGCAGGCCCTCCGTGCCGCAGGATTCACCGGACGCACGTACCCGGTCAATCCGCATGCCAAGATCATTGACGGGTTGGACTGCTACCCATCGGTCGGCGCCATTCCGGAGCATGTGGACCAAGCCATCGTTGCGGTGCCGGCCGCCAGGGTTGAGCAGGTCATCGAAGAGTGCGGGGCTGCCCACGTAGGTGCAGCTGTCGTACTGAGCGCCGGGTTCGGTGAAACCGGACCATCGGGTGAGGCGACCGAAGAACGCCTCGTTGCCTCAGCCCGCCGGCACGACGTCCGAGTCGTCGGACCGAACTGCATTGGAGTGATCAACACCGATCCTTCGGTACGCCTGAACGCCACCTTCGCCCGGAACACGCCGACGCCTGGCCATCTCGCCGTCGCCTCTCAGTCGGGAGCCGTCGGGATAGCGATTCTCGATTCGGCGGAACGCGGCGGAGTCGGTATCTCGACGTTCGTCTCGCTCGGCAACAAAATCGATGTGAGTACCAACGACCTGCTCTCTTATTGGTACGACGACGTAGCCACGCAAGCCGTCGCACTGTATGTCGAGTCGTTTGGGAACCCGCGCCGCTTTACCTGGCTGGCTCGCGCGCTGTCGACCCGGAAGCCGATCTTGGCCGTCAAGAGCGGACGGTCAGCCGGCGGGCGCCGTGCGGGCGCGTCACACACGGCCGCGGCGGCGGCTCCCGATGTGGCCGTCGATACCTTGTTCCGGCAGGCAGGGGTGCTGCGCATGGATACCTTGGGCGAGCTGCTCGATGCCGCTCGGCTACTTACCGAACAGCCCCTACCGGCTGGAGAACGCCTCGCCATCATCGGCAATGCCGGCGGCTTGAACATCCTCGCTGCCGACGCGGCCGAGGCCGCCGGCCTCAAGGTTGTCGAGTTGTCTGTCACCCTGCAGCAAAGGTTTGCCGACCTCGCTCCCCACCTCGCCGGTGTCGCGAACCCCGTGGATCTGGGCGCCGATGCTCCACCAGCGACCATCGGTCGCGCGATTCAAGCTCTTGGCTCCTCGGGGGAGGCCGACGCTCTGGTGGTTACGCTGGTCAGGACTCGCACCAATGACCTGCCGGGAGCACTCGCTGCGCTGTCCGAAGCCGCCGAGAACTTGCCGCACCTGCCGATTCTTGCGGTTGTCGTTGGTGGCGAAGTGCCGCTGAAACTTGGTCAGGGGAACCTTCCGGTTTACGAGTTGCCTGAAGACGCAGTCCGCGCGCTCGGGCATGCCTGCCGGTACGCGCGATGGCGGCGCGAGCCCACCGGCAGTAGGCCGGCTATTCCCGGGATTGACCGGAAAGCTGCCGGGCGAATCGTGGCCGCTGCATTGACCGACGGCGCCGGCTGGCAGCCTGTCGGGGTTGCCCACGCCCTTCTGGCCTGCTACGGGATAGCGCTTGTGGAGGCTCGGCTTGCAACCAGCGTTGAAAGTGCCCAGGAGATTGCTCATGAGCTGGGCTTTCCTGTCGTCATGAAGGCAACTCGGCCCGGCCTTGTGCACAAAAGCGACGTTGGAGGGGTACACCTTGGGCTTTCCACTGAGTCGGCCGTACGCGAGGCGTACGTCGCCATCGGCCGCTCACTTAGGGAGGCAGAGCCTCAGGTTGCGCTACAACAGATGGTGTCGACGGGCGTGGAGCTGGTCGTTGGCGTGGCGCACGATTTCCTCTTCGGCTCGCTCGTCATGGCCGGCTTGGGTGGTGTGCAAACCGATCTGCTCGGGGACCGATCATTTCGAGCGCTGCCGCTGACTGATCGTGACGCTGCGGCGATGTGGCGCGAGCTTCAGGCAGCCCCGCTGCTCACCGGCTATCGCGGCACGCCAACGATGGACACCGTCGCGCTGGAGCAACTGCTGCTTAAGGTTGCCCAGCTGGCGGAAGACTTTCCCGAAGTATCAGAGCTCGACCTGAATCCCGTAGTCGCGGTCCCATCTGGCGTTGCGGCTCTTGACGTCAAGCTCAAGCTGCAGCCAGCCGAAGATGAATCCGTCGCCTACCTTCGGAGCCTCGCTATTCGACCGACCGAGTAATGACTACTCGCGGGCAGCCGTTGGCCGCTCAGTACCGCGCCGGCCGGTTTTGCTCTAGGTCGGTTAGGTGCCAGCGAATGTACGGATAGGGCCCGGAGTCGTATTCCCAGCGAGCCTCGCCTACGGCGGGAACGCGAATGCCACCGAACACCTGGTCGGAGTCATTTCTATTGACCCACCGTTCATTCTGGCCCCGGGCATCGTTGTAACGGATCGCTCGGGCCTCAAGAAACCGACCATCGTCGTCGAAGACGAATGTCATCGACGCTGTAATCCCGCCGTAGCTGATCGTCGCCCGCGCGGAGTTCGGCCCCAACTCCTCCCAGGTGACGTAGTCGGCCAGGGCTGCAGCGGGAAACCATTGCAGCTCTCCCAGGTAGCGGAGGAGATCGCCTTGGTTGAGCCCTCCGCCGGTCTTGTTCGCGACTGAAAGGAGAGAAAGGATGCGCATCTGCAAGCTTGCCTCACCGTTGCGGTACTGGTCTCGACCTACTACTGAGACCAGCGGCAGCATCCGGAATGAAGCCTTCCAGAGAAACCCGGGCGGATCAGTAGTGAAATACTGCTCGGCCTCGTACGGCAGCCACCCGTCCTATCCATCTGGAATTGGCCCTTCTGCCGGAGACGGACCGTTGTTGGCCGCTCTCTCCCGACAACCTGCGAGTAGCGCAACCAGCGCCGCACCGGCTCCGGCACGATCAGATCGCGCTCGCTGACATCGCTCGGGGCTGCCGGGCGGGCGTCGCTAAGCAATGCGTCGATCTCGCTTGCCATCTGCCGCTGGTAAACAATGCGGCCAACAGCTGTGACGGCCGCGCCTAGCCCGACTAAGCCGACGAGCGTTCCAACCACAGCGATCATCGATTAACTCATCCCTCGTCCATCAGGCGCTTGATCAGCAAGATTATTCACTCCCGCCAATACGTCGTCCCGGAGAATCCTTCCTGCCTTCTCCGGTTCTTCGAATATGGGGCTATGAGCCGAGCGTTCAAACGTATAAAATCCCTTCAGCGGGGCTTTCAGCTGCTCGAAGTACCTTTTGGCCAGAGCATAAGAGCACGTGTAGTCGTAAACACCGTGCAGGAAATAGATCGGTAAAGCCAGCTCGGTCAAGCTTTCCGCAAGGTTTGTAGCCAGCATCTCGTTCCAAAGAGCGCTCACGCCGGAGGCGAACTTTCCCCGCCACATCTTGACTTTCTCACGCAGGGTGTACTGAGGGCTTTTCAGGGACGGCAAGACGATGCCGCTCACCACTGACGTAATGTCGCGTGTTGTGCCAATGCCCAGACTGTGCATCGCCCTGTCGCGGAACGCGAGATAGGCGTCCGGTGTTCCATCGGTGATACTTACTGGTGCCGCCTGGAGCTTCCGTACCATTCTTCTATTACCAGCGAGCCCAAACCGCTCGAGCATATACTCATACGCTAATCGCTCGGACTCCAGCTGATGCACCATCTGAGCAATGCCAATGTAGGCATAATACAAATTCGGGGCCAGGGCAGCGGCCTGTAGTCCAAAGAAGGACCCACCGGAATGCGCCATAAGATAGACTTCTCTTTGCCGAAACGGTGCTGCACATAGTTGGTTACCGACAGCGTGTCGGAGATAAACTGCTCGACCGTCATGGTGTTGCGAGGAATTCCACGGCTGTATGAAAGTCCGGCGCCACGCTGTTCCCACCAAACCACCGTGAATCGTCTTCAAACCTTATCGGGTAGCGCTCGGTAAGGAAGTATTCCGGCACGCCCCCGTGAAGATAGAGCAGGACCGGATTTGTGGCATTCTTGCCTCGGATGAACATGCCTTGGCGCACGCCGTTGATATTGACAAAAGACTTCTGAGAGATACTTCCCGGCAGCAGCCGACCATTCTCTTCCACGAATGGCGTCGGTCTCCCACGACTAATCAACACAATCTGTCCCCTGTTCCCGATCCAGCGCATATCTATCTTTGTCGGTTCAAGTCCAGCCGACGAGCTGCCTTGGCCCGACTCTCTCCGCTCGGTACACGACCTAGTGCTGCTTGCCGACAGCACTCTTCAGAGCTCGGCTCGCGCGCAGAGATATGATTCACTGTCTGCTAGGACCGCGTTTCTACAGTGACCTTGCTAAGGAGACGAGTTCTTATGCCGACGACACCCCTCTCCTATCGCGTCGTAGAGATGCCACCCGCACGACGCGACACTCACAATTACCTCGACCTGTATTGGTGGAAGCACAGTATCTACGCGTTGCTTGAAGTGGATGTAACTACAGCTAGGCAGTTTATTGACGAGCATGAAGCGCAGACGGGCGAAGCGCTGTCGTTTACCGGCTATCTGGCCTTCTGCCTCGGGCGCGCTGTGGATGAGGACAAGTCGGTGCAGGCGCACCCCAAAGGCCGTAAGCACCTGGTCATATTCGACGACGTGGACGTCTTTCTGCCGGTCGAGCGCGAGTTGGGTGCGACGCGCGCCGCCATCCCGTACGTGATCCGTCGCGCCAACCATAAGTCGTACCTGGAAATCCATCGCGAGATTCGCGTATTCCAGAGTCAGCCCGTCCAGCCGGGCACGGGTATGCCCGCGCCGTTCCGGTTCATGATGTCAATGCCCTGGCCGCTACCGCGGCTGTTTATACGACTCATCCGCGCCGTGGGCCGCCGCGATCCGACGCGTCTGGTAACCGCGGCTGGCACGGTCGGTGTCACCGCACTGGGCATGGCGGGTCGCGGTGGCGGCTGGGGCCTGGCGCCGGCCGGCCAATCTGTCCTCCTGATCGTGGGTGGCATCGCCCGCAAGCCAGCCGTCATCGAGGAGCGCGTCGAACCGCGCGACATGCTCGATCTGACGGTCGCCTTCGACCACGATGTCGTGGATGGCGCGCCGGCAGCGCGGTTCATAAAGCGACTGGTGGAGCTCATTGAGAGCGGATACGGGCTGGAGGAGGTGCGGCAAGACGCTCCTGCTCCGGGCGGTGTGAATCGCTGATCGCGCGCTCGTGCGCCTGGCTCGATACGGGACCAATGCCTCTAGGCATGCTGCTGCCGAGTGATCCAAAGTGGCACTGGAGGTGAAAAAATGAAGGTCACCATCGTGTACGAAAGCATGTTCGGCAACACGCATGAAGTCGCCAAGGCAATCAGCGAAGGCGTGCGGGAGGCTCATTCGGATGCCGATGTGGAATGCGTGCCCGTTGCAGAGGCCTCGCCGGAGCTGATCAAGTCCACCGACCTGCTTGTCGTTGGCGGCCCTACTCACATACGCGGCATGACCTCAGGTTTCAGCCGCAAGATGGGAGTCAGCGGGGAAGAAAAGCTCGAGGCAGAAGGCAAGCCGGCTCATGAGATGGAAGAGGATGCCGAAGGCCCGGGGGTTCGAGAGTGGTTCGACGGTCTGCCAAAGGTTAGGGATGGAGGCTGGGCCGCCGCCTTCGATACCCGCCTCCCGTCCGGCTTGGCAGGTGGCGCGGCCCGCGGCATTGCCCGTCGGTTGCGTAAGCACGGATACCACGTGGTAAGCGACCCAGAGGGCTTCATCGTGGACGACGCGTACGGGCCGCTTCGCGCAGGCGAAGTCGAGCGCGCGAAGCAATGGGGAGCTCAGCTGGTCTCAGCGAGCGTCCGCTCGTCAAGTTGAACCCACCTCGCGGGCGCGGCTGAAGCTGGCAGCCATCACAGGTGATCAAGAGGACGCAGGAACCTCTCTTTCACGACGCAGCGAGCTAGCTCAGCAGGCCACTAATCGCAATCCGTCCCACTACCAGTCCCGTCAAGAGCTTAGGAAACGGGGGTGCTGGCAGAAGCTAGAGACTCGGCCCGCTCCTTGACGCCTCGCAGCATGTCGCGCGACATCAGAGCGTCAGCTGGAACGATGAGAAGCCAGCCGCCGAGGGTAAACCACCATGGGGTGGTGTTCCATCTGGATCGAAACAGGAAGCGAGTCCGCTGGCCAGCGTCGATTGGCGTGAGGGAGAAGGCCCAGGTCCAGTCAAGCGTTGCCTTGTGCTTCTCTCGCCAGCTCGCCGGCAGATGGGAAGTCGAGTGCAGTGCCAACGCTCTCTGTGGCTCGAGGCGCTCGACGATGAAGCCGCACTTGGTCTCAGGAGCCCCGTCAGGGATGAAGCCGCCGAGGCGAATCTCCTGCAGTCCGGGGATGACCCGGTTTGCACTGGGCCAGTTCGCAGGGAACGGCAGCTTGTCAACCCCGGCGAGCTGTGTACCAGCCAGCCCGATGCCAGCCCATCTGCACAAGCCATGGCCAGACGGCTTCCGGAGGGGCGTCGATGGTCGTGGCGTGGTTGGTCACCACTTGCGGGTGAGGCACTATATCGTCGCCGGGAAGCGGCTTGCGGCGTTCCTCGGGTGTGGATCCGTAGGTCTGGCCGAGATGTATCAATCCCAGTTCAGCAACCGCAGCCGCGGTTAATAGGACTCCACCAGCTCGAACCTTTCTCCTACTGCGCGACATCAGAGCCATCCACTCGTGTCGCCATAACCCATCCGAGCGATCCACGGCCAGACCGCCCCCGGAGGCGTGGCGACCGTGGTTGCCCGCGTGGCGGTCCAGCTCGGGTTATTGACCAGCTCATCTCCCGGCACGGGCATTCGCTCTTCTTGCACAGTGGCACCGGACCGCCACCATGCGGGATGGGTCAGTCCGTAAAGGGACGTTGCGACGTACTCCGAGACGACCGCCGATCCATCCCAGATTCGTCTTTCCACGTTCATGTCGGCTGCGTTGACTGCGGCTCTGGGACGGCTTGCGTTACGCGAACTGGTCAGTACGGCCGCTTCCGGACGATCGGACGTGCTCGTTCGGCCCGCTCATTATCGACGGGGCCACTTGCTGCGGAACACCGCCAGCCTGTGGCAGTGCACTCGCCTCCTCCTTGGCTTTCACTCCGTCCGGGCCTGCGATGACATAGGCCACCGTCGCGATGAATACCAGCCCCAGCAGGCCGACGACAAGCAGCACCACAAACCAGGTCTTATCAGGCAGCTGCGCCGTGTTCAGCACCGCACCGATCCAGGCCACGAAGTGCGCCACGGCGGCGAACAACAACAGCAACACCGCCAGCCCCATCAAGCCGAGCAGGGTCCACGACAAGACGCCGGAGTTGATCCCGGTCACATCGGGTCCGCTCATTATGAAGATGTCGTTGCTGATCGCCAGGGCAAATGTGATGCCCATCAACACCAACCCGGCCACCAGCCCGATAAGGCTGCCCCAAAACAGCTTGACGACTGTTGATTTGGTCATTTGATTACCTCCGAATTCCAGAGTGCCCGCTCGACTATCAAAAAGGGAGGGACCATGGTCCTTAATCACTCAGCCGAATGCCCGCTGTGTCAGTCATGGTGACCTATGCTCAGCCGGCCCAGGACCAACGTCTCTGACGCGCCATCCCAATTCCTCATAGCGTCGAGGTGCAGTCCGTTTTTGGAGGTAACAAATGTCCACCATTCCCCCGCATTCGGTTGACAGCATCCCCGGGCACAATGGCGCTCATCGCGAAATGACAATGCGATCACTGGGGCCGTTTTTCGCAATCGCCTTCGGGCTCGCCTGGGGGCTCGTTGCGGTGCTGATCCTCTTCAGCAGCCAGGTTGAGGCGGTGTTTGGCCCGGTGAGCGGTACGAATCCGGTCTTCATCCTGGCCGTGTACGCGGCTGGCATCGCAGCCGTCCTGCTGGTTTGGTGGCACTACGGCACCAAAGGCCTGGCGCGCTTTTTCCGTCGGCTCACTCTGTGGTGGATGCCGCTTGGTTGGTGGGCTTTCTTGCTCATCGGGATACCGGCGGTGAAGTACCTGGGCGCCGCCATCAACGGCACGATCGGCGATCCGCTCCCGTTCTCTCCCTGGTACACGCTGATGCCGATGTTGGCGATCACTTTGTTCATTGGTCCCGTCGGAGAGGAATTCGGCTGGCGTGGCGTCGCGCTGCCACTGTTGCAGCGTCGGTTCGCCCCACTCTGGGCCTCCCTCATTCTTGGAACCATCTGGGGTGTATGGCATTTGCCGGCTTTTGTCCTGGGCGGCACTCCGCAGAGCGCGTGGTCCTTCGGTCCTTACGTACTTGGCGTCTTGGCCCTCGGCGTGATCGTCACTCCAATGTTCAATGCGGCACGGGGTAGCATCCTTATCCCCATCTTGTTCCACTTCCAGATGAACCTGCCGATCTGGCCCGAGGCACAGCCCTGGGAGAACTATCTGTTCGCAGGCGTTGCCGTGATGATCGTCATCATCGAGCGCAAGTCAATGCTGCGCCGCGACCAGGGCGTGACTAAGATCCTGGCACCCGATGGGCAAGGCGCAGCCGACATGCCTTCAGTCCCATCGTCTCGGTGAAGCGATCTGAGCAATCGTCTTCGGCGCAATGTTTATCGCATCGTCGGTTGCTGTGCTGTTGTCAGTCATCTGGAAACCCGCCGTTGCCGCCTGTTGCCTGCGGCGTTGTTGATATCCATGGGAGCCGTGAACATGATCACGGTGTCGAGCAGCCTGCAGGCGTACACCGGTTGTGATCCCCTCTCTCAACGGCGTATTGCATCGCACATATGAGGGCGCGCTCGGGGAACTGCGCGCCCATCAGCTCTCCTCGTTTGTGCTGCTGGTGCTACTCGCCCCATGGGCAATCAGGACCGAATGCCGCCATCCCCTTCCGTCCCTCCCGGCTGCCCTGCAAGTTGGGCTGACGTGGTCCTCGGCATCGGTTGCATTCGAGTTCCCCTTCGGCCATCACGTCAACAAGAGACCTAGTCTGAGCTGCATCATGCGTACAACCTCATGGATGGCCGGCTCTGGCTCCTTGACGTTCTCGGCATCGCTGCGGCTCCGGCCCTGTGCGCGGGCCTGGCGAATTCGGGGTCGCAGCAGGCGTCCGGAGACGTCGACCAGCTAAGTCAGGTGCCTTCGGTGTGCAATGGGTCTGCGTCTCGGGAGAATGCCGTTTGATGTGACGCAGCCCATGCCATTCGAATCAACAGGCCACCGGCGACCAGCGTAAGGACCGCTAAGGTCAACATCTTGGCGATAATCTCGCCGATCGTCATGGGCACTGCCGAAGCCAGCTGGGCAACGCCCTGCGCCATCAACAAGATGCCGATGCAGACGTTGACAACCAGCATCACTAGAGCCAGGACGCTGCCTTCCGGCCTCCCGCAGAGCAGCTGCACCGCGGCAATCACGGCGACGGGCACAACGAGACCGAGATCAATTGCATCAGTCACTGAGCTTGTATACGGGCCAGCCTTCGCAGCGATGTTCCCCGTGATCGCTGCCGTTGCCATGCCTGGCAGCCAGGCAAGGGTCAGAGCTGCCGCACCGCGAGTAGGTAAGTTGCCAAGGCAGTTCGTCCAGGCCAGTCAGGTAAAGCGCCAGCAATGCCACTCGGATCCATCCCGCGTGCAACAACGACAAGCGCGAACCCAGCCAGACGGGCGGCGGCCACACAGAGCGGAAACAGTCGATTCTGCGCCGTGGCGAACGTCATGGAGAGGTAGTAATAGATGAAAAAGGCCAGGACACCGGTAAGGGCAGCGGCGGCTACGGGTCCACCGCGGCGATACCATTGCAGCGCTAGAAGCAGGAACGGCACTTCGACGAGCAAGATCGCCATGTCCTCACCGCGGTTGCCTGCCCAAGCAGCCAGCTGTCGGCAGCGTAAATCCCTTTTCCATACAGAGTTACGATCGCCCCGCGCGCGGTGGTGACGACGTGCCGTCCGCGACCTCCCACAGCTAGAAGGCCAGTCAGAGAGCTGATCGCAGCGAGCAAGGCAAGAATGCCGCACAGGGCTGTCACCAACGCGGTCGGGCTGCTCGGTGCGGGCCGATTGGCTGCGCGCTGTTATCCGGTCCAAGCAAACATGAACCCCAGACGTGGCCATGAAGCTGCCACTCGGGGTTCCGTCATAAAGCTCCAGGACCAACGCCCCTGGAACTGAGGCGCTAACGAAGGTCAAATGGTCAGTGAGGTGCACCTCGAGTCGGTTAAGGCCGTCAATGGCGGTGCGGAACCTGTTGCAACCAGGGTGGTCCGATGCATCCGCGGCGGAACGGTGAAGTCATGAACGAGATCTCAGAGACATTCCTTCTCACCATCGCGCAGGTGTCCGCGACTCTGCTCGGCCTGCTGATTGTTGCGCGTTCTTCTATGTCGAGACCGGTCTGCGGCGGGTGTCCACACACATAGCCCGGAAGCGCGCTCCTATTTGCGGTATACGACGAAGGCCATTGTGACGCTGTACGGTTTTGTGCTCGTTGTCGCGTTTCCCTTGTCGTTGTGAATTCAGGGTGGGCTGGCGTGGTGTGTGCCTTGGGTGGCGCGTACGTCGTCGTCATCATGGCGGAGTGGACGGTGCACTCGCGCTCGATCCGCACGCTGGGTGCAAGTTCGCAAGTTGTCACCTTGGCTGGCTTTGCGATGTTTTTCATCCCGTTGGCTGCGCCCTGGATCATCGATGGGTGGCGGTGGAAAGCGGAGCGTAGACCTTCGGTCTGTTGTTGATGCTTGCGCTCGCGTTAATCAACACGGCTGGTCTACTGATGCTGGCCTTGACTTCACCTCCTACGGCGAGCAGATCGAAGCCCGAGAGCGCTCACGGGATGGCTGACGATGCTGGCATGGCTGCGAACAGTGCTGACCAACTCACTCGGCAACCGCCACGGTCCTAAGGAACCTGGCGCGTGTTCGCTCTGGTCGAGGTCCTACTCGCTGCTGCGGCCGTTGCTTTTGACGTGTCGGCCTCTGGTGATCTTCTGGAGTTGTCGCCCGCCGGAGGTGGGCGATGCGAGTGATCAAGGCTGCCGCGCTGGCCGCATCTGCGGCAACGAACGCCCATCCACCCGGCGTATCGACGGCCTTCTTGCGCAGTGCAATAAG
>JBKPTR010000284.1:0-15723 GCA_046735615.1 Actinomycetota bacterium
CACCGAGGGTTCGCACTACGCCCTCTCCTTCATCCGGGCAGCAAAGATCCAAGCTGGGCAAGATGTCCTCGTCTACGGCGCGACCGGCGCGATTGGCTCCGCTGCGGTACAGCTGTTGAACGCTCTTGGTGCCAACGTGACTGCGGTGTGCAGCACAGAGAACGTGGAGCTGGTCAAAGGTCTGGGCCCAGAACGGGTCGTCGACTACATGGTCAGGGATTTCACGAAGGATTGGGAGAGCTATGACGTGGTTCTTGATGCTGTCGGTAAGAGCTCGTTCGGTCAGTGCAAGCGACTGTTGAGGCCGACCGGTATCTATTTGTCATCGGACTTGGGTCCGCGGTCTCAGAATCCAATCCTGGCGCTCATCACGCCGATACTTGGCGGCAAAAGGGTCAAGTTCCCAATTCCGAGGCAGGACCAGGGCATGGCGAGGCACTTCAAAGAATTGATCGAATCCGGAAAATTCAGGCCCGTCATCGACAGAACGTATCCGTTAGACCAGATCGTCGAGGCTTACGAGTACGTCGAGACAGGCCAGAAGATCGGCAACGTCGTCATCAGTATCCAACCATCAAATTAGGCACGACCCTTGTCCGCCTTCTCCCCGCCTGCCTCGAGCTCACTGCCGGCCGGAAGCTCCTGGTGCCCGCCAAACTGCTGACGCATGGCGGAAAGCACCTGGTTGGCAAAGTGGTCCTCATCGCGGGAAGCGAAACGCTCGAACAGCGATGCCGCCAGCACTGGCGCCGGAACCCCGAGGTCCACAGCTGCCTTCACCGTCCAGCGACCCTCGCCCGAGTCAGATACCCGCCCTGCCAGGCCGGACAGGCTCGGGTTGGACTGTAACGCAGCCGCCGTCAGATCCAGCAGCCAAGAGGAGATCACCGATCCGCGGCGCCACAGCTCGGCGACCTTAGCTGTGTTGATCTTGAACTGGTAGAACTCAGGCTCCTCCATCGGCGCGACCTCGGCCGAGTGCTGGCCGGCCTCGATGCCGACGTCA
The DNA here is from genome assembly GCA_046735615.1 of Actinomycetota bacterium. Taxonomy (GTDB): domain Bacteria; phylum Actinomycetota; class Actinomycetes; order Propionibacteriales; family Propionibacteriaceae; genus Microlunatus. The sequence goes on from JBKPTR010000284.1 coordinate 1,007, forward strand.
GCGTTGTGCAAGATGTTGAGGCCTTCGGCGAAGGCGGCCATGATGCCGTACTCAATGCCGTTGTGCACCATCTTGACGAAGTGGCCGGCGCCGGACGAGCCGCAGTGCAGGTAGCCCTGCTCCTCCGGTGCTAACTCACCGGTACGCCCCGGCGTACGTTGAATGTCACCGACGCCGGGAGCGACGGTCTTCAAGACCGGATCGATGATCTTGACTGCTTCCTCGTCGCCACCCACCATGAGGCAGTAGCCGCGCTCCAAACCGAAGACGCCACCGCTGGTGCCGACGTCGACATAGTGGAGGCCCTGCTCGCGAAGTTTTGCGGCTCGCCGCACATCGTCCCGATAGTTGGAGTTGCCGCCGTCAATGATGATGTCGCCCTCGTCGAGCAACCCAGCCAGTTCTTCGACGATCTTCCCGGTGATGCTTGCTGGAATCATCACCCAAACCGCGCGGGGGCGCTGGAGCTTGCCGACGAATTCCTCCATGGTGAAGCCGCCTGTGGCTCCCTCACCCTCCAGCTCCTTGACGGAATCCGGATTCACATCGAAGACAACGCATTCATGCCCGTTGCGCATCAGACGGCGCACAATGTTTGCACCCATCCGCCCCAGACCGACCATTCCCAGCTGCATGGAAAACAACCCCCTACGCTCGATGGTTTCGTCAACATAACAGAGGTTGATCAGCCGCCGATAGGTCCGAAATCCTGACACGCCCGCTATTTTGATCTTGCTGCTGACATCCAAGTCCTTTAGCGGCGCTCGCAACAGAAATTACGTAGGCAAACGCATCAGCATGATCACGTGGCGATAGTCGGTCAGTGGATCGCCATCGAGTGTCTCCAGGCCCGTCAGCTGGCAGGGCTTGCTCGGCGCAGTGAAAGCAAAGTTCACGTATGGGGTCTCGAACGCCCCCAGCGCATCGAGCAAGTAGGTCGGATTAAAGCCGGCCGCGGTGACCGTTGGATCGCCGCCACCAGGTTGATCAATGGTCGCCTCAATTGACTCCGATGCCTGAGCCTGGTCGCCAGTCGCAGCTTCCAAGGTTACGAAACCCTCGCCAACAAGCATTCGAAGAGAGGTATTGCGCTCCGCGACTAGGGCAACCCGCTTGGCGGCCGCAATCGCATCAGACGTGCTCACCCGGACGTTCATGAGTGCGGGCGTGTTCATGATGTGGCGAACCTTCGGGAACTCCCCATCCAGCAATCGAGTCGTGGTCTGGCGCTCACCGGACGCGCCATGTCCCTCGAATCCGATTATTCCGTCGCCAGCGCCACCATCGGACAGGCTCAACGTCACTTCCTCACCGGCGGTCATCGAGCGAGCAGTCTCGTTCAGCACCCTCGCCGGTACTAAGGCCGTCGCCGAAATCTGGGTTGAACTCGGGTTCCACGTCAGTTCCTTCAGCGCCATTCGGTAGCGGTCAGTGGCGAGCAGCGAGATCGTGTCACCATCGATCTCGACCCGCACTCCAGTGAAGACCGGCAGCAGCTCATCCCGGCCGGCGGCAACCACGACCTGGGAGACAGCTTGGGCGAACGCAGCGCTCGGCACTGTGCCCGTGGCTTCCGGCATCTTCGGCAGCGACGGGTAATCCGAAACCGGAAGAGTCTGCAGCGTAAACCGGGCGCTCCCGCAGATCAGCTCCATTCTGGTGTCGTCTGAGGTGATATCGACCGGTTTCGGCGGCAGGCTGCGGGAGATGTCAGCGAGCAGGCGCCCAGAAACGAGCGCAATGCCCTCGTCGGCGACCGCCGCCTTCACATGGATCTGAGCTGAGGTCTCGTAGTCAAAGCTGGAGAAGGTGACGCCTTCGGCGTCCGCGCGTACCAGCAGACCGGCCAGGATCGGCACGCTCGGGCGTAGCGGCAGGCTGCGCGCCGCCCATTGCACGGCCTCAGCCAAGACGTCGCGCTCGAGTCGGATTTTCACGCTACCTCCTCTGTGACCTCGAAATTACGAGGTCATCCGGACCCCGGACTGGGCAGTGATCATACGACGGATACGCCCTGAGCTTGTCGAAAGGCACCGACTACTTCGAGCCCTTCTCCCCGGGAAGCAGCTGGCGCAGGTCATCAGCCGCGGCCATGACCTCATCTTGGAGCGGCCCGCACCTCTCCATCCCCTGAGGAATCGGCCCGGTGAATAGAGGACGAACCTCGAATACCAGGTCCAGCACGCTTTCCCTAGTTGGTGTGCCGCGTCGCTCCTCCATCGCCTTGCCGGCAAGCCGGCGATACTCGTTGACCCGTTCACGCCAGGCAGGATCATTCATGGAGTGATCGTCACGCATTTCATTGGCGAGCGCGTCAAGAGCTCGTTCCAGCCGAAGCAACTGCTCCTTGCGACGGTCGACATCCAAGGTAACCGGAACGTCGGTTGGTTCCTCGCGGCCGAACAACTTGCGCAGAAAGCTCACCGGTCCCCTCCTTCCGGGGTGGGGCCTTGCGCCGTGCGGCTTTGCACAGAGCTCAGCCGAGCTGACTTAGACCCTTTCACCTTATGTATCTCATGGTCGTAGTCGTAGCTGCTGTGGATGCTGTGGACAACGTGTCTTTGACCCAGTCAGGGACGATTTGTCGGTGCGCGTACCACTGTGCAGAGCAGGAAATTACACGGGGAGGATCTTGGGATGTGCTACCCGATGATGCCGCATGTCCCCTGATCTTCCCCAGGCTGTCAGACCCAAGATCAACGTTTTCCACAAAGTTTTCCCCACCTGTGTGGTAAGGATCATCGATCGTTCGGAAGGCTTTGATCAAAGACGATCCCAAGCGCTGTCCGGATGGAATGATCAGGCGCTGTGATCACGAGCACCTGAGTAAGTCTCAGCGACCAGAGGCTTGCTGCTTGATCCGGTTCGTCAGTTCTGTTACCTGGTTGAACACGCTGCGGCGTTCCGCCATGAGCGTGCGGATCTTGCGGTCAGCGTGCATCACCGTCGTGTGATCACGCCCGCCGAACTGCTGTCCGATCTTGGGAAGCGAAAGATCAGTGAGCTCGCGGCACAGATACATCGCGATCTGACGCGCGGTAACCAGTACATGGGTCCGGCTTTGCCCACACAGATCATCAATGGTGACGTCAAAGTACGACGCGGTCTGAGCCATGATCATCCCGGTCGTGATCTGGGCCTCGCCACCTTCAGGAATGAGGTCCTTCAACACGATTTCGGCGAGTGCCAAGTCAACTTGCTGGCGATTCAGGCTGGCGAACGCGGTCACTCGGATGAGCGCACCTTCCAGTTCACGGATGTTGGTCTGGATCCGGCTCGCGATGAACTCCAAGACTTCCGGCCCAGCCACCAGACGCTCCTGCGCGGCCTTCTTCCGCAGGATCGCGATCCGGGTCTCCAGGTCTGGCGGCTGCACATCGGTAATCAACCCCCAGCCGAACCGGCTGCGGAGTCGCGGTTCCAGGTTCTCCAGCAGCTTCGGCGGACGATCGGAGGTCATCACGATCTGCTTCTGTGCGTTGTGCAGCGTATTAAAGGTATGGAAGAACTCTTCCTGGGTCTGTTCCTTGCCTTCCAAGAACTGGATGTCGTCGATCAGCAACACGTCGACGTCGCGATACCGCCGCCGGAAATCGGCTCCCTTGTTCTGACTGATCGCGTTGATAAAGTCATTGGTCAGCTCTTCAGTCGAGACATAGCGAACACGAACCCGGTCGAAGTAGTTGCGTACGTAGTGGCCCAGGGCGTGCAGCAGGTGCGTCTTACCGAGGCCGGAGTCCCCGTAGATGGTCAGCGGGTTGTACGACTTACCAGGATTCTCGGCCACCGCGATCGCAGCCGCATGAGCGAAGCGGTTCGAGCCGCCGATGACAAAGGTCTCAAAGGTGTATTTGGGGTTGAGTCGCGAGTCGCTCTCGCGACGCGACCGAAATCCCTCCAGGTCCCGATAGACGTCTCGAGTGGGATACCCAGACTCGACCTCGGTGGCCTGCGGGCGAGGCGCTGCGACTGGTGCCCCGCCTTCGCCGCGCAATGCGCGTCGGGCGTACTGCTCCGTGCTGGGAAACCCTTCGGTGTGGAAGCCGGGCTCCGCGAACTCGTCGTCTCGGTAGTCCTCGCCACTTTGGTCCTTGACGCCCGAATCCGAGAACTCTTGCAGGTTGCCCTGCCCCAATCTCGCGTTGGCCTCTTCGGCCCGCGCTTCTTCATCCTGCTTCAGCGACTCGTCGACGATCACGGCAAGTTGTATGTGGCGGCCGAAATAGCCGGAGAGCAGGCTCTCGATGTCAGAGCGAAAACGGTTCTCCAGCTGGTTGCGGGTGAAGATGTTGGGCACGGCAACCATCAACATGTCCTGGTGAAGCGCCACAGGCTGGCCGGTCGTCAGCCAGCGCCGCAAGCCCGGCGACGAGGAGGAGTAGAGATGCTCCCAGGCCAGGCTTGTCGATTCGGCGGCGCTCTCAGAAGGTTCGCTCACTCGTACTCCGCTGCTCTTCGCACATCCCGGCTCGATCCGGGAGGAGCGAAGCAAAATCGGTTGTTGTACGCACTTTCGCGGTATGGCGGCCAGGCCTGGGGGATTACAACCTGCCCTGCTTCCACACAGATATCCACAGAGTGTGCACAAAAGCACCTACGACCGATGACGCGTACCACGGTCCCCCCGGCATTGAGGCTCACGAGTGAACGTTGCCGGCTGCGGTAGCTGTCCGAAAGCTGTGAGGCGAAGCGCGACGCTAGCAATCGCGGGGATGCGACGCAAGCGAGTCTGCGGTATTCGCCATCGTGTTCGGCGTGTCGACTGGACATCGGCGCCCACTATTCCTTAAATCCCCCCAAGTTCGCGCCGGTTTGACCGGTTTGGCGGCGCCCCGTACCGTTAGAAGGTCGCTTACAGCGACGGCTGCCAGCTGCCCGCTCCGACTGCGATGCGTGCCGTGTGAGCACCGTACCTGATTTGTCTAGTACCCCGAAGATGGTGGGAGTTTTCCCGTGAGCAAGCGCACATTCCAGCCGAGCAACCGGCGTCGCAGCCGTACCCACGGCTTTCGTCTACGGATGAGGACCCGCGCCGGCCGCGCCATCATTTCCGCCCGGCGCCGCAAGGGCCGCAGCCGCCTGTCCGCCTGACATCCGTGCCCGCACGACCACGGTGTTGCCGCGATTGCTGAGAATGCACAACTCGAAAGACTTCCGACGGACGACAAGGCGAGGGCTTCGAGCGAATAGGCCCACGCTGATCGTCCATGCCGCGCATGCTCCAGACGATGTCGCGTTCATGAAGGATCCGGTGAGCCGGTCCGGTCCGCGCATCGGCTTCGTCGTAAGCGGGGCGGTGGGAAACGCAGTCACCCGCAATCGCGTCAAGCGCCGGATGCGGCACCTCGCCGCTGCTCATGTGCTGGACACCCCAGGCGAGATTGACATTGTGGTACGAGCGCTACCGCGGGCCGCGACGGTTCCTGCCGAAGTGCCGGAAGATTTCGGTTCCGCCTGGTACGAGGTTGTCTCTCGGCTTTCCGCACGTCGGCCGGAACAGAACGGCGGTGCCCGATGAAGTACGTGCTGATTGGTCTGCTCAAGCTCTATCGACTGCTGATCAGCCCTCTCTATGGCAACGTTTGCCGCTACCACCCAAGCTGCTCCGCCTACGCACTGCGGGCTGTCGAAGTTCATGGAGCCGCTCGTGGCAGTTGGCTAGCGCTTCGACGGTTGTTGCGCTGCCACCCATGGGCACCGGGTGGGTACGACCCCGTACCGGGAACCCCTGAATTTGAGGAAGAAATGCGTGATCAGGCGCGGCGGACAGGAACAATAGGTGACGGTGCAGGGCCGGCGTCAGGACGAGGTGTGAGTTGATGGAACTACTGACGCTGACGCCGCTGTCGATCTGGGATCCCTTTATCGCGTTCGGTAGCGCGATCATGCAGCCGCTCTACTGGGTGGTCTCGGGCATTCTCGTGCTGGCCCACTCCATATTTTCCCCGGTGTTCGGCGCCGACAGCGGCTGGACCTGGGTGCTGTCCATCATGTTCCTCACCGTGGTCATCCGGGTCGCCTTGATCCCGCTGTTCGTCAAGCAGATCAAGTCCTCGCGCAACATGCAGCTGCTGCAACCCAAGGTGCGCGAGCTCCAGAAGAAGCATGGTCATGATCGGGAGAAGCTCGGTCAAGAGACCATGAAGCTTTACCGGGAGAACAACGCCAATCCACTGTCGTCCTGCCTGCCACTGCTGCTGCAGATTCCGATCTTCTTGGCGCTGTTCCGAGTGCTCGATGGCGCCGCGCGTGGCATTCCCCGCGGCCATTGGCTAGAGGTCAACCCAGATCTGCTGACCTCGCTCAACCAGGCAACGATCTTCGGCGCTGGCATCTCCGACACCTTCTTGAAGGTTGGCTTCGAGAACGGCATCACCAGCGTGCACATCGTCACATTGGTGCTGATCATCGCCATGACGGTCACCTTGTTCATTACGCAGCTGCAGCTGATGCGCAAGAACATGCCCCCGGATGCGCTGACCGGGCCGTTCGCGCAGCAGCAGAAGATCATGCTCTATGTATTCCCGCTGGTTTTCGCGATCGGCGGCGTCAACTTCCCGGTCGGCGTCCTGATCTACTGGTTCACTTCGAACCTGTGGACCATGGGGCAGCAGTTCTACGTGATCCGCCGCAATCCTGCCCCGGGGACGCCGGCGTACGACGCCTGGGAGGCGCGACGCAAGGCCAAGGGTAAGGCTGACGTGGCCTTGGCTGCGGTGCCCGACCCCGAGCCGGCACCTGAAGCGGCGGCGCCGAATACGTCGAGGGTGGCTCGGCAGCAGCCACGACAACAACCGCGTAAGCAACCAAGGTCCCAGCGCAAGCGCTGAGATTGCATCGAGAGTACGGAAGGGGATCAGGTGGCCGACGAGCCGCAAGCTGAGACCGAGGGAGCTGTCGAGTCGGATCCGGCAGAGCCCGAGCTGGGTGAAGCGGCGGAGAATCCGCTCGACACCGAGGCCGAGATCGCTGCTGACTACCTCGAAGAGTTGCTCGACATTGCTGATCTGGATGGAGACATCGACACCTACATCGAGGGCGACCGAGCCCATGTGTCGATAATCAGCGAGTCAAATGTGCTGGTCGGTCCCGGCGGTGAGGTGCTCGACGCACTGCAGGAGCTGACTCGGCTGGCCGTGATGACTGAGACCGGCGAGCGTAGCCGGCTGATGCTCGACGTGGCCGGATATCGCGAGCGGCGCCGGAAGGAGTTGGAAGCGCTCGCCGCAGATGCCGTGGGCGAGGCCAAGGAATCTCATGAGCCGGTGCCGTTGGCGCCTATGAATCCCTTCGAGCGCAAAGTCATCCACGATGCCGTGGCGGCGGCCGGGTTGACCAGTGAATCTGAAGGCGAGGAACCCGACCGTCACGTGGTGGTCATACCCGCCTGATCCGGAATAACGATCGGCCCATTCGCGGCCGCAAGTCGTCGAACCGAAAAGAACGCCAGAATCATTGCGCACAACGCCAAGATGAGCGCGACTTCGGCAAGTACGCGACGACAATCGCCCCGATCACCGGCGCACTCGCGCCGAAAGTTTGCAGCACGATGCCGACACCCGCGCCTTCGGCCTTCGACAAGCTCAGGGCACACACAAAGGTCAGGGCGCATCAGCCGGCTCAGGGCACGTGAGCAAGCTCAGGGCAGGGGAGGCGGTCGAAGCCCGAAGACTAGCGGTGGTGCACACTTTGTCCATGGCTGAACTGGAGCAGCAACGCATTCTGAAGACCGCGATTCCCGGGCCGCGCTCACTGGAACTGATGGCGCGGAAGACTGGCGCCGTTGCGCGGGGCGTGGGAACGACGATGCCGGTCTTCGCGGTCGAGGCCGGTGGGGGCGTCGTGGTCGATGTTGACGGCAATAGCTTGATCGACTTCGGCTCCGGGATCGCCGTTACCACGATCGGAAACAGCGCCCCTCGCGTGGTTGCAGCCGTTCAAGATCAGGTGGAGCTGTTCACCCACACCTGCTTCATGATCACCCCGTACGAGGGCTATGTGGCGGTTTGTGAGCAGCTCAACCAGCTCACCCCAGGCGATTATGAGAAACGCAGTGCTCTGTTCAACTCGGGTGCGGAAGCTGTGGAGAACTCGGTGAAGATCGCCCGCTCCTACACCAAGAAGCAAGCGGTCGTCGCTTTTGATCACGCCTACCACGGTCGCACCAACCTCGCCATGGCGTTAACCGCGAAGAGCATGCCGTACAAGCACGGTTTCGGCCCATTCGCTCCGGAGGTCTACCGCGCTCCTCTGTCATACCCCTATCGCGATGACAAACTGATGGACGGCGAACTTGCCGCCCGGCGCGCCATTGATCTGATCGACAAGCAGGTCGGACCAGCCAATCTGGCGGCGGTGATCATCGAACCGATCCAGGGCGAGGGTGGATTCATAGTTCCTGCCGAGGGCTTCCTGGCAGCGCTGGCTGACTGGTGCCAGTCGAACGACGTGGTCTTCATCGCCGACGAGATACAAACGGGTTTCGCGCGCACGGGTGCCATGTTTGCCTGTGAGTTGTTCGACGTCGTCCCGGACTTGATCGTCACTGCCAAGGGCATTGCCGGCGGATTGCCGCTCGCCGCGGTCACCGGTCGGACCGAAATCATGGACGCTGCTCACGTGGGAGGTCTCGGCGGGACGTACGGCGGCAACCCGGTCGCCTGTGCTGCGTCACTTGCAGCAATCGAGACGATCAAAGCAGAGAATCTCGTCGCCCGCGCGGGTGAGATTGAGCGCATCATGCTCAGTCGGCTGCACCGGATGCAGGCCGAGGACAACCGCATCGGCGATGTCCGAGGCCGTGGGGCGATGATCGCTGTTGAACTGGTGCAGCAAGACACCTCCGATCCGGATCCGGCCTTCACCTCTGCAGTTGCCGCCGCCGCGCGCGAAAAGGGAGTCATTGTGCTGACCTGTGGCACGTACGGGAACGTGCTGCGCTTCTTGCCGCCACTGGCCATGAGCGATGGACTGCTCAATGAGGGCCTCGACGTGCTGGCCGATGTCTTCGCAGCTACCTGAGATCTATGGCGTTGAGTTCCCGCTCATAAATAGATATGTCGACATTCTGGCCTCGACTGGGGTGGAATGGGGCCTGATCGGGCCTCGCGAGGCAGAAAGACTGTGGGATCGCCACATCGTCAACAGCACTGCCTTGAGCGGGCTGATCGCCACCAACAGCACTGTGGCAGACGTGGGTAGTGGTGCGGGCCTGCCCGGCATCCCCCTTGCATTGGTGCGGCCCGATCTTCAGATGACACTGATCGACCCGCTGCTCCGGCGCAGCACCTTCCTTACCGAAACCGTCGAGACGCTTGGCATAGGGGATCGAGTCAAGGTCGTTCGATCACGCGCGGAAGATCACCATGAGTCCTACGATGCCGTGATCGCGAGGGCGCTCGCCCCGCTCGACCGCCTGATTAGCTGGTGCAATCCGCTGCGCGCCGATGGTGGTGTGATCTTGGCGCTCAAAGGCAGGTCCGCTGGCGATGAAGTGGAGGCAGCGAGGCGTCAGTTGCAGGCTGCGCGGCTGGATGCCGAGGTGTTGTCGGTACAGGCGCATCCGGCTGCGGAGCCGGCAACCGTGGTACGCATCAGCGCTAGTACTTGAGATCTCTTTTCTGGCGCGGCGCCCAGCGCAGCCGGCTCCGGATTGCTACTTTGTGGCCGAAAGGTGAGGAAGGGGTTGCATGCTCGCACCGCCAGAGGTGGAGTATCGAGTGACGCCGGGGATTGGATGGCCACTTTGTGTTGAGGTCGATCCGCGCATCGGTTGGCCCAATGTTCCACGTGAAACGCTCGATTGGACCGCGGCGCTAACCGCCGAATCGACAATTAGCGGCCCAACCGCTGTCGCGACGACCTCGCCGGTAATCGAGATACCACCAGGTCCGCGACGGGCCCGCTTTGACGAAGATGAGTTCGGCCCACCTGCGGTCGAGGTTGATCCGCCAGCCGTTTCAACCGCTGCCCGTTTGGCGACCGTCTCACTGCCGGCCCCGTCACTCCCCCGCGTCTTTGTTGTGGCAAACCAGAAGGGTGGCGTCGGCAAGACCACGACCAGTGTGAACCTGGCGGCCGGCTTAGCGCTCGGGGGACTTTCCGTGCTCGTGGTGGATCTCGATCCCCAAGGGAATGCCACCACCGCGCTCGGGGTCGACCATCCACATGGCATTCCCGGGACTTATGAGGTGTTGATGGCGGGGGCCACACTCGCCGACCACGTGGTCGACTCTCCCGAGGCGCCCAATCTCAAGGTTCTGCCTGCCACCATCGACCTCGCTGGCGCCGAAATCGAGCTAGTGTCCATCGTTGCCCGCGAGAACCGGCTCAAGCGAGCCCTGCGTACCTACCTCCAGGAACACCAGGCCGATTACGTCTTTCTCGACTGCCCGCCATCGCTCGGCCTCTTGACACTCAATGCACTGGTGGCCGCGAACGAGATCCTGGTTCCGATCCAGTGCGAGTACTACGCACTCGAGGGCGTCACTCAGCTGTTGCGCACCATTGATCTGGTCAAGGGTGAGCTCAACAACGACCTCCGGCTGAGCACCGTGCTGCTCACCATGTTCGATGCACGGACCAAGCTCGCCGCCCAGGTCGCCGACGAGGTTCGCCAGCACTTCACCGCCGAAACACTGCCAACTGTCATCCCACGTTCGGTACGCATCTCCGAGGCGCCCAGCTACGGGCAGACCGTTCTGACTTACCAGCCCAGCTCAGCAGGGGCCATTTCCTACCTTGAAGCCGCACAAGAGATCGCCCGTCGAGGCGTGGAGGAGAGCGCATGAATATTCGTACGGAGCGCCGCGGCCTCGGCCGGGGCTTGGGTGAGTTGTTCCAGCGAACGGAGCCGCAGCCAATTCCCGCGTCATCCAACGGCGACACTCAGGCGGCGACGCTGGCACCGGTCCCTGACGGTTCCTACTTCGCCGAGCTCCCCCTGGACTCGATCTCGCCCAACCCACGGCAGCCCAGAACCGTCTTCGATGAAGAGGCCATGAACGAGCTAGTGGAATCCATTCGCGAGGTCGGCATGCTGCAACCGATCGTGGTCCGTCCGTTAGGTGGCGCAAACTTCGAACTCGTCATGGGTGAACGGCGGTGGCGGGCCGCGCAACAGGCGGGAGTCCAGACGCTCCCGGCGATCGTGCGCGAAACGGCAGATCACCAGCTGCTCCGCGATGCGCTACTGGAGAACCTGCATCGGGCTCAGCTGAATCCTCTCGAAGAAGCCGCCGCGTACCAGCAAATGTTGGAAGACTTCGGCTGTACTCAGGAAGAGCTCGCCAGCCGGATCAAACGCTCACGGCCGCAGATTTCCAATACGATCCGGCTCCTGCGACTGCCACCGACTGTGCAGCGACGGATTGCCGCCGGCGTGATCAGTGCGGGGCACGCGAAGGCTCTGTTGGCCATCGAGGATCCGGCCATCCAGGAGCGCCTCGCCCAGCGAATAGTGGCCGAAGGGTTGTCGGTGCGGGCTGTAGAGGAGCTAGTGACCGTCGGAGAACACGAAGAGCAGGGACCTCGGCGAGCGCGGCAGCCGAAGTTGGTTGCACCGAAGGTCAAGGATCTTGCCGATCGGCTCTCCGATCACTTTGAGACTCGTGTTCGGGTCGACCTGGGCAGGACCAAGGGCAAGATCGTCATCGAGTTCGCCACGATCGACGACTTGGAGCGCATTGTTGGTCTGATCGACGGGCAGCCGGACGCTGGCGAACAATATCGACAAAGCGACATTCAGGTGGAAGAGGAGGGAGTAGCCGCGGGCTCGACCGCTTGGGCCTGAGCGAGCTTTGCTCTGACGTTCTTGGTTGCGGAACGTTCGGCGACGAAAGACAAGAAGGGGATGGTGCCAGCCAACGCGATCAGGATCAAGCGTTTCCAGCTCCACTTGGCCCGCAGGCCGAGGTCGACAGCGGTGATCAGCAAGATCATGTACAGATAGCCGTGGGGGATAGCGGTCCAGGTCACCACCGTGGGATTGTCGCCCAGGTACTTCAGCGGAAGTCCGACGCAGACGAGAACGACGAGCAGCGTACCAACCACCCAGGCCATGATCCGATACCGGATCCATGCGTTCCGCATGGGCTGAAGCCTATGTCGGCTCAGCTGGCCCTTCTGGTGTGATCTCAACCACCTCCGCACCTTCCTCGCGCCCAATGTCGCGTGCCATTCGGAAGGCCATGAAGAGAACGAATGCCGCGAACAGCCACCACTGCCCGACGTACGCCACGTTGCGCACCCGTCCCGGCGCGTCGGGCAGTTGCAACGGAGCCGCCACCAAGCCCTGGCTGGCGGCATCCGCACTCGACAGGGTGACGAATCCATCGATCATCGGGCCCGGCCACTGTTGCGCTAGGGCCGGTAAGCGCACTGATGCAATTTGGCCGCTCGGAAGATCTGTTTCCGGTACATGTTCTTCGGTGGGCAGCAGTACACCGACTTGCTGAACCGGGTCAGTGGGTGGTGGTGGCGCGTTTGGTTCAGGGACGACGCCGCGTACGACCGCCACCACACTCCCGTCCGCTTGCCGCAGCGCGGTGAGTACGCGGAAACTGGCTCCGTCCTCCGCCGGCACCAGCAGCTGCAAGGCCGGATCGTAACTGCCCTCGAACGCTACGGGCCGTCCGTACCCCTCATTCGCCGGCGCACCCGGGCGGGCCACCGAGCTGAGCGGGATCGGCGGTGCGGACGCCTGCCGGGCCGCAGCCGCTGCTCCCTGACGGTGGTAGACCTGCAGCTGCCAGAAGCCAAGCACGACCATGACCGCCGCCAGGCCGATGCCGAGGGCGATGACCAAGGCCTGTTTGAACCGGGTCATCGAGGGAACTCTTTCAGTTCGCCGCCAGTGAAGTCGTCTTGGCGCGGCCCCCGCGGGCTGCGGCAGCGTTGACCAGGTCGGCGCACATTTTTCCGAGGCTCCAGCCGGCGGTCTCGATTGCCAGTGGAACCGCTGACGTCTCGGTCATGCCAGGTGACACGTTGACTTCTAGGAATACCGGCTCCCCGTCGGATCTGACGATGAGATCGGTTCGCGATAGATCCCGCAAGCCGAGTGCGGCATGCACCCGCAATGCCACATCAGCGCACCGGTTTGCCACATCGGACTCCAGCTCAGCCGGGCACAAGAACCGGGTTGCGCCGGCGGTATACCGGGCGGTGTAGTCGTACACGCCAGACTCCGGCCGGATCTCCACAGCAGGCAGTGCGATGGGGCCACGCCCACGGTCCACGACGGCCACCGTCACTTCGGTTCCCTCGATGAACTCCTCAATCACCGCGACCGAGCCGTATGCGTACGCCCCAACCATGGCGGCCGGAAGCTCACTGGCCCGAGTGACCTTGCTGCACCCGAGCGCGGAGCCGCAGCGGGACGGCTTGACCATCATCGGGAAGCCCAGCTGGTCGCCGAGCGCCTTGACCAGGACTTGAGCACCCAGTTCACGGAAGGTCTCGTATGGCAACGCGACTTGGGTGGGCGTATGGATACCCGCAGCACCGACGACGGTCGTTGCGACTGATTTGTCGAATGCCACCCGGCAGGCCGATCCAACTGAGCCGACGAATGGCACACCAAGGAGGTCGAAGACCTCGCGGAGTGCGCCATCTTCACCCGCCTCGCCATGCAAGACAGGAAAGACCACTGAGCCAGTGAGCTCGGCGAGTCGTGACAGCAAACTGGAGTCAACATCGGACTCCACGACCTCGATACCCCGAGAGCGCAGCGCCTGAGTCACTCTGCGCCCGGAGCGCAACGAGACGTCACGCTCATGTGACAGACCTCCCGAGAGCACGATCACCGTCTGTAGGTATCCGTTGTCGGCCACCCCACTCCTTCTTTCATGATCATCAGATCATGATCAACATCGATCAAGATCAACTTCTGGCGAGCTCCATGATCATCAGGTCTGGTTCGGGCCTGGTGCCTCACGGGGTCCGAATGCCAGGCGGCCGCTCTCAGGCTCAACGGCAGTGCCGAAGATTTCGAGCATTCTCGCCTCGTACTCCAGCACCTCACCGAGCCGGCGGGTGCCTTCGATGATGCGCTCGGGCGTTGGGAAACAGTACGACAAGCGCATGTGCCGGCTGCCAAAACCATCGGCATAGAACGCGGTCCCAGGCACGTACGCGACTCGAGCGGTGACCGCGCGCGGCAACATGGCATGCGAATCGATTCCCGGCGGCAGAGTCAGCCAGACAAAGAAGCCACCTTCTGGGTGCGTCCATTTGGTGCCGGCCGGCATGTGACTGGTCAGCCCCGTGATCATCGCGTCGCGTCGTTCGCGATACATCTCCCGGAAGACCTTGATTTGCCCACGCCAGTCGTGGTTGGCCAGGTAGGCCGCGACCGCAAACTGCGAGAAGACCGGGGGACAGAGGGTTGCCGCTTCCTGAGCGAGCACCAGCTTTTCGCGTACCGCATGAGGCGCCAGCACCCAGCCGACCCGGAAGCCGGGTGCGAAGGTCTTGGAGAACGAGCCGAGATAGATCACCTGGTCTTCGTTCAGCGATCTGAGGGCAGGGATGGGTTCGCCGTTGAATCCCAGCAGCCCGTACGGGTTGTCCTCGACCACCAGCAGGTCCGCTCGCTCGGCGAGGTGCAAGAGCTCCAGCCGTCGATCGAGCGACTGAGTGATCCCGGCGGGATTGTGATAGTTCGGAATGGTGTAAAGGAACTTGACCGTACGCCCCGCGCGGCGCAGCGCCTTGAG
>JBKPTR010000285.1:0-16100 GCA_046735615.1 Actinomycetota bacterium
GTGCGCGAGGGGGGATTTGAACCCCCACGTCCTTGCGGACACTGGCACCTGAAGCCAGCGCGTCTGCCGTTCCGCCACTCGCGCGGGTCGCAATTGGTGCGAACCAGCCGGGAAAGGCTAGCACGACCAAACCGTCGCTTAGGCGTCAGTTTTGCGCGCTTGCCAACGGTTCAAGCTCAATTCTCTGAGTAGCAGGCCGCCCTAGCTTATCCGGATACGATCTAGGTTGACCTCGGGGAAGGAGGGACATGGGCATTTTCGCGCGCTTTGAGAAGAAAGTGGAGGGCGCGGTTAGCGGCGTCTTCGCGCGCGCGTTCAAAGGCGACGTGCAGCCGGTCGAGATTGCCGCGCGGCTGCAGCGCGAGCTCGACGCCGAGGCCAAGTTGATGTCCCGCGACAAGCGCTTAGTGCCCAACGACTTCACCGTCAACCTTTCCCAACACGACCACGACAAGCTCGCTCCGTACGCCAATACGTTGAACGCCGAGCTCGCGACCGAGCTGCGCAACCATGCCCGCGAAATGGGCTACGTGTTCAATGGCCCGATCAAGATCGGCTTTGAGCTGGACTCTCACCTGCCTACCGGTCGTTTCACCGTCACTTCCCAAGCTGTTGCCGGCATCACCCCACGCGCCGGCCGGCCGAGTGAAACCTCTATCAACAGGGCGCCACTGGTACTAGAGGTCAACGGCACTCGGCACCCGCTGCAGCCGCCGGGCCTGGTGATCGGCCGCGGCAGCGAGGCCGACCTCCGCATCAACGACCCGGGGATCTCCCGCCGGCACGCCCAGATCCGCGTGAACGCGGCAGCTCAAGGCTTGCAGATCGACATTGTCGATCTGGGCTCGACCAATGGCATCCTCGTAAACGGACAGAAGGTGCAACAGGCTGCCCTACGGGAGGGATCACGGATCGAGATCGGATCCACCCGAATGCTCATCCACGCTCCCGGTGGACGATGAGACGCAATGTCGGAAATCGCCCTCACCATCATCAAGGTAGTCTTCCTGGCCCTACTGTGGCTGTTCATCCTCTCCGCAGTCTCGGTGATCCGAAGTGACCTGTTCGGCAAGCCGGTTCGGGCCTCGGACCAGCCGCAACCCCAGGAACTGGAGACGCCTCCGCCTCCGTCCAGGAAGGGAAGGCGGCAACGCGGGGAACCTCGGGTCCTCACTATCTCCCAGGGCAGCCAGGCCGGCCTGTCAGCCGAGCTGGCCGGTGGAATGATCATGATCGGGCGGGGGGCGGATTGCCAGCTGATCTTGGATGACGATTACGTTTCCACCCGGCACGCCCGCGTGGTCGCTACTGCGAACGGCATCTACGTCGAGGATCTCGGCTCCACGAATGGCACCTACGTAAACGGCCAGCGGATCACTGCTCCAACCACGATCACGCTCGCTGATTCCGTTCGCATCGGCAAGACCATGTTGAGGCTGGAGCCGTGAGCAGATGACACTCCAGCTCAAGTACGTCGCCCATTCCGAAATCGGCCTGATCCGGAAGAACAATCAGGATTCCGGCTATGCGAGCCCTCATCTGGTTGTGGTAGCCGACGGCATGGGAGGCGCAGCGGCGGGTGATCTTGCTTCTGCCGTGGCGATCGACACCTTACGGAAGATCGATGGCCCCGCGACAGGCGAACAAATGCTCGACGTGCTGGCTGGCGCCATTCACCAAGCCAACGACAAGATCGCGGAACTGATCGAGTCCGACTTCTCGCTGGAGGGCATGGGCACGACCGTCACCGGCGCGATGTTCGATGGCACCGAGCTCGGTCTGGCACACATCGGAGACAGCCGCGCCTATCTGCTCCGCGACGGGCACCTGGAACGGCTCACTCACGATCACACCTGGGTGCAGTCGCTGGTGGATGATGGGAAGATCAGTGAATCCGAAGCCGCGCTGCATCCTCACCGCTCGCTGTTGTTGAAAGTTCTGAACGGGCAGCCGACCAACGATCCTGACCTCACGATGGTGCCGGTCGTGCCTGGTGACCGGCTGATGTTCTGCAGCGACGGCCTCTGCGGGTTGATCGACGACGACGTGATCGAGTCCGCCCTGCAGCTGCCTGACCTGGACGATGCTGCCGAGCGCCTCGTTGTCGAGTCTCTCCATGAGGGCGGGATCGACAACATCACGGTGATCGTTGCTGATGTCGTGGAATCTGGAGGCAGCGACGACATCGTCGTGCTCGGTGCCGCCTCGGAGCATCCCTTCCCGGCCGGCGGCGTACCACGCGGCCAGCACGCCGGAGACGATGGCATCGACGACACCCTCGTGACAAAGCTGGCCGACTTCGAAACGCCTCCAGCCGACGACGAGGAGCGATACAGCCCTCAGGCGCCGCGTAGGGGGCGTTTCCGCAAGCCGCTCATCGGTCTTCTCGCCCTGGTACTCCTCGCAGTTGCCGGACTTGGAATCGCCTACGGCTGGACCCGCACCCAATACTTCATAGGCGCCGACCAGGACAAGGTTGCGATCTTCCAGGGACTGTCAGATAGCCTGCCTGGCCTGTCCTTGTCGCGGGTCTACGAGGTGCAGCAGCTGACCGTGAGCGAGCTGCCGCCGTTCTATCAAGACCAGGTCAAAGCCAATATCGATGTCTCCAGCCTGGACTCGGCCCGCGCCACCGTCGCGGAGTTGACCGACGCTGCCAAGAGATGCGCCAATCCACAGCCGACAACGTCACCGCGACCAAAGCAGACAACAGGCTCGAAAGGCGCATCCACGCCGAGCAAGCAGCCCGACAGTATGCCAACCCCGACACCTTCGGCGCCCGTCACAGGGCAGGCGGAGCCGAGCTGCTGACCATGCGTGCCGTAGCGCCGGTCACCGTTGTCCCCCGAAAGCGGCGAGGGGTTGAGTTGGCCCTGATCATCTTCGCACTGGGCCTGACCCTCGGCGCGTACGCGCTGGTCGATATCAATGTCACCGGCGAGCTATCACCGAGTCTTCCCTACGTAGCGGGCATCTCCACCCTGCTCGCCGCATTGGCACACATTTCAGTCCGGTGGCGCCTACCGTACGCGGATCCGGTGATCCTGCCTTGTGTGATCTTGCTCAACGGCCTCGGCCTGGTCATGATCCACCGCATTGACTTGATCAATGATCCGCCGCTCAACGGCGCTCGCCAGCAGCTGATCTGGACTGCGATCGGCGTGCTGATGTTCATCCTGGTCGTCACCTGGCTCAATGATCACCGACCGCTGCAGCGGTTCACCTACACGATCGGCCTAGCAGGTATCGCGCTGCTGTTGCTGCCGCTGGTACCTGGCCTCGGCACAGAGAAGTTCGGCGCCCAGATCTGGATTCATGTCGGTCCTTATAGCTTCCAACCCGCCGAGGCTGCCAAGGTCTTACTCGCGATCGCCTTTGCCTCATACCTGGTCGAGAAGCGCGACGTGCTGGCGCTCGCCGGCTATCGCATCCTCGGCATCGACCTGCCACGGGCCCGCGACCTTGGCCCAATTCTGGTGATGTGGCTGATCAGCCTGGCCATCTTGGTATGGCAGCGCGATCTAGGGACCTCATTGCTGTTCTTCGGACTGTTTGTGATGATGCTCTACGTCGCCACCGAGCGGGCCGGCTGGGCTGTACTCGGCACGCTCCTCTTCGCAGCGGGAGCGTACTTCGGCTACCTCAACTTCAGCCACGTACGGCAGCGGGTCGGCGCCTGGCTGGATCCCTTCTCTGATTTCGACGCCTACTTCCAAGTGATCAACGCCCAGTTTGGCTTGGCTTGGGGCGGCCTGCTCGGCACCGGACTGGGGCTCGGCCGACCGGGCCTCACACCACTGGCCCGCAGTGACTTCATAGCCGCCGCGATTGGTGAAGAGCTCGGCATGACCGGGCTCATGGCAGTGATCATGATCTATGGGCTCATCGTGGCCCGAGGCCTGCGGGTTGCACTGCAGTGCCGAGAGCCCTTCGGCAAGCTGCTGGCCACGGGCCTGTCGTTCGCCTTCGCGCTGCAGGTGTTCACCATCATCGGGGGGGTCACCCGGCTGCTCCCACTGACTGGCCTCACCACTCCGTTCATGTCTCAGGGCGGCTCCTCACTGGTCTGCAACTGGATCGTTGCCGGGCTGTTGCTGGTGATCTCCCATCAAGTACGCAAGCCCGCCGCAACCGTCGCGCCGATCAATCCGGACGTGGAACAAACCCAGCTTGTCAAGGCGGGCGCATGAACAAACCCATCCGGCGAGTCGCCTTTGTCGCCATGATCATGTTCGCCCTGCTGCTTGCCAACGGCACGTACATGATGATTTTCCGCCAGGACTCGCTCGCCGCCCAGCCGCAGAACCGGCGGGTACGGGACGCGGAATTCGCCCAGAACCGCGGCGCAATCCTGGCCTTCGGAAAGACGGAGATCGCCAAGACAGTGACGTCGAAGGACCGCTTCAAGTACCAGCGGGTCTATCCGGATGGCGAGCTGTACGCAGCGATCACAGGCTTCTACTCCTACGACCGTGCCAGCTCAGGCTTGGAGCGCACGTACAACGCCCAGCTCGCAGGCACCGATGATGCGCTCTTCGTACGCCGGCTCGTCGACATGGCGACCAACAAGACGCCGGAAGGGGCCAGCGTCCAAACCACGATCGTGCCGAAGATTCAGAAAGCCGCGGCCGACTCGCTCGGCAACCAGAAAGGTGCCGTTGTCGCGCTCGATCCGAAGACAGGCGCTGTGCTCGCCCTGGTGACCAGCCCCACTTTCGACCCCAACGACGTCGCCAGCCACGACATCGAAGCTGCAGGCAAGGCGTACGACCGGCTCGCGTCAAACTCCCAGCAACCGCTTTCCAACCGAGCCGCGCGCGAGATCTATCCCCCGGGCTCCACCTTCAAACTGGTCACCACGGCTGCGGCGCTCGCGGACGGTAAGACCCCAAATTCCATGGTGGAGTCGCCTGACAGGCTCAAGCTCCCCGGTACTCGGGTTTACCTGCCCAACTCCACCAACTGTGGCGGCACCAAGATCACGATCACTCAGGCACTCAAGGTCTCCTGTAACACGGCGTTTGCCAACCTGGGTCTTGATGTTGGTGAACAAAAGCTTCGCGAACAAGCTCAGCTTTTCGGCTTCGACAGGCGGCACCTGGCTGATCTTGGAGGAGTGGCCAGTCAATTTCCGGACGAGATGAACCAGGCACAGCTGGCGCTCAGCTCTATCGGACAGTTCGACGTGGCCGCGAGCCCATTGCAGATGGCAATGGTGTCGGCGGCGATCGCAAATGACGGGGTGCTTATGGATCCGTACGTGGTCAGCACGGTGCGATCTCAGGATCTGAAGCCGATCGAGACCCACAGGCCCACGAAGCTCTCCACTGCCATGACTCCTGAGAACGCCAAGGACATGCAGGAAATGATGGGCATCGTGGTCAGCGAAGGCACCGGCCACAACGCGCAGATTCCCGGCGTCGGGGTGGGTGGCAAGACAGGTACAGCGCAGTCGGATCCAAAGCGGAAGCCGTTCGCGTGGTTCACCTCATTTGCGCCGCTGGATGATCCCAAGGTCGCCGTCGCCGTGATTGTCGAGGATGCCGACATTCCGCGGAATGACATCGCAGGCGGACGAGTGGCGGCACCCATCGCCAAGGCGGTTATGGAAGCGGCGCTATGACGAGCTGTTCGCTCCGACGACTACAGGAGCTTGCGAGGCGCCAACATGAAACATCTTGGCCATCCGAGGCAAGCGACGAAGGAGTCGGATCTCGCGAACAGCTTGTCAGAGTGCCAATCCAACACCGCGGCGCTATGACGAGTCGACCACCACGTACCTTTGAACGGCTGTGATGGCATACGCACGCGCCGAGCCGCGCCTGTGTTCGCCCAGCGGACGGCAGATGGGCCCATTTCACGCTCCGGGGTGCTATGGCCGAGAATGGCACCCGGGGTTGAGGGAGGATCATGGGGATGACTAGCAGCCCAACGACGGTCGGGGGCCGGTACGAACTGGGCGAGTTGCTCGGTCGGGGCGGCATGGCGGAGGTCCGCCGTGCTGTCGACCAACGGCTCGGTCGATCCGTTGCGGTCAAGCAGCTGCGTACCGACCTCGCCATGGACCCGACGTTTCAGGCACGGTTCCGCCGGGAGGCCCAGTCGGCAGCCGGCCTGAACCATCCCACAATCGTCGCCGTCTACGACACCGGCGAGGAGATCGATCCGCTGACCGGAGTTTCGGTTCCCTACATTGTTATGGAGCTGGTCGAGGGTCCGACATTGCGTGATGTGCTCCGCGAAGGGCGCAAGATTCTTCCCGAGCGGGCGATGGAGGTGACCCAGGGCATTCTCGACGCCTTGAGCTACAGCCACAAGGCCGGCATCGTGCACCGCGACATCAAACCAGCCAATGTGATGCTTACCCCCAACGGCGGGGTCAAGGTGATGGACTTCGGCATCGCCCGGGCCGTCGCAGACACCAGCGCCACCATGACCCAGACCGCGGCCGTGATCGGCACGGCTCAGTACCTCTCACCTGAGCAGGCACGAGGGGAGACCGTCGACGCGCGCAGTGATCTCTATTCAGCAGGTTGCGTGCTCTATGAGCTGCTGCTCGGCCGGCCGCCATTTGTGGGCGATTCTCCGGTGAGCGTGGCCTACCAGCACGTCCGCGAGGCTCCAACGCCGCCCAGCCAGCTGGACCCGGAAATTACTCCCGAGATCGATGCGGTCGTCCTGAAGGCACTGGCCAAGGACCCGGCTGACCGTTACCAGTCCGCCATGGAGATGAAGGCCGACATCACTCGCTTGCTCTCGGGCCAACAAACCACCGCGCAGCAGACGACGGCGGTGGTACCTATGGCGGCCGGAGCGATGGCTGCCAATGCGTACGACACCCCCACCCATGTGGCTGGGCCGGCAACAGTGGTCCCGCCGGAGGAACTGGGCGAGGAGGAGTACGAGGAAGAGGAACCGCGCAAGAGCCGAGTCGGCCTGGCGATCCTCATTGGGGCACTGATCGTCTTGGCGTTGGGGCTTGGCGGGTGGGCGCTTTACCGGGTGTTCAACCCGGCGACACCCGCCGTCGAGAAGGTTGAAGTGCCGAACGTGCTCACCTACACCGAGCAGCAAGCGCGCGACCAGCTCACCTCACGCAATCTCCAGGTCGAGGTCAAGACAGATAACGGCGACGAGGAGACCAAGGGCACGATCATCGCCCAGGATCCTGTCGCCAACACCGAGGTCGATGTTGGTAGTACCGTCATCATCACTCTGAACGAGGGCCCCAAGACCGGAACCATCCCCGATGGGCTAGTCGGCGAGGACGTCAAGGACGTCGAGGCCGCTCTAGACGATCTGAAGTTCACCAACGTGCAAAAGAGTAAGGCCAAGAGCGAGGACCCCGACACTAAGCCGGGCGAGGTGATCAGCATCTCCCCGAAGGAGGGCTCGACCGTACCCCTGGACAGCAAGATCACCATCAGGTACGCGACTGGCAAGTCGGAGGTTCCGAACTTCGAGGGCCTGAGCCGCGGCGCAGCGGTCCGTGAGGCTAGGGATGCGGGCTTTGGTGAGCCGGTGTTCTCTCAGCGGGAGAGCTCGCAACCAACCGGTACCGTAATCGGCCAGAGCCCGGACGCTGGCGCAACAGTCGACCGCGACACCACGATCCGACTCACGCTGGCAACCGCGCCATCGCCACCAGAGCCACCGCCAACCACTAAGTCACCCACCGAAGAGCCAACGACAACCAAACCTTCCCCCACGCCAACCGAAACCCCGACAGCGAGACGGGGAAACCAGGCGACTCCTGGCACAAATTCGAATGGATAATCGAATACGGTGCTAGAGTAGCCGTGTGCCCAACGCTGTTCAGACGTCCCTCTTCGATCTAGCAATTACCGACCGCCCCGCGCTCGTGCCGCCTGGCGGCATGATGACTCGCCAAACTCTCGGCCGTGGCGCATGGGTAGATCTGCTGCCCGGTTGGCTAGGCGGCGCCAGCAGCCTCTTCGAAGACCTCCTGGAACAGGTGCCCTGGCAGGCTGAGCGGCGGCAAATGTACGAGCGGGTTGTCGACGTGCCGCGACTGCTCAGCTTCTACGGCGAGGACGATCCACTTCCTCACCCCGACCTGGTTACGGCTCGTGAGGCGCTGAATGCCACCTATGGCGAGGAACTCGCCGAGCCTTTCACGACCGCCGGGTTATGCCTCTATCGTGACGGCCGCGACTCAGTCGCCTGGCACGGTGACACCATCGGGCGCGGCAAGTCCGAGGACACGATGGTGGCGATCATCTCGCTCGGGTCACCAAGGCACTTCCTGCTGCGCCCGCGAGGCGGCGGTGCAACGATCAGGCACCTGCTTGGCCACGGCGATCTGGTCGTGATGGGCGGTTCGTGCCAGCGCACCTGGGAACACGCCATACCGAAGACCACTCGGTCAGTGGGTCCGCGGATTAGCGTGCAGTTCCGGCCGAATGGCGTTCGCTAGCCGCATTGCGGGCTGGGCTCGTCGAAGCCGCGGTAATGCGCCCTCGACAGGCTCAGGGCACATAACGATTTCGCAGGCTCAAAGCGCCCAACCCTTAGGCCAGGAAGTCCACCAGCGCCTTGTTGATCTCCTCCGCGTGCGTCCACAGCATGCCGTGCGGGGCACCCTCGATCTCGATATATGTCGCGCTTGGCAGCATCTTGGCGAACGCCCGCCCAGTCGGTTCAATAGGCACGATCCGGTCGCCGGTGCCGTGCATGATCAGCGCCGGCACATCGATCTTTTCTACGTCGGCGCGGAAATCGGTGTACCAGGTTGGCTGGGCCCAGGCCGAGGCGTACGCCGAGGCGTTGGTCGCCAGGTCCCAGCTAGCTCGCAGTGCCTCCTCACTAATGCGCTTACCAAGGTTCTCATCAGTGTTGTAGAAGTTCTCGAAGAAGGTGGTGAAGAAGGCGTAGCGGTCCGCTTTGACTGCTTTGAGTAGATCATCGAAGACCTCTTGTGGGACCCCCTCTGGGGTCTCATCAGTCTTCAGCATGAAGGGCTGGAGTGGGGCGAGGAACACTGCCTTGGCCACCCGGTGGGAGCCATAGCGGCTGATATAGCGGGCTACCTCCCCAGTGCCCATCGAGAAACCGACCAGCACGGCATCTTGCAGGTCCAGTGCCGAAACCAGAGCACTGAGGTCTGCGGCATATGTGTCGTAATCGTGGCCGCTGGTTGGTCGGTCCGACTTTCCGAAGCAGCGTCGATCATAGGTGATCACGCGCTTGCCAGCGTCGAGCAGTGCCGCGGTCTGTTTCTCCCACGAGGATTCGTCCAAGGGATATCCGTGAATCAGCACAACAGGCTGGCCAGAACCATGATCCTCGTAGTAGAGCTGGATGGGGGCACTGTTCTCCGTTCCGACGGTGACGTAGGGCATCGTGGATCTCCTCTCCTCCGAGTGGGCGGTTGTAATGCTCAGCGTGCTGACATTAGCGGGGCCATGCCGACAGCTCGCGCGGGAGCCTCGACATCACCGCAGATCGCCAGCCAGTTTGCCAGCATCTGGTAGCCCCACTCGGTCAGCACAGATTCGGGATGGAATTGCACCGCTTCGACCGGCAGCTCGCGGTGGCGGATAGCCATGATCACTCCGCTGGGTGTGGTTGCTGTGACCTCAAGTGCCGCAGGCAGTGACGGAGGCTCGATGGCCAGCGAGTGATAACGGGTGGCGGTGAATGGCGACGGCAGGCCGGCGAGCACGCCGATCCCCTGATGACGAATGAGCGAGGTCTTACCGTGCAGCAACTCCGGCGCTCGATCGACCACGCCCCCGTAGGCCACCCCGATCGCCTGCAGCCCAAGACAGACGCCGAAGATGGGGAGCCGACCCGCCTGGGTCCGAACTACCTCGACGCATACCCCTGCCTCTTCAGGCGTTCCGGGACCCGGCGAGAGCAGGATGCCGTCGAAACCTTCCGAGAAATCCGGATCATCGAAGCGCAGGTCGTCATTGCGCCAGACATCGACCTCGGCTCCAATCTGCGCCAGGTATTGGACCAGGTTGTAGACAAACGAGTCGTAGTTGTCGATGACAAGAACCTTCACGACAGGCACACGATCATTCTTACGTAGCGTCAGTCAGCGCGGGCTGCCGCTATCGCTTCGGGTGGCGAAGGGGGCATATGGCTTGGCATACGCCAGTTCAGTCGAGCCCTCGTGAGCCGGAAAGTGGACCTTGGGCTCCGACTTCTCGCGGAAGACCAGACCGTAGGACTCCACATACTGCTGATAAATCTGGATCGGCTCGGACTCAGCGAGGGCGGCGCGCAGCCGAGCCTGGTCGCCAATCGCGCTGATTCTGTACGGAGGCCCGTACGGGATGCCGTGCAGTACCACCGTGTTGCCGACGCACTTCACCGCAGTGGTCGAGATCACGCGCTGTCCTTGGATCGTCATTGCTTCTGCCCCGCCTCTCCACAGTGCATTGACCACCGCCTGAATATCTTCCTGGTGCACGACAAGCAAGTCAGGCTCGATACCGTTGGCTGCCACGCTCGACGGCGCGTCATCGAGCGTTACGGTAATTGCCGGGCCGGAGACCGGTGTCAGACCAACGCGGCGAGACTGCCGACTGAGATCCGGGTGGAGGTCTGACTGCTCGTCACTACGAGCCGTGAGCCCGTCAACCTCCTGTCGCAGAGCAGTCAGCCGGCTAGTCAGTTCGGTGTTCTGACGCGATTGGGACTGAACAAGGCTGACCAGATCAGTGTTCCGGGCGGGTCGCAGATCCGTGCCCTGGGCGTGCATCGCGCTGATGATGATCATCAGTCCCGCGAGCGCGCAGATCGCTGCAGTGACCGCGCGAGCAAGCGGCCGCCGATCTCGATCCCGGCGGCGCTGTGCATTGCGAGCGCGGCGGAGCACCGAGACAACAGCGCGCCACGCATCGGCGACCGTGCGATCGGGCAAGTCTGAATCCTTCTGGAGTGAGCAATCGGGTTCGACGGGCGAGCACGACATGGCTCGCAAGCCGAGACTTTGACTACGCTACCTACTTCAACAGCAAGGAGAATTTGGTGCCCGAGTCCAGAACACGAAAGACCGCCGCCGATAAGCAGAGATTGAAAGCGCAGCGGACGTCGAAGCCGAAGAAAATCAAAGCTCCGGCGAGTCGGCGCTGGGTACCACCGACCTTCATCGCAGTCGGACTGCTCGGCGTGGCCTGGCTCATCACCTACTACATCGCCGGGCAGTACATCCCGTTCATGGAAGCGCTCGGGAACTGGAACATCCTCATCGGAATGGGCGGGATGGCGGCTGCATTCGCTCTCGCGACGCTCTGGCGTTAGGTACGTCGTCGTCGAAATTTCCGACCGTTGACGACTTTCGGACCACTACTGTCGGCTTCGGCTACCAAGAACTCCACAACGGTCGGAAGTTTGTCACAGGCGAAGCCAGCAGTCCCAGACCGCCGTGACGGCAGCCACGCGCAACGTTTGCGGCCTCGAGCTAGGGCGTGCCTGCGCCACGTCGTGGAACTCAAGGATGGCGGCGGCAAACAAGTGTCGATTGCTCGCGCCGAACACTCGCTAGCCATCCCAGACGAGAAAAGCGACTGCCACACGGCTTGGAAATGACAACGATGTGATTCATCCCCATGTTGGGGAAAAGTCTGTGGACGGGGACCCAACCTGCTAGGGCTGGACGATTTCGGGGTTCTCCCAATACCAGGTGCTGACCAGCCGCTTACGGGCAAGTCGACCACCAACGACCATGATCACGCCAGCCAGCAGGGTCGGAATCCATGCGTAGCCGAGCAAGGTCGGCACCCCGGCGTTGGTCAGCAACTGGTAGCCGAACACCACAGTCGAGGCACCGAGCAGCAGCGACACACCAGAGACCATCACCAGCCGCCGGGTCCAGCGTCCGACATCGTCGACAATGAGCACCCAGAATGATGCAATGCCCGTGATCAGGCCCACCTGATGAAAAGCCAGGCCGAGATAGGTGATGCTGATCCCCATCCCCACATCGGCGACACTTGTCGCGCCCTGAAACGCCTCCGCGCTGGGATTTGCGATCAGGAAAAAGCGGCTGGCTGGGATAAGGGAGCGGCCCGGCACCACTGTCGCCGCCTCCACCATGACGTGCGGCAGTACGGCACTCATGATCATGAGAAGCAGAGCCGAAACGCCCATGATCGTGCGGCCAAACTGGGCGCGCCGGCGACGTTCGAGCTCCTCGGGAGTCACTCGGACCATCAAGCGCTCCGTCTAGTCTCTGCTCGCGCGGCGCCCCTGGAAGCCGGTGTCGTCGTCACTCTTCGCGAAGCAACAGTTCCGCTCATCGCACCTCCGATCACCAGCGGGCGCCTACTGACGCTCGCAGAGAAGGTCTCTGCTGTGACCAGTCTCGACCTCAGATCAAGCGGATCAGGCCTTTTCGACGACAAGCCGTACGTTTGCAGTGACGGCATCGTGCAGCTTGACACCAACCGTGTGCAGACCGACGGTCTTGATCGGCTTGGCGATCTGTACTGCGCGCTTGTCAACCGACGGGCCGCCAGCCTTCTTGATCGCGGCCGCTATGTCCCCCGCGGTCACCGCTCCGAACAGCTTGCCGGTGTCGCCTGCCCGGGCGGGCAAATCGATTGTGAGACCCTCCAGCTGGTCGCGCACTTCCTGTGCGTGATCGAGACCGCGGATCTCTCGTGCGGCACGGCTGCGCTTGATGCCGTCGATCTGCTTCTCGGCTCCGCGGCTCCAGCGGATCGCGAACCCGCGCGGCACGAGGAAGTTGCGGCCGTAACCGTCGTTGACCTCGACCACATCACCCGGCATACCGAGCTTGTCAACCGGGGCAGTCAGGATGAGCTTCATGCCAGCACCTTTCTTTTGTGAGCTGCTCGCGCATCGCGCGCATTCATCCGCCTACTTCGTCGTCGCTCGCAGAGGAAAAGGCGCCTCTGCTCTCTCCTCCTCAGCACGGCGGGCGCGCGATTTTCCGACGCTCGCACCTCTCAGCGGGCCGTGGAGGCGTACGGCAATAGCGCCACTTCGCGAGCGTTCTTGATGGCGATGGCAACCCGGCGCTGCTCTTGAACCGAGAGCCCGGTGACCCGGCGCGCCCGGATCTTGCCACGTTCGGAGATGAATTTTCGCAGTGTGGCGACGTCCTTGTAGTCGATGTTCTGGCCAGCGCGGAGCGGGTTGGCCTTCTTCTTCGGCTTGCGCTGCGCGGGTGGGGTTGTGGCCATTGTGGTGCTCTCCTTCCGAAAGCCCGGCGCGGCGGTCAGCCGATGGCCGGAATGTGCCTTGGTCTTGTCTTGAGTTCAGTATCAGAACGGGGGCTCATCGCTCTGGGGTGTCGCCCAGGGATCGGAGCCTTGTGAGGAAGAACGCGCTCCCGCGGCGCTGGGCGTGCCGCTAGCCCACGGATCCTCACCGTAGCTACCAGCCGAGGGACGCGCGCTGCCTTGGCTACTGCCGCTCGCATTCCTTGTGACCTTGGCGGTTGCATAGCGCAGCGCCGGACCGATCTCATCCACATCGATCTCGAACACGGTGCGCCGTTCGCCGTCGCGGGTCTCATAGCTGCGCGACCGCAGCCGGCCTTGCACGATGACCCGCATTCCCTTCTGCAGCGATTCCGCGACGTTTTCCGCAGCCTGTCGCCACACTGCACAGTTGAGGAACATCGCATCGCCGTCACGCCATTCGTTGGTCTGACGATCGAAGGTGCGTGGTGTGGATGCGACGGTGAAGTTCGCGACCGCCGCGCCCGAGGGGGTGAAGCGCAGCTCCGGGTCAGCCGTGAGGTTGCCGACCAGTGTGATGGTGGTTTCGCCTGCCATGAAACTCTCCGTTTGTGATGAGCGATGTGGTGTTGGTTGGTCGCCTCGGGCCGTTGCGAAGAACATCCAGCCCAAAGACGAGCATTGGCCAGCCTGCCAGCCAGGACTGACGCTACGCGCTGACGCAGGACAATCTGTGGATAATCTCGCCCATCTCAGTGCAGATCGGGCCGGATGACCTTGGTCCGCATGATTGACTCGTTGATGGCGAACTGGCGATCCAGCTCTTTCACGTCGCTGGGTTCCGCGGTCACATTGATCACTGCGTAAATGCCCTCCGACTTCTTCCGGATTTCGTACGCCAGCCGGCGCCGTCCCCAGATATCGAGGTTGTCGACGGTACCGCCGCCTTTGGTGATCACCTTCAGGTGCTTCTCGAGCGTGGGCTGAACCGTACGCTCCTCGGTGTCAGGGTCAAAGATGACCATGACCTCGTACTCACGCATGCGCGAACCCCACCTCCTCTGGTCTGAGCGGCTATGGGACTCCCCCATAGCAGGAGGGCGAATGCTGCGGCTCGGCGATCTGTCGCCGGACCAACGCTGAACTCTACCCGGTGACCAGCGCTGCGCACGAATCCATCTTGATGCACTCTGACAGGCTTGATTTGCACTCTGACAGGCTGTGCGCGCGTTCCGACTCCTTCGTCGCTTGCGTTCTCCATAAGGAGCCCATCAGGTGGCTGCACCCGCAAGCTCCTGCAGTCGTCGGAGCGAACAGCGCGTCATAGTGACAGTTAGCCTCCTAGACATGAGTGAGCTTCGCGAGGAACCTCCCCAAACACTGGACGACCTGCGGGAAATCCTGCTGCAGCAGCTGAGCTACTACCGCGCCTCTTTGCTGACGAAGCTCGACGGTCTGACCGACGACCAGCTGACCGCTAGCATCCTGCCCTCGGGCTGGTCACCGCTCGGGCTTCTGAAACATCTGGTCTTCGTCGAGCGGCGCTGGATGCAATGGGGCTTCGAAGCCGAGCAGGTGCCGGACCCCTGGGGCGATCACGATCCAGACTCCGATGGTTGGCTCCTCGAACCCGACGAGACCCTTTACGTGCTGACCGAGCGGCTGAGGGCGATCGCCGCCCGCACAGATGCGATCGCCCGCGAGGCGGAGCTGACAGATCGGGCGGGTCTGGGTGGTCGGTTCACCTGCGATCCGCCCACACTTGGCTGGATCCTCGTTCATCTCCTCCAGGAGTATGCGCGGCATGTCGGGCACCTGGACGTGGTACGCGAAATGGTCGACGGGACTGTTGGCGAGTAGCCCGCTGGTATGCGCCGAGCCTCACTTGTGTGCCGTGAGCCTCACTTGTGTGCCGTGAGCCTCGCTGGTGTGCCTGAGCCTCGTTAGTGGTGTGTCCCTGAGCCTCGCTGGTGTGCCCTGAGCCTGTGGAAGGGCGCTGCCTCACTCTCCTCCATCGCCAGGAAAGAGCCAGCACAGGCCGGGGCCAAGTTGGTCCCGCCAGGACTCCCATGAGTGCCCATCGCGTGACTCCACATAGTTGATCTTCATCCCGGTACTGCGAAAGACCGGCAACATTGCGCGGTTCGCATCGACCAGGTCCTCATACGCCCCACAGGAAATGAACACCCGGTCCACGGCGCGTACCGGGGCAGCGCGATAGCGATCAATGAAGCGCACTACTGGATCGAAGACGGTGGCACCTTCACCGTGCCAGACGGCGGCATCGGAGTAGAGGAACGATCCCGACTGCAGCAGCAATGACCCGTAGACATCCGCGAACCTGACCGCCGTGGAAAGTGCTGCTACCGCGCCGAAGCTGGTGCCCATCAAGCACCTGCCACTCGGTGCAGCCAACAGTGGAAACTCCCTTTCCAGTCGCGGCAGCAACTCGCGCGTGATCCACTGGGCATGATTAGGATCGTCCGGATATTCGGTGAGTCGCTCGCCCGGATGGGTGAACGCGACGATGATCTTGGCCAGCTTCTTGTCGTGGATCAGGTTGTCCAGAACGAGCTTCATCGATGCATAGTCCAGATAGTCACCGCCGTCATGGACGACAAGCAGCGGGTACGGCATCGAGGTCTCGAAGCGAGCCGGAAGATACACCGTGATCCGGTTATCACGGCCTTGCGCCGAACTGTGCACCTGCAGGTCGACCAGCTGGCCGAGATCCGTCTCCGCTCGGAAGGTGGCCCAATCGGCGACGGCATAGCCCGGCCCGCCGCACACCGAGCAGTCGCCGACCGGGCTCCGGGCCAGTCGCGGGTTGTAAGGATCGTTGAATCGCCACCATTGTCCGTCGCGGCGGATCTCGAACTGGTACTCCACCCGCGACCCCCACTCGAGCTCGATCGTCAG
>JBKPTR010000286.1:0-7333 GCA_046735615.1 Actinomycetota bacterium
CCCAAACGGGCCCACGGGAGGGTGGGCAGCGGTCACGAACGGCACCAGCGGCTTCCGATCCCGTCTCAACTCGGCCCATCGGACTGCCGTCGGATGTCTTCCCAAGTTGAGAATGGCAGCTCCGATTGCCTCGGTCGCGGTTCGAGCCGTGAGGGGCAAACTGAGGGGGTCCCGGGCTGAACGGAGTGGTGGTGCCTGCACGTCCCTGTACCCCATCAACGCTCGAAGCCTGTCGCCTGCGCATCCCCGGCCACCATGGCATGGAAGAGGTCAGGGTTCGAGTCCCCAAGCTCCACTCACTTTCCCTGTCAGGCGCGAAGCGCATTCCAATACTCAACAAGGAGATCGCATTTCCGTGCTGACAAATCGGCTCTAATTGATCAAGGCTTCGCCCGGCGTGCGGCGTGTGTCCTCGCTCCGCTGCTAGCGGCGCCGCCGCAACATTCAACTTGGCGTAGCCGCTGCCAGAAGATTCTCGAACTCCTTCTCGGGCGTGCCATGGCCACCAGAAGTGGCGGTATCACCAGAGTAAGGACCTACAGACTCCGGGGTTCGAACCATAGGCTCTTGTCGCGCATGACCTCGATGCCCGGCACGAGTGTGTAGGCCGGAACCCAGGGTCCGGACGGTTTCACTCTAGGAGAAGGGTCGAAGCTTGCGGTGTATCGCGGATCCGCTGGATCGTCCCGCCTCGTCCATGCATACCGTTCAAACACGTCAACATCCCCGATTGCTTTGACCGTTCGCGCGAGATCCACCTCTTCGTCATGCTCCACCCAGTAGCTGTTTCGATCGCGTGTCATGGCGAACTTCACAATCCCTTGACTTGGAGTATCTCGGAGCTCAGGAGACATTCTGAGGTACGTAGTGGCATCGAGCCAGCGTGTAAAGACGGCGAGAAGACGATCCTTCTCTGCTGCTGCGGCAGTCTCACGCATAGACCTCGTCCAAGCATTGCGCCTTTCTAGGCCGGCATGCTTAGCCAAGAATAGTGCCGTCAATGGGTAACGCTTCCGCGCGACTGGGTTCGCCACGCGATCCAAGATCATGCTTTCAAAGTCGAGCATCGCCTGGTAGGCATCATCCGCCAATTCGACTGTTGGAGCATCTCCGGCGTGCACAATTCGATTCCGGTTCTTTTGTACGAGGCGATTCCAGTCGGACAATGCCTGATTATGAGAGTCTGTCCAACTTCCGCGCAGCCGGGCGCCCGCAATGCTAACGAGTCGACTTCGAAGCTCCCGGCTCGCTTCGATCATCGGGGCAGCTTCCTGAGGCCAGTAGTCTTCCTCCCAAAGCAGACTTGACACCAAGACTGTTATTAGCATCTCGCATGAAAGCGCAGCCATTATCACCGCTGCTCGAGTATCTCCGGCATCTAATGCCACCCTAGACTCACGTCGTATATCAAGAACCCTAAGCATAGGGTCGGCCGTTCCCTCGGCGGCTTCCGCATCAACTAACTGTTCTAAACCTGCGTCGTCCAACTCTTGGAAAGTACGGAGAAGCGTTTCGTTAGGGAAGACGACGCCGGCGTGCCAGACCGTACTAACTTTTGTGCCGCTCACTCGCTGCAAGGCTGCGATAGTTCCGAAGGATGCCGATTCTAGACGCGGAAGTGGCCGAGCCTCACCAGTCGCTGCGTGAATCGCACGAACTGACTCCTGTACTAAGTACATAGCATCGTAGTTAGCGGCTTGCATCTGATCAATGTCTATTGAATCGGGAACTGCCACAATCGCATGGGCTACGACAGACCACTCGACTACGCTGATCTGATCCGGAGGCAACTCAGTCGATTCAGTGTCGCCGCCTAACGACGCGGACCAGTCAGGGTAGCTACCATTTTCGGAATCAACCGGAAGGAGCTCAGGTGCGACAGCATCGAGTACATCGCTCGCTGCTCCAAATATGTTGAGCTGCGTGCGTCGATGGCGGTGAAAGGTTACTTGCGCGACGAAATTCGGCTGCTTCCAGGCCACGTTCTCTATTCCTCTGCCGGATTGAGACCGACGTTCACCGTCAGCATCAAGCGTTACGACCTTCCGCCACTGATCGGGGATTGGGGGAATTGGGATGTCAAGCTCCCAGAAAAAGTGGACGCGCCCGTGGTAGGGTGGCCGCACAACAGGGTTTCGCTGTACGACGACCTCCCAATTATCGAAGTTCTGCAATAAGAAATACCCTCAATTCCAAATGACCCAAACCTGGCATGGCCTAATTCAAGACTCGTACCGGCGATGTAGGTTCCGAGGATGATCACCTCGAAGAAAGCGCTTTGATCAGACTCCACTCATCGAGCGTCAATCCATAGATTGCAGTCCAATCTCTTCGTTGAGGTCCTTGAAGTAGTCACGGACCTGGAAGTGGTCGCGAACCGACTGAATGTCGTGTTCGTTGTGCTCGCGGAGCATCGTACCTTGGAGGAATGACAGAGGTGTGATTATTTCGCCCAGGCCCCGGTCGCAACGGTCACGGACGGCTGTACCCACACTCGAGATCTCAGGGCGAGTTGCCGGTCGACCAAGATGAAATTCTAAAGGGCCCCCCCGTCGATTTACTCGCGAAGAGAAAGTGGGAGCCATGCTGGGAGCCAGACAACCAGTCAGGACCAGAGTTGGCGGATGCGTAGGAGCGGCCGCTCCAAGGCTTCACCCTTCAGAGTCGTCTCGGTGAATGCACCCCGGAGCGCTTTTCGAGATCGACGGATCAGATGCTCGGCACTGCGAGGAGTTTGTCAACGGCAGGCCTTCGAGGCATGGGGCCAAACTGAGGGGCTCCGCGCTGAACGGGGGTGGCAGCGTCTGTGCGTCTTATCAAGGCTCCCGCCGAGTCGCCCACGCTTGCCAGACCACCATGGGATGGAAGCGATCGGTGGTAGAGCAGCGAAGTACAGCAACGACCGCACTGTCGAACGCGTTTGGGCGTATCCAGATGCGTCCGGACCAGCGTAAAACGAGGCCAGCGGCGGCTACTGCGCGGAGTTCGGGACGAGGTCGCAGGACGCTAGAGAGTAGCGGGTGTTGCATAAGCCCCGAGAAGCGCATCGAGACGATCAATAGCGGCGTCAGCGTTGTCCTCAAACAGGCCGCCGTACCTGGTTAGCGTAAAAGCAACGCTGTTGTGCCCAGCCCACTCGGAGACCTCTCGTACGTTACAGCCCGCGGCCACCATGATCGCGACAAAGCTGTGCCGAAGTCCATGGAAGGTGATGTCGTCCAACCCGGCGCGTAGCACGGCGGGCCGCAAGACGGTGCGGCCCCACGAGCGGAAGAGCGGGCCGCCTGCAGGCGCGGTGAACACGAGGGCCTCTGAGGTCGGCTCAACAAACTCTGACAGGTGTAACTCAAGCCGCCGCATAACTGAGCGAGCGACCGGCACGGAACGCTTCGATCGTGCCGTCTTGGGCTCGTTGTCGAAGGTCACCCGGCCTCGTAACTCGACGGCCGTAGAGGTTACCCGGATGCGGGAGCGCAACGGGTCGATGTCGGGTCTGCGTAACCCTGCGGCTTCTCCCCACCGAAGGCCGGCGTACGCACCGACCAGCACCAGCGCGCGATGCTGAGGGGGCATTTCGTCGACCAGGCGCTCAACCTCGCTCTGCGATAGATAGCGCGGAGGCTTTTGGCGCTCTGTCGGAAGAGGCACTGCAGTGGCGGGATTGAACTGCAGACGATTGTCGGCAATCGCGGCATCCAAACACTGGCGAAGCGCGAAGACAGCTTTCCGGGTTGTCGCGGCGGAGAGACCGCTGGCCAACAGGTCGGAGACCCACTGTCGAACTCCGCCGTTGGTGATCGCCCGAAGCGGCGCGTTGCCGAAGCGCGGCAGAACCTGCTTCTGCATGGTGGTCTCAAGCCGGGCCCAGGTTGTTGCTCGAAGATCATGTCGTGTGGGTAGCCACTGCTCAACCCACTCGTTCAGACGCATCTCTCCTCGACGTGGGTCACGCCAGGTCCCGCCGGCCAACGCGACCTCAATCTCGGCCTTACGGCGCTCGGCATCGACCAGTCGCATCTTGGTTTCGCAGTGCTGCCGTCCGCTCTCGTCGCGATAGCGCACCCTGTACCGGGTGACGACTCGAACGCGGCCAGAGCCGTCCGGCCGACGAACGCGACGTCGCTCGATGTGGGCCATTCGCCTACTCCCGGGTGGACTGGCGGCGGTCGGCCTGATCCTCCAGCCAGGCCTCGACGCTGGAGCGGCGATAGCGAACGTGGC
This sequence comes from Actinomycetota bacterium, assembly GCA_046735615.1. Classification (GTDB taxonomy): domain Bacteria; phylum Actinomycetota; class Actinomycetes; order Propionibacteriales; family Propionibacteriaceae; genus Microlunatus. The sequence goes on from JBKPTR010000286.1 coordinate 4,222, forward strand.
GGCCGACGCGGTACCCCCTGGGGCCTTCACCGCGATGACGCCAGCCGTAGAGAGTGTCGGTCGGTACGCCGAGCATCATCGATAGATCGGCAATCGTCATCAGTCGCTCGTCAGCTAGCTCGTTCATAACCTGCTCCGTTCTGGTTCGGGGAATCGCCCTCCGTGAGCACTCGTTTGGTCTGCCTGCCAAACCTCTTAAGGACAAACAGCTGCTGTCAGCGTTCGGCGGCGCACAAGATCGGGTCGCAGTGGGCCCAATAAGCCCGACCATCGAGCTCGCATCGAGCAATTTCCAATTGGCCAGCCAGCGACCGGAGGTCCAGATCGGAGCCGCTGGATTCGGCGCACGCCTGGCCCAGTGGCCGCGAGACAGCCTGGAGCAAGACCACCCGAGGGGACCAATGCGGCTGAGGTTGTGGCAACGTCCAGCGCTGCGGTGGAACTCTCGCTCCCCGCCCGCTCCCTCAACTCATGCTGTGGCTGACGTCGCACACTATGATGCGAGGTGTTTGACCTTGTCAGGGGCGGTTTGATCTTGTGTCCCCAACGGGATTCGAACCCGCGCTGCCGCCTTGAAAGGGCGGAGTCCTAGGCCGCTAGACGATGGGGACCTGAGTGGCACAGCAACCATAGCGTGATCAGCCCTCGCCAGCCTTCGATGCCGACGCTAACAAGATCTGCCCGTTTTCCGCCGTCTCCACCTGCTGCGCTATAGTTTCGCGGGCGCCCGGAAGGGTGCGTACCCTGGGCCACAAAGGCCCCGTGGCGCAGTTGGTTAGCGCGCCGCCCTGTCACGGCGGAGGTCGCGGGTTCGAGTCCCGTCGGGGTCGCGTAACTGATGATGGATCCCCTCATCGAGACAAGGCCAGGTAGCTCAGTCGGTAGTAGCGTTCGCCTGAAAAGTGAAAGGTCGCCGGTTCGATTCCGGCCCTGGCCACAAAAGCTAGGCGCCCCCAGACTCCTCGCTTTGAATTGCGCGACGCAACTTCGGCGTCGGGAGCACATCGCCCACGATCGCGTTCGAGCGCCGTGGGCCCGCGTACCGGGAACCGAGGTTGACCAGCGTCTGCACACGATTCCGCCCGCCAAGCAGGTAGGTGATGTGCAATACGATCCAGCCGACCCACGCCAGGATCCCCTTGAGCTTGATCCCAGCCGGCATCTGCAGCACTGCGTCACCCCGACCGATGGTGGCCATAGTGCCTTTGTCGTGGTACTTGAACGTCTCGGTGTTCAGGCCCCGATGCAGCCGGGCGATCTGCCTGGCGGCAAACTTCCCCATCTGCAGAGCGGGCTGGGCCAGCTGCGGCAATGGTTTGTCCACGATGACACTGCCATCGCCGATCGCGAAGATTCGCTCCTCACCGATGACTCGGGTGTCTCCATTGACCTCGATCCGCCCCGCGCGACCGATCGGCAGGCCCCAATCGCGAATCAGCGGATCACCTGAGACCCCGGCAGCCCAGATGACCAGATCAACCGGCATCGAGGAGCCGTCCTTGAAGTCAACGCGATCAGCCTCGATCTCGGTGATCGCGGTCTTCAGCCGAACGTCGACCCCACGCTTGATCAGCTCATGCAGGGCATACTGGCGCAGCGAGTCGTCGAACGGCGTCAAGAGATGTTCTGTCATCTCGACGAGCACCACATGCACCCGCGCTGGATTGAGCTCGGGATAGACCGACGGAATGGTCTCGGTTTTGAGCTCGGCCAGCTGCCCGGCCATCTCCACTCCGGTTGGTCCGCCGCCAACGATGACCACCGTGAATCCGGCGCTGTCCGTTTCCGCTTTCCCGGCAATGATCTCCAGGCTGCCGAAGATGGTGTCGCGTACCTTAAGCGCCTCCGCGCGGGTGTACATCGACATGGTGTACTCCGCAGCGCCGGGAATACCGAAGTGGTTCGTCGTAATCCCGTTACCGATGATCAAATAGTCGAAACCGACCCGGATTCCATCGTCACAAATCACTTCGTGCCGATCATGATCAATGCCGACGACCTCGGCAGCTCGGAAGCGGACACCCTCATGTCTCGCAGCAAAGAAGCGAAGCGCGTACGTGACATCGCCGGGATTGAGCCCCCCGGTTGCCACCTGATAGAGCAACGGCTGGAACGTGTTGTACGGGAACCGGTCGAGCAGCGTAACCCGGAACCCTTCCTTGGACAGCTCGTCTGTTGCCGATATGCCCCCGAAACCTGCGCCGACAACCACCACATGAGGCATCTCAGTCACAGACTCATCTAATCAGTGGGGGCGCCTCCTCCAACAGACCCATCGCGGTACGCGGGCGCGCGCTTCACGTACGCCTCGACGAACCGACCGATCTCATCCAGCGCATGCTTGCGTACATGCGGCGCAGACAAGGTGAGGTCGTGCAGGCCTTCCGGGATTCGCACCACGGTCACATGCGGTCCCAATCGAACCGCCCGCGCAGCGATCTGCTCCACATCCAGCACGGTGTCGACGATGCGCAGTCCCTCATGCCAGCGTCGCGAGAAATCCGTCGTCGTCGAGGCGAGCACCAAGATCGGCACGCTAATGCTCAGCCCGGCTGCAACGCGCTGATGCCCCTGCAGAATCGCTCGCAACCAACCTGTTCGGATCGGCGGGCCCGGCGCGGATTTCAGCGTCAGATCGTAGTCCCACTCTCCGCCCAAGCTGATGTGGAGCGACCGTGCATTGAAGCCGAGGTCGGGCAGCCGGATGACCGACGTCGGCGCGCGACTGCCCAAAGCGTCGATCACCGGCGTGCCAAGGGTCCGTACGATGGCCGAGCCCTGCATGTCAAGCCAGGGCGAGTTGAGTATCAGGCCTTCGAGGCGGTCCGCGTTGCGCGCTGCCCACAGGGCAGCCACCAATCCACCGGTCGAGTGACCCATGAGCAGCAGCCGATCATGGTCGGCAGCGATCAGATTGGCTGCCGCATCGAGCTCGACTGAGTAATCGTCGAGGTTGGTGATGAACCCCCGCAACTGACCTGGCCGGAGGCTGCGCCCGTAACGCCGCAGATCAAGAGCGTAGAAGTCATAACCGATCTCGGTCATGTAGTCGGCGAAATGGGTCTGGAAGAAGTAGTCGTTCCAGCCGTGGAGGTAGAGGATTGCGCCTCTG
>JBKPTR010000287.1:0-20763 GCA_046735615.1 Actinomycetota bacterium
CTTGCCGTGCTGAACGGACTGCAGATTGTTGTCGAACCGAGTGACCACCGGGTCGCCGGTCGGCGATGCGGGGAGGTGGACCACGATCTCGGAGTTGGAGCCCGCCGGCAGCCTGACTTTGCTGGTCACCAGGGTCTGGCCACTGTCGGTGAAAGTCACCGAGCGCGTACCACTCTTGACCGCAAACGGTCCCGCCACCTTGCCCCCGGCCAGCCCACCTACCACCTCGTGATCGTCGACGGTCACCGAGACTGTTCGGCTCGCCAAGCCTTGCACGATGTAGATGGAGGTCTGAGCCTTGGCAACACTGGGCGTGATCCCGGTCGACAACAGAGCGAACAACCCGCCGATCACAGCAATCCGCGTCACGCGCAAGGCACGATGACCCATGGTGTCCAATCCCCGAGAAAGTCCCACTGCGCCGCGGTCCCGACGGATCCGGCCCGCAAGGGGGCAGGTTCGGGACGGGTGGCCACCAGCAGCGTAGTCGGGCAGACTGAGGGTCAACGCCTGATTCTTAGAGTGTCGGACAAGTTTTCCGCTGGTGGCGTCTCGGGGGAGGTGACACGTGGCAGAGTCTCGCGTGCGCGAAATCGTGCGTCGCTCGCTTGGGGCTTTGACCGTGACCGCCCTGCTCGGCGCGGCCGTCGCGGTCAGTGCGGGCCTCAGCTGGCCAGGCACCGTACGCGCCACGGTCGGTGCACCGGCGAGCGCCGTGCCGTCCCCAGCCTCGCGCCAACCCGCTGCCGGTCCCAGCGCATCTCCGACCCGCATGATTGTGCCGACCCGCACGATATCTCCGACCCCGAAAACGTCGCCAACCCCGACCGAGAGCGCCAGCGGCCCTGTCGGCAATCCCGGCATCGCCATCACGGCTCGCCCCGACCCCGACGGGAGCTTCTTCGTCAGCGAGGTGATCACCCTGCCGGAGGCCGTGACCGAGGTCGCAGTGCGACCCGCGTCCATCGGCGACGCCGGCATCGGGTTCGAGCGGCTGCGGCCGATGGCGATCAATGTGGAGGTCACCGCGGGTGGTGTGCAAGCCCTGGTCGTTCCGGACGGTCCTATCACCAGCGAGGTGACGCTGCGCTGGGGCTCACCCACGCAACAGGTGCAGCTGCGCTACCGCCTGAGCGGGGTGGGCGTCACCAGCGCCCGTGCCAAGCCGGGCCGCGCCCTGGCCGCATTCGGCTCGCTGCTCGATCGGATGCCGGCCGATCTGCCAGTCACCGTGGTGGTAACGGGCAAGACTGTGCTGTCGCTCACCTGCCCGCAGCTCCCCCTGGCCACAATGGCCTGCGGTGCCGGTAAGGCCCCGCAGTTCCGGACGCTGCACCCGATCCCGTTCGACCGATCGCGCGTGCTGGTCCAATATGACCGGCCGGTCCGGCGCTGAGGTACGGGAACCTTCTCGTGGATGCTGCCGCTCTCCCCATCCTCGCCGCGACCGTGTGGTTCGTGGTCTGCCTCGGCTACGTCCTCCTCGCCGGGATGGGCACCTTCTGGGCAGTCGTCTGGCCGGAGGGACACGCCGTACGCCGGCTGCGCAGGTTGGCGGTTGCCGGTCTCGCGCTGATCGGCCTCGGCACTGTCGCTGAAGCACTGGTCGGCATGCTCGTCGTCGAGTATCCGCGCAGCGAGACCGTCACGGATGAGTCTGGAACGTGGCTGCTCCTGCGACTCGCGGTCCTCGCCATTGCCGGCTTCTTTGGTGCTGAGCTGCTAAGCCATCCGGTGCGCGGAGCGCGACGCGCCGTCGTCCTCGCCCTGGTCGTCGTCCTGACGATCACGTTGGTGGTCGCGTCGACAGCCATGGCTTCACCGCAGGTTGCCGCGATCGCCGCCACCATGGGCGCGTACCTGTTGGCTCTGGCTGCCTGGTTGGGCAGCCAGATGGCCGTCGCCGCCTTGCTCGTCTCGCACAACCGGCCAGCCGGGCTCGATCAGGTTTGGACACGATTCTCGTGGTTGGCCGGGGTGAGTGTGCTCGTACTGGCGGTCACCGGAACCGCACAGCACCTGATCTTCGGGGGGACGGCGACATCCCGCTCGGGCCTGCTGGTGCTCATCGAGGTGCCGGTGCTCGTCGGGTCGTGGGCGTTGAGCCGCTATGCCGTCGCGTACGGCCGGCGGTTGGCTTTCCGGGAGCGGTACCTGACCGGCCTGCCCGTCGTAGGGAGCGGCCGGCGACCAAGGCTGGGGCCGGCGATCGGTATCCAGATGATCTTGTGCGTCGCCCTGCTGGGGGTGGCGGTGGCCCAGCTCGCCGTGCTGCCCGTGCCGGGCGGGCCTGGTGCACCACCACCCGGGGACCTCGTGGCCACGACGCCGGGCGCCACCGCCAGCGAGGCACGACCCGCGGCCAGCGACACGCCCCGGTTCATTCCCGAGCGGATCGACCTTCCTGGTGACGCGTCCGCGGCCATCGTGCCCGTCGCCACCGTCGGCCGCGAACTGGTGGTTCCGGAGGACCCCGGCCGGGTCGGCTGGTGGGATGGCAGCTCCTACGTCGGCGATCCGTACGGGTCGACCGTGATCGCCGGCCACGTCGACACGGTCGACCGCGGTCTCGGGTTCTTCTTCCGGCTGTGGAATATCAAGGTTGGGGAGCGGGTGGTCCTGAGGGCCGGTCACCTGCGGCAGGCGTACAAGATCACCGCCCTACGCCAAGTGGCGCGCACCGACCTGGTCGACGACGACGAGGTCTTCGACATCGGTGGACCGCCCCGGCTGGTGTTGATCACCTGCGCCGGCGACTTCCGGGCGGACCGCGGCGGGTACAGCCGCAATCTCATCGTCGTCGCGCGGCCGGTCTCGTAAGACTTTGGTGGGCCTAAGTGGACTTGAACCACTGACCTCTGCCTTATCGGCGCGACTGCGCACCGTTTGCTGAGCGGATGTTGCCGCTACCCACAGGGCGTGCTGCGCAAACTGATTCACCGCGACGGCCTCCGACCCGACATCCTCGCGGGCAACTTCACGGGAGGGGCCGCTATCGAATCACGTCATGATCTCTTCTCGACAACGGGCCTTGGTGGATACGGCTCAGAGCGCCAGCCGTGGGCAGGTCGGGCTGTGTAGCATTGCCCTCGGCCTCGTCGGCCATGCCAGCCCGGCTACCTCTCATGAGAGGATTCGGACGTCTCCCCTCAGAGGATCCGGACGTGGCACAGTCCAACCGTTACCGCCCCGGACGCGAGCACACGTCCCGGACATACCCAGTCGTCCCGCCGATCTACCAGACCACCACCTTCGAACTGGATGACCTGGCGTATGAGGACATCCAGGGGACCGGCGGGCTGCACGAGACTTGGTACTCACGGTTCAGTAACCCCACGGTCGCCGCTGCCGCAGCCGACATCGCTCGGCTCTACGGTGCACAGCAAACGCTGATGGCGGCTAGCGGCATGGCAGCCATCGCCACGACGCTGCTGACGCTGCTCCGCGCCGGAGATGCGCTGGTTGCGTCACGTCAGGTGTACGGCGACACGGGCGATCTGATCGCACGTGACCTGCCAAGACTCGGTGTGACAGTGGTGCGGGTCGATGCCTTCGATACCGACGGTTGGCGCGAGGCCATCGCAAGCCATCGCCCTGCCGTCGTCTACGGCGAGACGCTGTCCAACCCCCAGCTTCGGCTCATGGATATCCCCGCGGTAGCCGAGGCTGCGCGGGCCGTCGGGGCCGCCGTAGTCATCGACAACACGTTTGCGACGCCCCACTGCACCCGTCCCCTCGACCTTGGGGCGGACGCTGTCGTTGACTCCGTGACCAAGTTCCTTGCCGGCCACTCTGACGTTGTCGCCGGCGCCGTAAGCACCAACGACCTGGCCCTGCACGAGGAGATCCAACGGCGGATCATCACCCTTGGGGGATGCTTGGACCCCCATGCCGCCTTCCTTGTCTGGCGGGGGCTCAGAACGTTCCGTGTCCGACTTACGGATGCATGCCGCACCGCCGAGAAGCTTGCCGACGCGGTCGCTCATGAGGTCGGGGTCAGTCAGGTCATCTATCCCGGTCGACGAGACCATCCGGATGCTGACGAGAAGGTCGGCCGAGTGATGCCAGGTCCGCACGGGGCCATGCTGACCCTCGTCTTGGAAGGTGGGGACGCCCGTGCGCTCCAGGTCCTCCGCCGACTCGAGGTGCCCATCGAAGCCACCAGCCTCGGCGGGGTGGAGAGCCTTGCCAGCGTCCCGTTCAACTCGTCGCACTTCAACATGACGCCGCAGGAGCGGCTCGACTCTGGAATCCTGCCTGGGATGTTGCGCCTGTCGATCGGACTGGAGGGCGAGCAGGCGCTGTTCGACGACCTGCGCCGAGCACTTAGGGCTACCGTCGATCGTCTGCCGACGAGGCAAGCTTGAAACTCCCGAGGCTGCAAGATTCGCGCGCCGCCTTTCAAGGTGAGCATCGACTTGGGAACGATCTGTCGACGGAGGCAACACCAAGGTCAACAGTTGGACAAGGTCGCGATGTGCGGTGTTGAGTTAGGCCAACTCCCAATCAAGCACGACTGGGGCCGGATGGAACCCGATGTTGCGCTGGTTGAAGTCGTCGAGCGCAAGGGTCGACGGCAGCCCATCCTTTGTTGAGTGCCAATCCTCCGGGCGATCGATCAAGTCGCCGCGCCGACGTCAGACACTGTCGGTGATGATCTTCGGATAATCGCTTGCGAGCATCATCGAGCAGCCCCCGCCGTAGCGGAATGTCAGCGACCATGTCCTCGGTCGTGAGCCTCAGGTCTTGACCACCGCTCGTTGTCAACCTGCCAAGGCTCACTACTAGAGCTCGGCTCTGGGGCAGCGCTGAATACGTAATTGTCCAGACCATTCTAATGAAGATCTTTTAGGCGGCCTAAAGACTGGGGCGTGTTCGTCGGTGCCGTTCGGCGAGCGCTCGACTGCGGCGACAGCCGAACTCGACCGGGGCGAGGCAGGTCTTCTTCGTAGGCTTTGTCCATGGAGCTCGACCACGTGTTGATTCCGCTTGCGGATCTGTCCAAGGCGGTGACGGGGTTCCAGCGGCGGTACGGACTGGTGTCGGTCGAGGGCGGCCGCCACGCTGACTGGGGTACCGCGAACCAAATCGTTCCGCTCGGCGACAGCTACCTGGAGTTGATTGCGGTCGTCGACCCAGCTGAGGCTTCGCAGAGTGCTTTCGGGCGATGGATCGCGAACGCTCGCGCCGGGCAGCCCCTGGGCTGGGCCGTCCGGACCGACGATCTGGCCGGGGTGGCGCGGCGGCTCGGTCTGAACATTGGATCGGGCTCGCGGCTCACGGCGACGGGGGAATTGCTCCGCTGGCAAATCGCGGGGGTTGAGCGCGCGGTGGCCGAGCCCTGGTTGCCCTTCTTCGTCGAGTGGGCTGTCGAAAGTCGGCTCCCCGGTCGCATCGACCTGGAGCACCCAGCAGCTGCGACGGGCATAAAACGGCTAATCGTCGCCGGCGAACCGAAACGGCTCTCCTCCTGGTTGGATGGGCACCGGTTGCCGGTGACCCTGGCTGACCGAGGTTCCGGCGTGATGGGGGTTGTGGTGTCGACAAGGTCCGGTGAGATCGTCGTGGGATCGAAATCACAGTGACTAGTTACGATGCCAGCAGGTGCGCCAAATCTGGCATTACGCCTGGCCAAACAATATTTCGCGGGTGGGTCTTGATGAGGCAGAGGTCAGTGGTTCAGGTCCACCTAGGCAATTTCCGACCTTGTGAGTCCCGTACCCCTGAATGCCCCCTCTCTAGCAAGATCATTTAGCGCGAGCATCGCACTCCCACGGCAGGACCGGGACGAGGCGCCGGCATCCCTGGGCCAGCTGACGGCTCCTACCCGGCCAGCGCCGTCAGCGTCCGTTCCCCGCCCGTGTCGGCGGCGGTGGCCGGGACCACGGCGATCTCATCCAGCCCCGCGGCGGCGTACGCATCGATACGAGCCCGTACGGCCGAGGTGTCTCCCACCAACCCGACCGTGCTCGCGGCCTCGGTCGGAAGCACGGCCAGCAGGGCGTCCGAGCCAGCGCCGGAACGTGCCAGCTCCACCGCCTCCCCCAAGCCGGCCGCGGCGAACATGTCGCTATAGCCCGGCACGGTCAGATACCCCACGATGCTCCGCAGAATCTGGGTGAGGGACTCCGGCTCCGGGTCGACGGCCGCGGGCAGCCAGGCGGCCAGTCGCGGCGCCGCACGCCCCGCCCGCTCCGCGGCTGCGTCCAACTTGCCACGGAGCACGCGCACTTGCTCCGGCGAGACGACATCGAGCAGCATCCGATCAGCATGCCCGGCCGCCGCGGCGATCGCCCGGTCCCCGAACGCCGCCACGGTGATGGGGCCTCCGGGCGCCTGCTGACGTCGGCGGAAGACACTCCCGAGCACGATCGGCTCGCCCAACTCCCCGTGCATGAGCGTACGTACGGCCTCGGCGGTCTCCGCGAGCGCGGCCGCGGGCCGGGTACGAGCCCGACCGTGAACGCCCTCGACCACCCGCTTGCTGGATGTCCCCAGAGCCACCCCGACAGGCCGCCCCACAGCAGCGGCGACCGACGCGGCCCCCCTGACGATCGTGAACGGATCGCGTACGGACACTGGCACGGGCCCGGCCGTAAGGGCAACGCGCTCGGTGGCACACCCGATCGCGGCGGCGAGCACGAAGGAGTCCCACGTCGGCCCCTCGCCCGCCCACACCTCGCGGTACCCGAGCCGGTCGGCGAGCACACCGACCCGCAACGGCTCATCGACCGGACTGTCGTCCTCACGTGCAGCGGCGACCACACTGATGTCCATCCACGTCACCGTAGTTGCTGTCCGCGCCGGGGTCAGCGAGCCGGCGGCTCGCGGCCGGGAGTGGCCCTATGCCTTATCGACTGCCGGCCCATCGCCCGCTCCGTTCTCTTCGCGCCCTCACGACATCGGCGCCAGGCGAGCGCGTTCACCGCAACACTTGACGCGGTTAAGTGATGAGGGTTCGGCGTGCGACGCACGCCGTGGGCAGTCAACGAGTAATGCGACCTGGGGGCCGGCTCAACGCATGGTGCCGCGCGCACTGTTGGTTTCGAGGTCAGACTGCCCACCGTTTCGCGTGAGACGGCTCACTGCGTCATCCATGTGCTCTACCAGCAGCCGGTCGGTTTCGGCTGGATCCCCTTTGGTGAAGGACTCGGCGATCCTCCGGTGCTCCGCGACTCTGGTCTCACCTACGGCGTAGGTCGGCTCGAGCGCGGCGATGCACATTCGAGTCTCGGTCATCAAGGTCTCGTGAATCCGGATCAGCCGAGGGCTTCCCGACGCACGCACATATGCCTTGTGGAAGGCGACGTCGATCTCGCTCACCCTGTGGGTGTCCCCGCTCTTGGCAGCCTCCGCCATCTCGTCGCACAGCGCGAGCAGCTCGGCGGCTGCGGCATCCCGGTCCCGCTGGTGGACAAGTGCAGCGGCAGCACGCTCCACCGCGGCGCGGGCGATATACATGTCGACCACGTTCTCCGGGGTCATCTCGATGACGAAGAGGCCGCGGTTTCGATGGGCCGTGAGCAAGCCCTCCTGAGCGAGTCGCTGCAGCCCCTCCCGCAATGGGCCTCGACTGACATTGAGCTGACGTGCGTAGGCGGCCTCGCTGATCTGCGCTCCCGGCGCGATTACTCCAGTCGCGATAGCCTCCCGGATGCGGGCGGCGATTAGGCCCGGCGTCGACTCCTGGACCACGGGCTCGATGCGGCCGTGCGCGGGGGAGCTGGTCACTGGGCCGCTCCCGCCATTGATGTGAAGAGGGCTCCGAGCCCAGGAAGCGGCGGCACGAGGCCACCGAGCCGAAGGCCCTCGAAGACCGTCACCTGGTTGGCCGTGAGAACCGGCATCCCGGCGGCGGCCTCGAGCTCCTCAATCCACGCGAGCGAGTGCATTGCGGTATCCGGCACGAGCACGGCCTGCGCACTGTCCCGTTTGGCCTCGGCGACTAGGGCAATCACTTGGTCACGGGTCAGCGCGCCGACCTCGGCGGCGGTGTAGATGTCGTGGCTGCTCATCACGATGACCTCGATGTCAGCACGCTGGAGGAAAGACCTGAAGCACTCCGCCACATCATGGGGATACGACGCCGCGACGCTGACCTTCGTCACGCCGAGGGCCTGGCAGGCGCTGACAAAGGCCAGCGAGGTGGACGAGGTCGGCAGCCCAGAGACCTGCGCGAGTTTGTCAACTTGCTCTTGAGCCCCTACCCATCCAAAGACGAAGCTGCCCGAAGTGCAGGCCCACATCAAGGAATCGAGGTGGTGCGACGTGGCGAGTGTGCGGGCACCCTCAGCCAGCCGGTCGTGCCCGCCAAGGTCCATCAGAGCGTCCACCCGATGGGCGTCCTCATCCACCCCTGTTTGAACCAGCGGCAGCGCCACGTTCCAGCCATCCGTCCGAGCCTGCTGGAGACGGTCCACCAGAGCGGGAAAGTCGTCCGCGGCGCCGTGGCCCGGATAGAGCAGTCCCACCGTCGTCATGGCCCCTCCGAAGCTGAGTAGATTGTTGACAATACTAGTGGGAACGTCTACCTGCTTGAGAATGTCTGTCGCTGCCGGAGCAGCTTGACTAGGCCGCCGAGCGCCGACCGTCGCTCCAGTGCCCGCCGACGCCCTGGACGACCGATGAAAGGTCAGACCCGCCGCATACCGCCCAGTGACGGGTCAGGCTGGCCGCCTCTCCAGCAGCGACTGGCCCGGGCCGACCGCCACCACACCGGCAGCGGCTAGGACCGCCCACATCGTGACCTGGTTGGCGGTGATCACCGGAACACCCAGTTCCTGCTCCAGTGAGGCGATGAGATCGTAGGTCCGCAGATTGGTGCACGCTAGGAACACGGCATCCCCGCCGCCCTGGGCCGTCCTTCGGACCAGATCGGCGGTGACCTCGTAGGGCACTGTCCAGATCCTTCCGGTCAGGCCCATGTCGTTCTGTGCCGTCACCTCGACACCGGCTTCGTTGAGGTACGCGCGCAGTTTCGCCCCGACCGACTCGTCGTACGGCGTCACAACGGCCAGGTTCTTGAGGCCCAGTGCGTGGGCGGCCGCGATGACAGCACCGCTCGTGGTGACGGCCATGGGTGCGCCAGCCTCGACCATGCCCGCGACTAGGGCGGCCTCACCGGCCAGGCCCCCGATGAAGCTGCCCGAGGTGCAGCCGTACGCCACCGCCGCGGGCTCGACGATCAAGAGGTCCCTAGTACATCTCGCCACTGTCTCCCGGTCACCCACAGCGATAGCCTGCGCCACGCTCACTGGGATGTCTTGGTAGGGAGTGCGGGTCAGGTGCAGGGATACCTGCGCCGGCACCCAACGCCACAGTTCCCGATCGAGTGCGAAGTCATAGGGAATGACCACGCCAACCCCCACCTGATCAGGGGCGGCCGCGGCCGCACCGAGGCCTTCCATAGCTCCATCATGCCCCACGGATTGTTGACAATCAGACAGCTGCTTCCTAAGTTGTCGTAGTGATCGGCCTTCGACCCGACGAGATGCCGGTTGTTGTCGTGCTTTGTGAGCACATCGAGAAGCGCCCCGATCATCTCGACCCGCTGCGCAGCCGGTTGCAACTCCGTTTCACCGACGCCGCGCGGCTGCCCGACGCCATCGCCGGCGCGCGGGTGTTGTTCCTCTGGGACTTCTTCTCCTCTGCCGTGGAGCAGGTGTGGGACCGCTGCACCGACCTCCAGTGGATCCACGTGGCTGCCGCGGGCGTCGACACGCTGCTGTTCCCGGGGCTGGTCTCCTCCGACGTGGTCGTCACCAATGCCCGCGGCACCTTCGACCGGCCAATCGCGGAGTTCGTCTTGGCGTCGGTACTCGCTCACGCGAAACTGCTCCACGAAAGCTATGACCTGCAACGGCGCCACCAGTGGCAACACCGCGAGACCCGCAGCGTGGCCGGCGCGCAGGTCCTCGTCGTCGGCACCGGCGCCATCGGCCGTCAGATCGCCCAACTGCTGACTGCCGCCGGTTTGCAGGTACGCGGTGCCGGCCGCAGCCCCGGTGACGCCGACCCCGACTTCGGCATGTTGGCGTCGAGTGCCGACCTGCCGGGCCAGGTGGGGTGGGCCGATTACGTGGTTAACGCAACGCCGCTAACCGATGCCACCCGCGGCCTGTTCGATGCAGCGGTCTTCGCCGCGATGAAGCCGACCGCCCACTTCATCAACATCGGCCGGGGAGCGAGCGTGGTGGAGGCCGACCTGCTGGCCGCGCTCACTTCGCACGGCATCGACGGCGCTTCCCTCGATGTCTTCGAGACCGAGCCGCTGCCGGAGGACTCACCGCTGTGGGACGCTCCCGGGTTGGTCGTGTCTGCGCATATGGGCGGCGATGTCGTTGGATGGAGGGACACTCTGGCCAGGCAGTTCGTTGACAACGCCCAGCGCTGGCTGGCCGGTCAGCCGCTGGTCAACGTGGTGGACAAGGCCCTGGGATACGTGAGGGCGGCATCGTGACGGACCTGTCGACGATGACTGCCCTCGATCTGGTGGCCGGCTACTCGAGGGGCGAGTTCAGCCCCCTGGATGCCACTCGAGCCGCATTGGATGCGATCGCGGCGCACGAGAAGGCCGTCAACGCGTTCGTCCTGGTGGATGAGGAGATCGCTCTGTCCATGGCCGAGGCATCCGCCGCTCGGTATCGTGCCGGCGCTCCGATCGGGCCCGCCGACGGGGTGCCAGTTTCGATCAAGGACATGTTCCTTACTGCCGGTTGGCCCACAGTGCGCGGAAGTAATCTGATCGACGCGAACGCCGAGTGGCGCGAGGACGCGCCGGCGACGGCCCGGCTCCGCGAGGCCGGCACCGTCCTCCTCGGGAAGACCACAACTCCCGAGTTCGCTTGGAAGGGGGTCACCGACTCGATTCGCCAGGGCGTCACCAGTAATCCCTGGGGCGTCGGGCTCACCTCAGGTGGCTCCAGCGGCGGATCGGCCACCGCCGTGGGTCTCGGCATGGGCACCTGGTCGGTGGGTACGGACGGTGGCGGGTCGGTCCGGATCCCCGCGTCATTCACCGGCACTGTGGCGCTGAAGCCCACGTACGGACTGGTGCCGATGTTTCCCTCCAGTCCCTACGGCACCCTCGCGCACGCCGGACCGATGACCCGGACGGTCACCGACGCAGCAATGATGCTCGACGTCCTCGTCGGGTTCGACGCCCGCGACTGGTCGGCACTGCCGACGCCGACCACGCCGTTTGTCAGCGGTCTACAAGACGGCGTCGAAGGTCTGCGGATTGCCTTCTCCGCCGATCTTGGGATCGGGTCCAACGAGCCTGAGGTGGACGCCGCGGTGCACGCGGCCGGGCAGGTGTTCGTCGAGGCCGGCGCCGAGGTCGACGAGGTCGATCTCGGGTTCAGCGACCCCGTCGACGCGTTTAACCTGCTGTGGTTCACCGGTGCGGCTAAGGTGCTCCAGCCCTTCGGTGAGGACGCCCTTGATCAGGTCGATCCTGGCCTTGCCACGGCGATCCGCGCCTACGGGCTCACCCCAACCGCATTGGACTACCTCGACGCCGTGGCGGTCCGGATGGACCTCGGGCGACGGTTTGGGATTCTGCACGAGACCTACGACGCGCTGGTGTGCCCGACGATGCCCATCGCGGCCTTCGCGGCCGGGCAAGCGTCACCCGATGGCTGGCCCAGCGACCTGTGGACTTCCTGGACCCCGTACACCTACCCGTTCAATATGACCCAGCAGCCGGCCCTGTCGTTGCCGTGCGGCTTCACTACCGACCAGCGCCCAATCGGGCTGCAGGTGGTCGGGCCGCGCCACGGCGATGCCATGGTGTTGCGCGTCGCGGCCGCCTACGAGGCGCGGACCTCCTGGCACCTAGCCGTTCCGACGCTGCTGCGCGCGAGCGACTGACCACCCACGACGCAAATCCGAGGAGGACTCCGAGTGGCCCGCTACATCACCATCACCCTGGACAAGCGCGGGGTGAGTTGCAAGGCTCGTCTGCTCGACGACGCCGCGCCCCGCACCTGCCAAGCGCTGTGGGATGCGCTGCCGCTGAGCGCCCCCGTTTTCCACGGCAAGTACGCCCGGAACGAGATCTATACGCTGCTGCCAGCCTTCACCGAACACGATCCGGGCAAGGAGAACACCACAGTCACGCCCATCCCCGGTGACGTGTGCTGGTTCACATTCGAAGGCGACGATCTCGCCAACCCGGCGTACGGCTACGAGGGCGAAAATGAACACCGTGCGATGACATCCATCATCGACCTGGCGATCTTCTACGGCCGAAACAATTTGCTCATCAACGGGGACCAGGGCTGGGTGCCCGGCAACGTGCTCGGTGAAATCGTGGAGGGGCTGCCTGAGATGGCAGCCGCCTGCCAGGACATCTGGATGGGCGGTGCCCGGGGCGAGACCCTGAGCTTCGCCCGCGCGGAGGCCTGAAGGTCAGCCCAGATCCGTGAGTCATGCGGAGTCCTTGAGGTCGATGCCGACGTACTTGATTTCGAGGAACTCGTCGATGCCCACCGCACCACCTTCTCGGCCTACTCCCGACGCCTTGACACCGCCAAAGGGGGCCGCGGGGTTGGACACCACGCCCTGGTTGATCCCGACCATGCCGGTTTCCAACTTCTCGGCCACCCGAAGTGCACGCCGCAGATCATTTGTGAAGACATAGGAGACCAGGCCGTACTCCGTCGCGTTGGCCGCTGCGAGCGCCTCCGCCTCGTCCGCGAACGGCGTCAGCGGTGCGACCGGCCCGAAGATCTCCTCGTGCGCCATCCGGGCATCGCCCGGCACCCCAGTGAGGACCGTCGGCGGGAAGAAGAACCCGGCTCCCTCAGGACGGATCCCGCCGGCCAATACCCGGGCTCCTCGGCCCACGGCATCCTCTAGCAGCTCAGCGACCTTGTTCTGGGCTGCATCGTCGATCAGCGGGCCCACCTGGATGCCGTCCTCAGTGCCCCTGCCGACAGTGAGCGACGACATCTTCTCGGCTAACTTCTGACCGAACTCCTCGATCAGGCTCTCATGCACATAGATCCGGTTGGCCGCCGTGCACGCCTCACCCATGTTGCGCATCTTGGCAGCCATCGCCCCAGCCACCGCTTCGTCGACGTCGGCGTCCTCGAAAACCAGAAAGGGCGCATTGCCGCCCAGTTCCATGGAGGTTCGCAGCACTTTGTCGGCGCATTGTTCGAGCAGCAACCTTCCGACACTGGTTGACCCGGTGAAGGACAGCTTGCGGGCAAGCCCCGATCTGATCAGCGGCTCTATGACTTTGCCCGAGTGCGATGTAGACACCAGGTTGACCGCGCCGTCAGGGACTCCCGCCTCCCGCAGGATGTCCACGAGGGCCAGCATCGAGAGCGGGGTTTGGTGTGCCGGTTTGACCACTGAGGTACACCCTGCCGCGATAGCCGGACCCAATTTGCGCGTGCCCATAGCCATGGGAAAGTTCCAGGGTGTGATCAGCAGGCACGGCCCCACCGGCTGCTTGGCGATCAGGATCCGGGCGCCGCCCGCGGGCGCGGTCTGGTAACCGCCGGAAATCCGGGTGGCCTCGCCTGCGAAGTGCCGGAGGAACTCTGCGGCGTACGCGATCTCCCCTCGCGCCTCCGCTACGGGCTTGCCCATTTCCAGGGTCATCAGCAGAGCCAGGTCGTCCATGCGCTCGTGCAGCAGGGTGAACGCGCGGGTCAGCATGTCGGCGCGTGCCTGCGGAGGCAATGCCGCGAAATCGCCCTGGGCCGCGACCGCGGCCTCGAGCGCCCGCATCCCGTCGGCAGGGCTGGCGTCCGCGACCTGGCAGAGCACCTCACCCGTCGCAGGATCGAGCACATCGAAGGTGGCGGCTCCCTCGGCGTCGACCCACTGGCCGCCGATGCACAGCTGCTTCGGAACCGAGGCCAGGACCGCTGCTTCCCGAACCTTTTGGCTCATCGCCGTTCTCCCATCCTGATTGATCGGTTGACACTTGCGGCAGGCTCAATACGCTGATTGTCAACAATCTACCAATGAGGGGTCGCCATGGCACAGCTGTCCAAGGCCCTCAAGCAGGCCACCGGTGTGGTGGCCGCACGCGGCGAGGGTGTTTACCTATTCGACGAGGACGACCGGCGCTACCTGGACTTCACCGCGGGCATCGGCGTCACCAGCACGGGACACTGCCATCCTCGGGTTGTTGACGCGACCCAAAAGCAGGTCGCCACCCTGATTCACGGCCAGTACACCACCGTGCTGCACCGCCCTCTACTCACCCTCGTGGAGCGGATGAGCGAGGTGCTGCCCATCCATCTGGACAGGATGTTCTTCGCAAACTCCGGCTCGGAGGCGGTCGAGGCCGCGCTCCGCCTAGCCCGGCAAGCCACCGGCCGGCCCAACATCATCGCGTTCCACGGTGGCTTCCACGGGCGCACGGTGGCGGCCGCATCGCTGACCACCAGCGGCACCAGGTTCCGCGCGGGTTTTGGTCCGCTGATGGCGGGCGTACATACAGCCCCGTTCCCCGACCCGAGCCACTACGGATGGGGGATCGAGGAAACCACCGACTTCACGCTCAGGGAGCTCGACTACCTGCTGCAGACCATCTCCAGCCCGGCCGAGACCGCGGCGTTCATCGTCGAGCCGGTGTTGGGTGAAGGTGGCTACGTGCCCGGCAACGAACGCTTCTTTGCAGGCCTACGGGAGCGCGCGGACAAGCACGGCATGTTGCTGGTTCTCGACGAGATCCAGACTGGTTGGGGCCGCACCGGCAAATTCTGGGGCGGCGACCACTTCGGAATCGAGGCGGACATCCTCATCACCGCCAAGGGCATTGCATCAGGCTTTCCGATCTCCGGCATCGCTGCCCGCGGCGCGATTATGGACAAGGCATGGCCGGGATCGCAGGGCGGCACCTACGGTGCCAACGCCGTCGCGTGCGCCGCCGCCCTCGCGACTTTGGATGTCATCCAGGAGGAGAACCTCGTCGAGAACGCCGCAGTCCAGGGCGCGGCGCTACGAGACGCCCTGTGTCAGGTGGGGGACAAGTGCTCCCAGATCACCGACGTGCGCGGGCTCGGGCTGATGCTCGGCAACGAGTTCCGGGACGCCGATGGCAACCCCGACGGTGTAACCGCGGCTGCCGTCCAACAGGAAGCCGCACGCCGCGGACTGCTGCTACTCACGTGCGGAGCCTGGGGTCAAGTAGTGAGGTTCATTCCCGCGCTGATTGTGCAGTCCGAACACATTAACGAGGCAGCCTCGATCTGGCTCGACTCCGTGGCCGCCGTGACCGGATGACAGCTGGGGTCACGCTTGAGGAGCACAACGCGCGGGTCGCGGCCGTCCGGGCAGACATGAGTGCAGCCGGACTGGCCGGTGTGTGCGTCACCGCGCCAGAAGACATCTACTATCTGACCGGGCTTAATCACCAGGGCTACTTCGCTTTCACGATGCTGGTACTTCCGCTAACCGGTGTGCCGATGATCGTGGCCAGGCAGATGGAGGCAACCACTCTTTCGGTGCAGGTGCCGTGGTGCCGCCACAACGGCTACCGGGATCACGAGGACCCGGCGGCCGCCGCTGTCGCGGCGATCCGAGCCGTGCCCCCCACGTCGACCGCCACCCGTTTCGGCGTGAGCAAGGCCGGTATGTGGTTGCCAATCGGAGTCTGGGAACGGGTGACCGCCGCGCTCCCCCAGGTCAGCTGGGAGGACACCTCTGACCTGATCGCCGGGCATCGAGCGGTGAAGAGCGACGCTGAACTAGCCTCCATGCGGCGAGCCGCGGCCATCTCATCAGCGGCGATGCTCGCAGGCCTCGATGCGGTGCGGGTCGGGGTCAACGCCCGTGAGATCGCAGCGGCCGTCTACCGGACGATGATCGGACACGGCGGTGACTACCCAAGCATGGCGCCCTTCATCCGGTTCCGAGACGCGCTGCTGCAGGAGCACGTCACCTGGCCGGATCGGGAAGTTGTTCGTGGGGACAGCGTCTTCTTCGAACTCTCTGCCTCGGTCGCGCGGTATCACGCGCCGCTGACTCGGATGGCCTACGTGGGCGAGCCTCCCGACGGCACCGAGGTCGCCGGCCGCATCTCGGCCAACGCTCTGGACGCAGTCACTGCCGCTCTTGTACCCGGGGCCCGTGCTTGTGACGTCTACGCCGCCTGGCAGGACGTGGTGAACTCGGGGCTCGGTCACGACCGCTACCGCCGCCACCACTGCGGCTACCAGGTCGGCATCGGCTTCCCGCCGAGCTGGGTCGGCGGCCCGGCCGTCGTGGGCCTTCGCTCGGACAGCACATGGCGCGTGCGGGCCGGGATGACGTTCCACGTCCTTTCCTGGCTGCTCGACCAGGAACCGGCCGATTACGTCCTCTCCGATACCGTGCTGGTCACACCCGAGGGTGGCCAGCTCCTCACCAGCGTCCCCCGGGATCCCATCGTCGTCCCGTCCTGACAAATCCCAGCTAGAGGAACACCATGCACATCACCGCTTTTCGTGCCACGCCGGTGGCCCTTCCCTTCATCCGGCCCGAGGCGTGGGCTTTCGGCGAGCGCACCGGCATGGTCAGCGTGCTGCTCGAGGTAGACACGGATGAGGGCCTGGTCGGCCTTGGTGAGGCCGCGGCCTACCCCAGCGCCGAGATCATCGAGGCGGTACTCCGTTCGATCGAACCGCTCGTGGTGGGCGAGACGGTGTTCAACATCGAGCGAATCATGAAGCGGATCAACATCGTCGGAACCTGGCACCACGTCGCCGCGACCAGCCCCGCCATCGCGGCCGTCGAGATGGCGTTGTGGGACCTGGTGGGCAAGGCCTGCAACCAGCCCGTCGTGAACCTTTTCGGCGGTCGCGTCCGCGACGAGGTGGAGTATTTCTACTATCTCGCCCGTTCGACGCCTGAGCAGATGGCAGCGGATGCGGCGGCCGGTCGCGAGCGCGGGTTCCGAACGTTCTATCTCAAGGCCTGCGCAGCCGACCCCGCCGAGGACATCGAGCGGGTCGAGGCGGTCCACGGGGCGATCGGCGCTGGTGCCGGCATCCGGGTCGACGCCAACGAGGCCTGGTCGGCGGCCGCCGCGATCCGGATCATCACGGACATGGAGGGGTTCGGTCTAGAGCTGGCCGAGCAGCCGGTGTCCGGCCGCAACCTGGATGAGATGGCATATGTCCGGTCTCGGATCAAGGTCCCGCTGCTGGCGAACGAGGCCTCCTGGACCCGCTATCACCACCTCGAGATCATCAAGCACGGGGCTGCCGACGTGGTGTCGGTTGACAATCAGTTGGACGGCGGCCTCGGGAACCTCAAGATTGGCGCAGCGATGTGCGAGATTGCGGGCCTCCCCGTACTCAAGCACAGCCTCGGGGAGTTGGGGGTGGCGACGTACGCGGGCGCCCACCTGCTCGCGTCGATTCCCAACGCGCTCTTCGCCAGCCAGGCATACGGCTCGTTACTCGCCGATGATGTCATCGAGGGCGCCAGCCCGCTGCCATACCGCGATGGCCGGCTCACGGTGCCTGCGGGGCCCGGTTTGGGCGTGATCCTGGACGCGGAGCGGGTCGGCGCGTACGCCGATGCTTACAGGGCGAACCCGAGTGGATATTCCTTCCACGACAAGGGCTCCCTCGAGGTCACGCCCGTGATGCCCAAGTTTTGAGCACGCGACGATCGCACGGTGTTTGATTGCTCCGCTCGCTGGCGCTCGCTCCACGCGGATCGCGCCCTTGAGCCGCCTACTTCGTCGTCGTTCGGGGACGAACGGCATGTCCCCTCACTTCTCCTCAGCACGGCGTCGCGCGATCCGGTGCCGATCAGTGCTCGAGGACCGCGCTCAGGAAACTCTTGGTCCGGTCGTGCTCGGGTGCCTCGAAGATCTGGCGGGGCGGCCCCTCTTCAACGATCTGACCCTTGTCGAACATCATCACCCGGTCGGAGACGTCGCGGGCGAAGCCCATTTCGTGGGTTACGCAGAGCATGGTGATGTCGGTCGTCTCGGCGAGCTCACGGAGGATCGCGAGCACCCCGGCCACAAGCTCGGGGTCGAGCGCGGATGTCACCTCGTCGAGGAGCAGCACCCGAGGACTCATGGCCAGAGCTCGGGCGATGGCCACCCGCTGCTGCTGTCCACCAGAAAGCTGGTTGGGGTGGGCATCCTCCTTCGCCGATAGACCGACGTGGTTCAGCAACTCCTTGGCTTGGGCGACCGCCTGGTCTCTGCTCTGGCCCAGGGAGCGCATCGGAGCCTCGATGACGTTCTGCAGGACGGTCATGTTGGGGAAGAGGTTGAATTGCTGGAACACCATGCCGATCTGTCTTCGCATCTCGCGCAGGTGCTTCTGGTCGGCGGGAACCAGCTGCGTGCCGTTGTACTTGTGCCACAACGGCTTGCCGTCGACCCAGATGTAGCCTTCGGTGAGGTTCTCCAGCGTCATCAACAGGCGGAGGATCGTCGTCTTACCCGAGCCGCTCGGGCCGATCAGAGTGACCTTCTCTCCCGCCGCGATGTCGATATCGAGGTGGTCGAGCACAGTGAGGTTCCCGTATCGTTTGACGACCTTGTCGAAGTGGATGAACGGACGCTCCATGGAAGCGCCGTTCGCGGGGTCATCTTCAGGCGGTTTCAAGGCGGATCTCCAGTTTCCTCATTAGGACGGAGGCGGGGTAGCTGAAGGCTAGGTAGATCAGTCCGCAGATTGTGAAAGGCTCGATATAGCGGTAGGTGGCTCCGCCGATGTCCTTGGCTTGGGCGACCATCTCCGGAACTGAGATGAACAGCAGGAATGGCACCTCTTTGGCCATCGAGATCACGTAGTTGCCCAGCGAAGGGAGGATCTTACGAACGGCCTGCGGCAGAACCACCCGTTGCCAGATCGTCCTCATCGGCAACGAGAGAGCCGTGCAGGCCTCCCATTGTCCCTTCGGAATCGACTCGATGCCACCGCGGTAGACCTCAGCGAAGTAGCTCGCGTAATGGATGCCCAGCACGAGCACGCCGGTGGTCACCGCATTGATCAGGACGCCCATGTCCGGAAGTACGTAGAAAACGAAGAAGAGCTGGACTGGGATCGGCGTGGCACGGATGAACTGCAGGAAACCGGACGTTGTCGGCGACACGACCGGCACCTTCGAGTAGCGGATCACCGCCATGACCAGACCGAGGGCCGCAGCCAACAGGGTCGCCAGCACGGTGATCACCAGGCTGACCTCCAGGAAGGCCCTGAGCAGAATCGGGAAGATCTCCCGCGCGAACTGCCAATCCCAGATCATACGACCTCCCCCGCAGGCGCCGCTCCAGCCACGACGGCGGTGCTGATCCGTACCGGCTTCTGGCCGAGTCGGCGCTTGGCCCAGTTCTCGAGGAGCTGGGTGATGCCGACGACGATCATTGACAAGATGAAGAACACCACCAACACGCCGAGATAGACCAGCCCGACCGAACCCGGCTGGCCTCGGCGTATCATGTCGCCGACCGTGAAGAGGTCCACCGTACCGACCAGGAACATCAGTGGCGTGCTTTTGATCAGCTGCACCATCAGGTTCCCGGCGGGCGGGATCATCAGCGGCAGCGCCTGGGGAAGAATCACTCGGCGGAACGAATGAAGGGCCGTTAGGTTGAGTGCGGTGCAGGCCTCACGCTGCGGCTTTGGCACCGCTTTGATGGCTCCCCGGACAACCTCGGCGCCGTACGCCCCGAAGTTCAACCCCAGAGCGATGATCGCTGCGACCACGTTGTTCAATTTGTAGCCGAGGAGGAGCGGCGCTGCGTACACGATCCAGAACAACTGGACGATCAGCGAGGTGCCGCGGAAGAACTCCACGATGATGCGGGCGATGGTCCGCGGGACCACGTGGTGCTCCAGCGACAGCATTCCCAGGGCGAAAGCCACCAGGACGGCGAGAAGGGTACCGAGGATTGTGGCGTAGACCGTCACCCACAGACCGGCCACGAGTAGCTCCAGCCAAGGTCCAAGGTCAAAGCCCTTCATACGTCACCCTTCGCCGGCGCAGAGCTTCGCGGTGGTGAGATCTGCTGGTGGCAGCGTCTCAGGCCCAAACCCGAACGGTTCGATCATCTTGGTGAGCTCGCCGGAGTCTTTGAGCGTCTTCAACTGGGCGTTGAAGGCGTCGACCAGGTCGGTGTCCGCCTTACGGAACACGGCAGCACCGCACCCCAGCACCTCCTTGCCGTCTACCGTTGGCACGAACGGCTTGGTCAGCTCGGCCTTGACCGACGGGTCCTGCTTGAGCGCCCAGGCCAGCGTGATGCTGGTCAGGCCGATCGCCCCGATGCGGCCCTGTTCTAGCTGCTGGATGCCCGCCGGCAGGTCAGGCACGGTGATGATGTTGCCCTTCTCAACGCCAGCCTTGGCGGCGTAGCTACCCTCGACTGCGCCGCTGAAGACACCCAGCTTGATCCCGGATTTCGCCACCGACCCGAAGTCAGTGATGTTGTCGGGGTTACCCGGCGGTACCAGGAAGGCGTTGGGTGCGCAGTAGACAGGCTCGGAGAACGCGGCCTGCTGGCAGCGGGTCGGGTTGATGAACATCCCGGCAGCGATGACGTCGAAGTCACCTGCATTCAGCCCGGGAATGAGCGCGTCGAAACTCACCTGCTTGGCCTCGACGGTATTGATACCGGCAGCCTTCCAGATCGCCATCTGCACGGTTGGATCCTCGCCGGTCAACTTGCCGTGGTCCAGGAATGCATAGGGCTGTTCACCGGCGATGCCGACGGTGATTTTGCCGGCCGACTTCACTTGGTCAAGTTTGCTGGTGGTGCCAGTGGACGTCTTCGTGCACGCGCTCAAC
>JBKPTR010000288.1:0-8649 GCA_046735615.1 Actinomycetota bacterium
GGGTCGGTGAACAGCTCTGGCAGGTTCTCCCAGTAGATCTTTTTGGGGAACAGCGTCCAGCCGGGCGCGGTGATGTCGGTGTCCAGGGAGACCGCGTTGCGCAAGATCAGGTAGAAAGGCAGCAGGAACAGTATGGCCGAGATCACCAGGGCGATATAGCGAAGCACCGCAATCACCACGCTGCCCGGAGTGACCCAACGCCGCCTATCCCGCACCTCGGCTTCTAGCACGCCAGGCTTTTGTTCGGCCTGGGCCGACGTCGGCGCGTCTCATAGGCTCTCCCGAAGCCGAAGATCCGGCCCTGCGCGAGCGTCACCACCATGATCAGTAGTGCCAGAATGACAGCGCCGGCGGTACCGTGGCCAAAGTCTTGATTGAACTGTTGTTCATCTTCGGTGTCCAGGCCGGGTTGCTAGCGACCGCGTAATCGTTGAAGATCTTCAGCGCGTCGGCGGCGGGCCCGGACTGCAGCTTGGTCGCCGTGGCGGCCAGTGACTTCCGCGGCGGGAGGCTGACCTGTCAGCGACCGGCCGCCGCTACGGTGAACCGGCACGCTTCCGCCCAGGCGGCGTCATCAAGCATCAGTCACCAACACGTTCGACGCGGGTGCCAACGCGTCCAGGTTGTGGATAGCCAGGCTTCAGACTCGATTCGCCACGGCCTCCGCGAGCTTCGTCCCGGCCACGCGGTCCGGGATGGTCTGGAGCCGCTCCACAGGCTCAGCGCTGAACACGAATCGGACGTACCGTGCGGCAACCTCATCGCCCCAACCGGTCATCGCAGTGGCAGCGATTTTCGCGTCATCGAGGAGTATCCGCGACGCCTCCGCGGATTCGAAGCCCAACGAGGCTACGTCGAGAAGGAGCGACCAGCCCCCGGCCGGGCTTACGAACGGCCAGTCGGGGAGGCTGGAGAGCATCGTGTCGCGGCGGCGCTCCAACTCGGCCACGCACTCGGCGACATGGCGTTGGTCGCCGCGCAGGACGGCCGTCGCCGCAAAGCGGGAGATCGCTACCGGCATCGTCGTGTTGTACACGTGCGCCCAGCCAGCGTCGGTCACTGTGTCCGCGGGTCCAGCCACCCAACCGACGCGCCAACCAATCATGCGGTGCTCCTTGGAGAGCGAGCCGACGACGACTGTCCGTTCCACCATCCCCTCCATACGCAGCGGGTGAACGAGCGGTCGGTTGTCGAAGAGGAGACGCTCCATGGCCGAGTCGTAGATGAGGAAGAGCTCGCGTTCGCGGCAGAGCTCGCAGATCGCGAGCCAATCGCCCTCGTCCAGGTAGCCGCCCGAGGGCATGGAAGGGCTCATAAGGAGAAACCCAGTGGTCCGCGGACCGACGACGTCGGCGAGCCGGTCGCGATCGAAGCGCCAGCCGTCCGCCTCGGCGAGGAAGGGGACGAAGCGCGGGACACCGCTGGCGAGCCGAATGCGGTTGACGATGCCGGCGTAGGTGGGGTCGGTGACGATCACCTCGTCCCCGGGATCCACTGTGCTGAGGAGGACGTTAAGAAGGGCTTCCAGTCCGCCTGCGGTGATGACGATCTCGCGCTCGGGGTTGTAGCGATGGCCGCTCCGCTCGGCGGTGAAGTCGGAGATCGCTGCGCGCAAGTCCAGGTCGCCAGTGAAGGGGAGCCAGCTGTTCGACTTCGGGTCGTCCAGTTTGGTGCGGGTCGTCTCGAGCGCCTCAGGCGGAAGCGGGAGATCGGTGTCGAGGTTCTCCATGCGGAGAATGGGGCCGCCGTGGCTTCCCCCCGTTTCCTCTGCCGAGGCCGCCACCCGGTCGATCCCGAAGCCGACGATTGGCTGCATCCGCTCTGCCCGCTTGATCACGAGTCCGAGCTTATTGCGGGTGTGGTTTCACCATCAGGTGAGCATCGTCCTGCCCTACTCCTAGCTGGACCGGCCTCACGCCGGCTGCATGCTCAAGGTCTTCTCGAGCCAGACCTGGGCGTACGGGTTGTCGTTGTAGCGTGCAATGTGGTGGTAGCCGGTCCGTTCGTACAAAGCGATCGCATCGGTGAGGGTGCCGTTGGTATCGAGCCGAATCGTCTGGTAGCCGAGTTCGACAGCCACAGCTTCGAGGTAGCGAAGCAGCCTGGAGCCGAGCCCAGCTCCCCGCCAGGTGGGATGGACCCACATGCGCTTGATCTCGCCAATCGTGGCAGTCAGTTGCTGGACGCCTCCACAACCAACTGGGAGGCCGTCGCTGCTCGCGACCACGAATACCGCGGCTCCCTCACCGACTGCGGCGGTGTCGGCGGCACGCGCCGCGGCGGCGTCGAACCCGCTGGGGAACCGACGGTTCAGCTCGGCGAAGTACTGGTCTACTGCCCACCTCGCCAACGCCGATCGAGGATCCACCCTGCGCAGCTGGACCGTCGCGGCGCGGACCAGCAGGTCGGCGGTCGCCAAAGCGGCGGTCAAGCGGTCCCGCTGCCGCTCCGACAGGGGTTGGAGGATCCCCTCGGCCAGCCGCTCCGAGCGATCGTCGAGACGGCGATAGGTCGACCGCCCCTTCGGCGTCAGAGCCACCCTGCGCCGGCGCATATCGTCCGGATCGGGTGCGACCACCACGAGCCCGCGGTCCTGCAAGGTCCGCAATAGCCGGCTGAGATAACCCGAGTCCAGCCCAAGCCGATCTCGAAGCTCCCGCACTGTGGTCCCGGCGGGGCCGATCTCGAAGACTAGTCGCGCCGCCGCCAGCGGCATTCCCACGCCCAGAAACGACTCCTCGAGGAGCCCGATGCGCTGCGTGTATGTGCGGTTGAAGTGGCGTAGCGTCGCGGTGGCCGTCATACCTCTGACTTTAGTCAGAAAAAGTGGCGCATCCAGGGCGGATTGCCATAATGCGCCTTGGGGAGGTCCGCTGTCAGGGGCGGCCGTCCATGATCCGCTGCACAAGCTCCTGCAAACGTTTCTGATGGGATGAGGTGTGCTGCCGCTGATCGTTGTCGCCGCGAGCGATGACTCGGGACAGGGGGCGCCGCCTGGCCACCGATCGCTGCGGGACCAACTCGTGGAGGAGCTTCGGCACCGCTACGACCGTGACTACGACGTCGTGGGCAGCGACCCAGAGCAGATCACAGGGCTGCTACGGGAGATGTCGCCATCCGCCCGCCCCGTTGCGGCCGTTAGCGCCGGATCCGACCAGGAAGCCGGCCCCAAGGCGGCGATCGTTGACCCCACCGTCCCGGGCGGGCGCCGGCACGAGCTCGAGCCGCCCACGGACGCAGGACCAGCTCGTCCACACCAGAGCATCCAACCGCGCTTGAGGTCAAGTCCGTGGTACTGAAGGGCCTCGAATGTCGCCCGAGCGGGGTGATGCGGCGAGTTCCCGGGTTGATGGACGCTCTGAGGGTTACCACCTCACCGATGACCTGACCGACAAGGACCCCGAGTTCATCGAGGATGCCGAGGCGGTCGACGTCGCGGCGAATCGTTTATGGACCTCGAACGCGAAGCCTCCCTGATGTTGATGTGTGACTGACGTAAGACGGCCAACTTGGCGACTCATGCGCCCTTGGCCACCCCTGCCTCAATGCACAGGAAATGATATGACAGTGCTCCGTAAAGCGACGCCAGAGCGGCTGAGCACGTTCTCCGACGGGGTGTTCGCTGTTCTTATAACAGTGCTGGTTTTGGAGCTGCGACCACCGGAACTTCCCACTTTCAAGGCGCTCCTGTTGCTTTGGCCAACATGGCTGAGTTACGCAGTTAGCTACCTATTTATTGCCATTGTCTGGACCAATCATCATTATCTCATGCGCTACGCTACGGGAAGCGACTCCTCGTCTATTGTGGTTCAATTTCGCGCATCTGTTTTCCATGTCGCTACTTCCGCTGTCTACCGCTTGGATGGCCGTGAGCGCTTTGGCGCCCCAACCTGTTGCTTTCTATGCGGCCGTTTTCTTCCTCGTCAACGCGACTTATATAGTTTGATTTGGGAGCTTATCGATCGAACTTCAGTTGACGAGCTGTCCCCGACGGTGCGCAAGATCATGCACTTCCGGTCGATCACGACTTTGTGTCTTTTCGGGGCGGCGGCGGTTGTAGCGCTGAAATATCCGGTGGTTGGACTCGGAATTTGTATTTGTTGCCTGATCGTCTACCGGAAGCCCGATCCATCGCGAGTGGGGACGCAACAGTAAGCAAATGAGTCGGTACGGTCGCGCGGTCGTGCTCTCATCACCACCAAGCTCGGCGGGCGACCGCTGTCTCGAGCGCAGCTCAGTTGGGCGGGATGTTCTGGTTGATCCGAAAGAAGTTATCCGGGTCGTACTTTCGCTTCAGGGCTTGGAGTTTGTCGTATTTCTTCGACCCGTACGACTGCCGGACACGCTCGACACCCTCGTCGCCAAGGAAGTTCACATAGACGCCTTCGTGCCACGGTCGTAGTGCGGACCAGAAGTCCCGTACCCACTCGCGCTCCTCCGCGAATCCCGCACTCGTCTCCGTACTGGCGCCAATGTTGTAGGTGAAGCCGGTTGTGCGGCTATTGAACGCGGTTTCGTCGTCGCTCACTCGGCTCATAGCGCCGCCCATTTGCCAGATCGGGAACGACGTCAGTGGGGACGAGATCTGCAGCGAATGCTCCGCGGTGATGTCGATGATGTCATCGTTCAGTTCGGGGACGTCGCAGCTCTTGAAGTAGTACCAGCGGCCCTTCGGAAAGCTTGGATCGAACATTGCCTGATGTGTCAGGAACGGCTTCGGCACGCACGCATCCAAGACCGGTGAACCGAACGCCTTCAGCGGTCGGATGTAGCGTTCCCCTTCCTCTATGTCACCGGCCCAGCAGCAGGCGACTACTACGACCGGCTTACCGTGCAGTTCCGGCGGTACGAATGGCAGCGGCGGCGCCTTTCGGTGGACCACGATCGTCATCAGCTCGTCCGGTGCGTCAGCGATCCAGTCACGATAGAAGCGCAGTACGTCCGGGGACTTGGTCATCGGCCAGAACACCGGTCCCGCCACCACGTACGGGCCCAGAGGTATGCAGCGGAACTCAAACTCAGTGACGATCCCGAAGTTGCCCCCGCCTCCGCGCACTCCCCAGAAGAGATCTGCATTCCGATCCGCGCTCGTCTGCAGGAACTCACCCTCGGCAGTGACCAGATCAACTGAGACGAGCTGGTCAATCGACAATCCGTGCTTACGCATGATCCAGCCGATCCCGCCGCCAAGCGTGAGTCCAGCCACGCCGGTATGGGTGACGATGCCCGACGGCACCGCGAGGCCGAACGTCTGAGTTTCCCGGTCGAGGTCTCCGAGGAGCACACCGGCCTGCACCCGTGCGGTCCGTCGTTCGGGATCGACTCGGACTCCTTTCATGAGCGAGAGGTCGATCATTAAGGCGCCGTCAGCCACTGAGAAACCCGGGAACGAGTGTCCACCGCTCCGTACCGCGACCGGCAGAGCGCTAGCCCGACCGACCTTCACGGCGGCCATGACATCCGACACGCCCGCGCAGCGAATGATCACCGCTGGGTGCCGGTCGAAGGAGCCGTTCCAGATCCTGCGATCCGTGTCATAGCTCGGATCTCCGGGGCCGACGACATATCCGCGGAGAGCTGCCTGATCAATCTCCATCGACACGCTGCCAAGGCTCATCGTTGGAGTGTCTCAATTAGGCGAGAGGTTGCCAAGCAGTGTGTGACAGACGTTCCCGGGGAACGCGGCGCTGTGTCCGGTTCTGCGCTGTGTCCGGGTTCTGCACTACCGCGCCGACGTACCTGGTGATGACGAACCACTCAACATGAGAGGAGCCATCATATTGGTCACATCAGAATCGGCGACTCGTACCGTCCTTTTCGCACGCCTCGCGGTGGTCGCAGCCGTTGCCTACCAGCTCCTGCTGATCGCGTTGATCCTGGTGCGACCGGAGATCGATCCGGCGCGCAAACCGATCAGCGAGTACGCCATTGGGCGGCTGGGTTGGCTCGCGGTGCTTGGCTTCCAGATTTCAGCCGCTGCCTATGCCTGCCTCGTGGTCGCCCTCCGACACACGTTGCGGGACAGGCTCGGCCGGATCGGGATGATCGTGTTGTCGTACTGCGCGGTCGCCACAGTGGTGGTCGGCCTTTGTGTCGCGGACCCGGTGACCACGCCACTGACTGAGCTGAGTGCGGTGGGACGCGTCCATGTCGTCGCCGGCACCTCTGCGTTCGCCTTCCTGCCCGTGGCCGCCTTGATGATCAACATCAGCTTGTCCCGCACCCTTACGTGGGCTGGGAATCGGATGGCGCTGATTGTGATCGGGCTCCTGCCCTCCGTCGGGTTTGTGATCTTCGTTGTCCTGGTGGCGACAGTAACGCCTTCGGAGGGCTGGCCTCCGCGCCTGATGTTCCTGACGTACACAGCCTGGATCATCGCTGTCGCGACCAAGTACTTGTGGGGCAGGAGTCCCGCTGTGCTGCTGTACGCGGCCATCCGTCCACCATGCTGACGGTTGCCTGGTGACACATACGTTCCTGCTGGAACGCGTCCGGCATCCCGTCGCTAGCGATACGAGTTGGTTTGGATCACTTGGCTTCGGATCCGCTAGACGATAAGGCGGTTTGCGACCTTTAGCCGATCGTGGTCGATCAGCCAGCGGACGCCCTCCAGCACCGCGGCCTCCGGTTCGAAGGCCGGGGCATAGCCCAGTAGCGTGCGTGCCTTTTCGATTGAGGCGTATTGGCTGCGCGAGAGGTGCTGCCAGCTGGAGTCGGCGAACTCCGCAGTCGTCCCGGACCGAAACTCGGTCCAGCTCACCGAGCGGGTCCGGACTGTCTGCCCGAACCAGCCCGCGGCGATCGCCAGGAAGCCGCGGGCAGTTAGCGCTGACGGCGCCACTACGTTGAACGACTCCCCAGCTGCCGCGTCGCGGTGCTCGACCGCGAGCTGGAAGGCCTGCGCCACGTCGTCGGCGTGGACGTGGTGCAAAAGCTCGGCGCCGAGGCCCGGGACGGCGATCTCCTGGCCGGCGGACAGGGCGTACCAGACGTCTGGGTCGAGGTTTCCCAACGGCCCGATCGGCGGCCAGCCCGGGCCGCTGATATGGCCGGGCTGGAGCACCGTGGTGACCAAACCGCCGGAGTGTGTCTCGGCGGCCAATAGCTCGGCGATGGCGGCTTTCTGGGTGCCGTACTCGCCGAACGGCGGCGAGGTGTCGTCCTCCCGCATCGGCTGCTTGACACTAGCCCCGTACCGCCAGATGGTCCCGCAGTGAACCAGCTGCCCGCTATGTCCGCGCAGTGCCTCCACCAGCGCACCCGCCGAGTCGGGCGTGAAGCAAATCATGTCAACCACCACATCGGCCTCGAGCGCAACGACCCGTTGCCCAACCGTCCCGGCCGCATCATCGGCCGCGCGATCCACCTGGATTTGCTCGACCTCCGCCCACGCCTCGTCGTCGACGTATGGAGCGCGGAGGCCGCGGGTCAGGTTGACCACCTCGTGGCCGGCGCGTACCAACCGCGGAACCAGAAAGCTGCCCACATGTCCACTGCCGCCGATCACCACGATGCGCACGATTCCTGACCCTAGTCCGTCAAATGCCCCAGCACTCCATAAGGCTGAGCTCTCCGTCACCGATGGAATCGAGGCCGCCGTCGCCCGGCTCAGCAGGTCGCCGGCGAGCAGAACGTCGGCGTCGCCGCGGGCACCATCGCGCGGCATGCCCTTGAAGCGGGCTTCCTCGACGAGGTCGCCGTCGACCTGGTGCCGGTCGTGATGGGTAAGGGACGGCCCACTTCGGCGAGCTTGCTGACGGTCACCCACATCTGCTTGGCGACCCAACGATTCTTATAAAGGTGAGCGGGTGACACACCTGGTGTTCCCAGCAAAGAAGGAGTAACGAGCGAAGGGTTCACCTTCGAAGCTGCGCTCTCACTGTTCCTGCCGTCGTGTCAGCCTCGCGGCTCGTAGGTAGTGATGATCACCCCTTTGGGCGTAACCACACTGTCGATCAAATCGAAGTCGCCGCCAGGTCCCTGGTCATCGTAGAGGCGGCGACCTTGACCCAGCACGAGCGGGTGGATAAGTAGCACATACCGGTCAATGAGCTTCGCCGCAAACAGTGATCTCACCAGCTGCGCACTGCCAACGATGCCCAGGTCGGGGCCCGGTTCGGACTTAACCCGGGCAACGCTATCCGCAGGATCGCCAGGAAGCAGGATCGAGTTCTCCCAGGGCAGCGGCTCGGAGAGGCTGCTTGAGATGACGTACTTGGTCGCCTGGTTCAGATATGGCGTGAAAGGGTTGTCGGTCTGTCGTGGCCAGTAACTGTGGAAATCCTGGTACGTCCGACGGCCGAAGATCATCGCTCCAGAGGACGACATGCCCTCACCCATCCGCTGGGCCATGACCTCATCGTTGTACGGCACGGCCCATCCGCCCCGATCGAAGCCACCTCGGGTGTCCTCATCAGATCTACCCGGAGCCTGAATCACCCCGTCCATTGAGATGCTCAGAGTGGCTGAAATTTTGCGCACAGTTCCTCCTTAGTTCTCGCGCTGCGACGGCGTCAATGATTCTGGCGATCACGAGGATCCCGAGAATTGCAGCCATAGGGGGCTGGATGGTGTTGGGGTCGTGATTGCATCGATCATCTCAAGCTGGTTGTGCCGATGCCTGCCGACCCACCCCGCGCTCTGCGATCG
>JBKPTR010000289.1:0-3488 GCA_046735615.1 Actinomycetota bacterium
CGTCGCGGGCGAACGCATGCTGGCCGTTCACCTCCACCCACGAGAAGCGGGTTCCGGCGTCCTCGAGCGCGGTGTGAATGCGCTCGCGGCCCTCTCGCGGGACGTGAGGATCTTGGCGGCCCCAGATCATCAGCAACTCGCCGCGAATCTCCCCAACACGGTCGAGCGAGTCGTCATTCATACCCTTGCCGAGACCGCGCTTGTGGATATCGGTGGCGTAGAAGCAGGCCGCTGCCCGGACATCGGGATTGAAGGCGGCCCGGTAGGACAGATGGCCGCCGATACAGATTCCAATCGAGCCGAGCTTGCCGGTGCAGGAGGGGTGGTCGGCGAGAAAGTCCAGAACGGCACGGGCGTCCGCGTCGTACGAAGCGAGCTCTTTAGTGATCTTGTGGGAATTGCCTCGGTCGGCGCCGGCCGCGTCGTAGGCGAGGACGACACCAGGATCCTCCTCAAGCTCGTGGAAGATCTCCGGCACGGCAACGGTGTAGCCGTGGCCTGCGAGAAAGGCGGCGGTACGGCGGATGGGCCCGGTCACCTGGAAGATCTCGGAGAACAGAACGAGCCCGGGGTAGCGTCCCGCGGCCGCCGGTCTGAGCACATAGGTGCGCATGGGGCCGTACTCCGTCTTCAGGTCGACGGATTCCTCAGGGGCGATGATCATGCGCTAACCATAGAGGATGTATCGCCCGGCGGAGAGCGCCGGAACGCAACGACACGGCGACCTCGACGAAGGCGCTATGTGGCCGACTGCCTTCGCTCTAACGAAGTTGACCGCCGTCGACGAGGCAAGGATCGGTACGCTCGTGTAGAAGGCGGTGAGCCGAGGCCTGAGCGTCAGTCTGGACCGCGTACTGGCCTAATGATCTTGTATTCCAGCTACGGCGAGCTGGCGCCGACCGCCGTGTCGATCGCCTGCCGGACTCTCCCCAAAGGGCAAAGAAACTCATTCAACATCAGTGCCACCTCCCCTCCTGGACGGCCCTTACTCTCGGTGCCCAGCGAGCTTGGTGGTCGCGTTCGGTATTCGATTGATCAACATCGTGAGGGGGATTCCTCAGCGGTACGAGATGCGGTCACGAAGCTTCGGTGGGTTGAACGCGCTCCCACGGGAACGGCTAAGCATCGGGTGCGACAGCACCGCGCGACCGCGAGCGAATCCGCAGCGGGTAGCCGTCGGCAGCCGAAACCTAGTTCATACGGGTCTTCGTACCTAGCTGCCTCCATCCCCGTTGTCGATCAAGGGTTTGGTACGACCACGATGCCGTCGTCGTCGGCGTAAACCATTTCTCCGGGACTGAATACGGCTCCGCCAAATTCCACAACGACGTCACGCTCCCCTGCACCAGTCTTGCCGCTCTTACGCGGATTGGATCCGAGGGCCTTCACCCCGATTGGCAGGGTGGAAAGGGTCGCGACATCGCGGACGGCACCGTTGATGATCACTCCAGCCCAGTGGTTGTCGAGAGCCCTCTTCGCGATCATGTCGCCCATCAGCGCGCTGTGGACGGATCCGCCGCCATCGACCACGAGGACTCGACCGGTTCCATCCTCGTCGGTAAGAACGGAATTAAGCAGCACGTTGTCGTCAAAGCACTTGACTGTGGTCATGGCGCCGAAAAAGGCACGAATGGATCCGTACTGTCGCAGCTGCAGGTCACAGGACTGCAGTCTCTCGCCATATTCGTCGTAGAGGTCAGCTGTGGCACGGGCGCCACGGGACACAATTTCGGTCATGGTGTTCTCCTTGGGTGGCGATCAGTGTGTTGGACGCGGTGGAATGTCCAGGGATTCGGGTCGCAGAGACGGCTGCTGCCACGAGCGTTGCGGCAGTGGCCCAAAGCACGCCCGCGGCGCCGAGGCGCGCTGCAAGAGCTCCCAGCGCACTAGGGATCACCAGCTGGCCGGCGCGGTTTCGTTTCCGCACGAATGTATCGGAGTTTGGGCATCGATGTTGCGCTTGACAAGGAGGCTGGCGAGCGTCGCACCCCGATCAAGATCACTCGCGCCGCCTCCTGGTGCCGAGGCTCGGTACGGCACGTGGGGTGGTTGTCGCTACTTATCGTGAGCCGGATGCCGGCTCCGATGCAGTGGTAGGTGCCCAACTCTCCCCTGGGGCGTCGGCGACGTCAGTGACACTCTCGGGCTTCCGGCGCGAGGAGTTAGGTCAGCTGCTGTCACGGCTTTCCGGGGAACCGGCGAATGCCCGTCTCGTGGAGTGGCTGCATGCCCGAACTGCGGGCAACCCGTACTTCGCCCAGGAGCTCTTCAGGTTGCTGCGATCTCGCGGGCTCACAGATGACCGGGAACCCCCCGAGCGGCTTTCGTTGCCAGAGAGTATCGGTAATGTGCTGCGCGCCCGGCTGGCGATGTTGCCCGCCGAAGCAACTGACATGTTGGCTCAGGCCGCGGTACTGGGGCAGGAGTTTGATCTCGCCACGTTGCGTGCGCTTAGCGGTATTTCGTGGCACGCATTGGCGGACATGCTCAATGGGGCCGTTCAGGCATGGGTGCTGCCTATTCAAGGCAGGTCCGACCGATATGGGTTTGTCCACGCACTTATGCGCGAGACCCTGTACGACGAGCTGCCTGAGCGCCGGCGCGCCGCACTGCATCTGCGTGCCGGACAGGCCCTTGAGCAGGGTGCAAGCGGGGGGAGCAGTGACGTTGACCAGCTGGCTGAGCACTTCCTTCGTGCTGGACCGGATAGAGACCCTGACAGTGCCGTGCGATATGCGCAACAGGCGGGTCAAGAGGCGATTGCGCGATTGGGTTATGACGAAGCGGCTGCGTACTTCCGGCGTGCCCTGGATGCCCAACGCGGCCTCGATGATCCGTTGCGCCGGCTTCAGCTTTTGCTCCAGCTTGGCGATGCGAATGTCCGGGCCGGGGATTGGCCCAGCGCTCTAGAGGCATTTGAGCGGGCTGCCAGGGAAGCACTCGAGCTAGGCCGGCCGCGGGATTTGGCGCGTGCGGCGCTCGGGATTGGTGCACGGCTGCAAGGCTTTGAGGTTCGGCTGTACGACCGCCGGCAGATCGAGCTACTTAAGACGGCGCGGGCTGAGCTCGGCGACGTGGACACTGATCTAAAGGCCGAGCTGTTGGCCCCGCTTTCGGTCGCTCTGTCGTTCGCGGAGCCCATCCCGCGTCGTCAGGAGCTCAGCAGGCAGGCGGAGGAAGCGGCAGAACGCGGTGGCGACGCCGCGACTTGCGCCTATGGGTACGCGGCGACCTGTGACGCCTTCGCCGGTCCAGCGCACATCGATTTGCGCCTGCGTCGTGCTGCTGAATCGGCACGGCTGGCTGAGCGGGCGGGCGATGTGGAACTGCAGATGCTGGCGCGCAGGCTGCGAATCGTTGGATTGCTCGAATCCGGCGACGTTCAGGGCGCCGATGCTGAGGTCGATGCGTTCGCCGAGATCGCACAGGAGTTGCGCCTTCCCCTGTACCTGTGGTGCGTGCCACTCTGGCGCGGCACACGGGCGCTC
>JBKPTR010000290.1:0-7897 GCA_046735615.1 Actinomycetota bacterium
CTGACCTTACGCCAGGAGAGCCCTGCCTCGCGGAGCTTGCCGCGATCCACGCCCAGTAGTTCGGCAGGTGTAGGCAGATGCCCATCAAACAGGGCCTGGATGCGGGCCAGGGTCCGCCGGGTTGCCGGCACGGACAGCTGCCGACCGGTGATCTGGAACAGCAGGGCGCCGTACAGATCCATCGGCGGCAGCAGGGCCATCCACGCCCGGGGGTCGAACTCCGGCCGGTCGTCGATGAGCCGCGCGAGCACGCCGCCCGACTTTGTCCAGACATTAGGCCAATCCGGGCCCAGTTCCGCGTGTGAAACGCCCGTGAAACCGTCCCGCTGACTAGAGCAAATACCCGGCTCACCTGCCGAGCCAGCAAAGGGTTCCCCAGGGCAAGGATCATGTTCGGACATTTGAATGTCCTGTCAATAAGTACCTGCTCGCCGCGGAAGTGCTGCAAAAGGACGAGCGGCACCTCGCTTATACCGAGGTCGCGATAGGCGTAGTCGATCGCGTTGTAGGCCGTGATTCGTAGGTTCGAAGCGTCGGCGTATCGCATTCGTGTCTCGGCCGCGCCTGTTCTTCGGGTGATTCCATTGGACAGTCCTTCCCGTACGCAGGTCAGTGGGTGGCGGCACTGACCAGGACGGCACAGCGACTTTCAGGCTGGCGCGCCCATCACCTCCTCGAAGGCCGACAGCGCGAGCGCCCGCTGCAGAGCCGCTGCAGAGCGTACTTCACTCGCGCGCCCAGGTCGGGTCGACCTCGGCCGCGAAGTGGTTGACGAAGTCGTCCGCGGCGAGCAGTGCCCTGAGGCTGTATCGTCCATCGACGATAGGTCCACTGGTCTGCGTCGCTCCGGGGACTTCTGCCACAGCGACTCTCGCTGCCAGTCTCCGTTTACGCCGCTCTTGGACCTGCATGTATCTGATCTCTCCCGCGGCGGTGGAGATCGGGTCCATCCGCTCCATCTAAAGATGGCACCCCCGTGCTCTGCCGGCTGGGGGCGGCACGGCGTCCGCATCCGTATGGACTTAAGCACGGTCCGGCGCCGGGGACCGGCCCATAGGTAAGCCGGGGCGGATCTGCTGGAAACAGTAGTAGATCGCGACTACGAAGTGGGCAACCAGGCAGGCCGGCGCGCTGACCACGGCTATGCCGATCGTCACGATATAGCCCACGCCTCCGACGCCTCCGCTGACACCGGGATGGGCGCCGGCTGGGGACTGACTACATGCAGTTGAGTCGTGTCGCGGATCGCACGCTCGACCAGGTAGTCGCGCAGCAGCAAGATCCCCTCGTACGGCGCACGCGGACACTTGAAGGGGATCGACAAGACCGCCAGCAATACCTTGCCGCCGCGGAACGACGGCAGCTCGTCCCGCAACCGCTCAGCGCTGTCGACCGAGTCGCACTCGAAGCCACCCTCCACGAAGCCAGGTGTGGCCGCCAGGTCGTAGTCGGCGCCCAGCGCTATGACCAGGAAATCCGCGTCGTAGGTCGCCTCAGTCGTGGTCACCCGGCGTTGTTGCGGGTCGATGGAGAGAATCGTCTCCTGACGGAACCCGACATCTCGCTGTGCCAGACGCCGATATGGCAGCCGCACCTCATCGCGTGTTTGATCACGGAAGACGATGTCCAGCTTGGAGAATCCGAGGGTGAATGCATCGTTTTTGGTCGATCAGCGTCACCGCCACCTGGTCTGTCAGCCGCTCAGAAAGCAAGGTGCTGAGCTCCAGCCCACCGAACCCCGCACCGAGGACCACGACCTGGCGCTTCATCCACTCAGCATGCTCCGATTGCTCTGGACGTGCTCGACGAATGACTACGTTACGAACATGGGCGAGACTCGTAACCCGGAGAACCTAGAGCCGATGACCGCCGCTGAGCGGATGCGGGGGCACCGAGCCCGGCAGCTTGGCGACGACGTACCCAAAGTGAAGCCGGGACCGAAGCCAGGCAAACCACAGACGTTGCGCGAGGCTTCGCTGGAGGAACTTATCGATGAGGTGAGCGACCGTCTCACCGGCCGGATGGCTGACGACCGCGAGATACGCGAGCTTGCATTCCGTGGGGTCGTCCACAGCTACCAGACCTCCGGCGACCGGCTGAGCTTCGTGTCCATCGAACCCTTTGCCGAGGAGTGACGAACTTGGGCGGGGCCCGTAACCTCAGCGGCCCGCTGAGCCATCGGAGCCCCTGCGCGGCCCCCCACACCTACCCAGGCGCCCACCGCGGACAGCCGCAGCCACCCCAGGCGGCCAGCCAGCAAGGCATCTCGGCCGCCCGGGTCCGGCGCAGACCGGGATCCACGGCCCCAAAGCGAGAGAGGCCCCGGCCTTCGCCTGGAATGCGAATCGAGCGTCCGCTGCAATCTGCCGGGCTCTTGGCGACGTGCGGCTT
This sequence comes from Actinomycetota bacterium, assembly GCA_046735615.1. Lineage (GTDB taxonomy): Bacteria > Actinomycetota > Actinomycetes > Propionibacteriales > Propionibacteriaceae > Microlunatus. Next base: position 2,392 of record JBKPTR010000290.1, read on the forward strand.
GGCCCCGAAGAGGTGCCGGCGGACGACCCACTAACGTCGGTTGCACTCACCGTAGTGAAAAGCCCCGCTATGACTCAACCACCGCCGCAGCAGCCGCCGACACAGGTATTCGTCCAGCAACGCCGCAGCGGATGCGGCACGCTCCTTATCGCCCTTCTGGTGCTCGCCATCATCACCGCGATTGTGATCTTCCTAGGCGCATTCGGCCTGCTGGGCTGGATTTTCAGCTAACGATGGCAGCGCGGACAGGGTCCGGGCGCCGATCCCCTCTGCCAACTGACAGTGGCGTCGAGCTTTGCGTAGGCGAGGGCGAGATCCCGCAGGGCGCTCAGTCTCGTCCCGACCAGCCCGCGTACGGGATCGGGCTGCCGGAACCCGGTCCGCGGCCCGTTGGTCGTCGCCGACGTTAAGCCCGAGGCCGCGGGAGCACCTCCGCCGGGCTCGTCAACCCGGAGCGGGTGAGTCGGTTGTTGATCATGCGGTCCTCCTGTCGAAGCCGTAGTTCGATCACGGCCAGCCCAAACGCCCCAGGTCACGCCTGGGTCGGCGGTAACGGCGAGCGGTCATAGTTTCTCCCTTCACTTCCTCGAGGATCTTGATCTTGGCTAACGGCGAGACCTGTCTTCGCTTCTTTTGATCTTGAGCCTTTCTTTTCTTCTTTTGATCTTGAGCGGAGTTCCTGAAGCATGGCCAGGATGGCTTCGCCGACGCCGATGGTTGCGTTGACCTGAGCGGCGGTGATCACGTTGATGTCAAACGGGATGGAACCAGCATTGGCTTGCGAGTAGATCGATCGGCAGCATCGAGGAATTCCTTTGCAGCGCGTTCGTGATCGTATGGGGCCCCTAGGTCTCTCTCGGGCCTGGGCACGTCGCCCAGGTTTGGGGGCGTGGTGGTCATGAGGTGGTCCTCTCAGTTTGTAACGTGGAACCGTCAGACCCCTGCAGTACCCCCATTGGCTTTTATGGGAAGTACGCGGGTTACTCGCCAGTAGCGTCTACCCCCGCATCTATGAGCTTTTCGGGGCCCGCCATGAGCTGTTGACGATCAAGACCATGGCTGAGCAGGGCGGCGAGATCTATCGGCGGGCGATCAAGCTCACCACATTCGCATCGTCCGAAGGGCTGGAGCGGATGAAGGATGTGCTCGACCAGTACGAGACGGTAGCCCGCATCAGCGAGTCCCAGATGCGGTTTCAGCAAGGTGTTACCGAGTTCTATCGTGCCCGTACCGACACCAAGATGACCATTGCCGCCGAGCGGCTCGCCGTAATCGCGGCGATCACCCTGCCGATTACGTCGCTGTCGTCTGTCTTGGGCATGAATGTCATCGTTAACGATTCCACGAGGTGGATACCGCTGATTATCTTGTGTTTGATCATGCTGGCCATTTCGTTGGTCTTGCTGCGCTGGACCCGCAAACTGGGCTGGTGGTGAGCATCCGACTCATCGGAATTGGTGTGGGAGAGATGATCATGCAGGCACCGCGAGCTGTGATTCCAAGTTGATCAAGCCGTCCGTTTCAGATTGACCGGCTTGTCCATTCCGCAACGGGAGACGGCGGGGCGTCAACGTGTACATGCCGATGCCTTGCCCAAGATCACGAGCGAGTAGTGGCGCTGACCGCAAACTCTTCGCAGATCACGAATCGCTGGAGATCATCCAGTTGGGCTTCACTGCATTGCGTGATCAAGCTCCGTGGCCTGGGGCGCGGGGGTTGCTCGCAGAGGCATGCCCCGAGTTGAATGGTGCACTGCGAGTGCTTCGGTCTGGAAGGGGTTCCAGGTGCGGGCTTTGCCACGATTCGGTTGGGCCGCCGCCGGAATGTTGCTGTTCACATCGGCGGCCTGTGCCGTCGCAGATCCGCCATCGACTGGGTCGCCGGCACCCCCCAGCAGCTTGCTCACAGGCGTGCCGACGGAGCCAACAAAGACCAAGGCGAGAATGCTGCCCAGCCAGGGGGCGGGCGTGCTGCCCACGACGGAGGCAGGGGTGCTGCCCACCCTGGAAGCGGGTGTGCTGCCCAGCCCGGGGGCGGGGGTGCTGCCCACCTCGGAGAAGCCGCAGCGGACAGCGCGGCCTGCCGCCCCCAAGAAGGAAAAGGCGGCAGTGCCGCGACCTGACCATATCGTGGTGGTGATCTTGGAGAACAAGCATCGCTCCAGCGTGATCGGCAGTAGGCAGGCGCCGTATCTCAACAAGCTCGCGGCCAAGGGTGCCAACATGACTCACTCGTACGGGGTGACCCACCCCAGCCAGCCGAACTATCTGGCGCTGTTTTCCGGGTCCACCCGCGGAGTGAGGAGTAATGCATGCCCTCAGCGTTTTCGGAAGGCCGACAACCTGGGCCATCAGCTCCGGAAGTCAGGACTCAGCTTCATCGGATATTCCGAGTCCCTGCCGAAGACCGGGTTCCGGGGATGTATATCGGGTCGCTACGTCCGCAAGCACAATCCGTGGGTCAACTTCGCCACGCTGCCGGCGAGCACCAACCGGCCTTTCAGCGCCTTTCCGCGCGACTACCGCAAGCTGCCGACCGTGGCGTTTGTGAGCCCAAACATGTGTCACGGCATGCACGATTGCTCGGTCCGCACCGGCGACCGTTGGATGAAAGAGCACCTTGATCGGTACGCGCGCTGGGCCCAACGCCACAACAGCCTGCTCATCGTCACCTTCGATGAGAACGCGGGCGGAAGAGTCAAACCGATCTTCACAATCGTCGTAGGCGCGAATGTTCGCCCCGGTGTCTATCGCGAGCGACTCAACCACTACAGGCTGCTCCGCACCATCGAGGAGGCGTACGGACTGCCCCCACTCGGCCGCGCCAAAGGCGTACGCCCACTATCGACGATCTGGACGAGCTAGCCCGTTGCGCGAAGCACCCATCCTCAGACGGTTTCTCGGCGAGAAGCGGGCATGCCCGGGAGCGGTGTGAGCTGTAGCTTCGTCGAACGCCTTGTGTGTCAAAGCTGTGTTGCCCGGCACAACTGAGACAGCGCGCCCGAGAATGTGGCGGCACGGCGCGCTCTGTGGTGCGAATTTGCCCCACGGTTAGCAAGGTGAGGTCGCCAGGCGGTCACATATTCAGGTCGCCGAGCTAATGATCGCTTCAGCCCGAGACTGGTGGCAACGGCGATGATCGCTGCAGCGAGCACGACACTGCCGGCCTTGATCAGCAACACGTCGAACTGCGGCAGAGCGACGACGGCCACCAGGCCGGTGGTGTTGACGATGGCGTTGTGCATGGAATGGAATCCGGCGATCAACACGCTGGAGCCGGCGCCGTTGTAGAGCCATCCGGTGATCAATCGGCTGCCCAGTCTCGATCGCGGCCTTCAAGAATCGACCGTCAGGGAGAGTGGTGAGGCCGAGGGACTCCTCACCAGCAAGGGTCGTGGTAGATGCCGCCCAATCCTCTGGCTCGCGGTCACCGGCGGGCGGCTCTCCCGAAGCTCGGTGATCTTCCGACCACCGCGGTAGAACCGGTCCGCGGGACGGTTGGAGGGCAGCGGGATTACGTCCACGAAGCTGTCCTCCTTCGTACGAGTGCGGCGAGGAAGCCGCCCACGAAAGAATCGCCAAGCCCGATGGTGGTGGGCTGTGCAACATCATCAAGCCTGAGGCCAGGCTCGCAGCGTACGACCGAGCCCATGCGCTCTTCGAGCTCGGTGGCGAACGCCTGGGCTTCCGGGCGGACCGGCAAGCTACCGGTGAATTCGTACTGCTCATCGGTGTAGTCGTCGCCGTAGCAATAACGAGTCGAGGCGACCGCGATGCCATCTCTGAGTGCCTCGGCGTCATCAGGGGCTCCCCGACCAATCGCCAACGACCAGTACTTCGTGTGGACAACCAGGGTCGGCCCTGGAACGCGGGTCTGCAGCGAATGAAGGGCCTGCTCGACTTCCAGCGCAGACAGCAGGTCGACCGACCGCCCGACCTCCGCCTGCATCTCCTCCTCGTTCATCCCGTAGATGTCGATGATCTCTAGCAGCGCGTTGCGCACTCTGCTCCGGAAGCTGGGTAAATGGAAGGCCGCGTCCTCGTAGTAGACCAATGCGCCCGAGGGCAGCTGTTGCATGTGGGTTCTCAGCGTGGCCAGCCGCTCGTCGAGCAGGTCCGGGTCCTGCATTGTGTTGAATCCAGAAATCAGGAAGATGCCGGCGTCGCGCAGCAGAAAGCCCAGCTGGTCGCTTACCTCCAGTGAGGCATTCGCCGGATCATTGACGTAGATCAACCTGTTCGCGAATGGCGCTCGCATATCAATGTCGTCCACTTGCACCCGGGTGCCTTGGTCGTACTGCACAACCACGTGCGGATAGAGAGTGTCTTCCCGGGCGCTGGAGATGTAGTCGCAGCACGGTGGTAACAAACGGCGTACATGATCATTGAGGCTGACAAGGTGCAGCATGCAGGGCACCCCGAGCCTGCTCATCGCGAGGCCCGCCCGGACCGATGTGCCGCCGAGGCTTATTCGCCTGGGGAACCGGGCTGCGAATCCGCGCAGAGTTTCCAACGAGGCGGCGTAGTGCTCGCCTCCGGCACCGCGCTTCATATGTGCAAGCACTGAGATGATCAGATTGCGCTCATCAGTCACCGGCACGGACCAATCGAGCTCGCTGTCGCGAATCTGATACTCGGTCACGAGACGCTGCAGCGTCGACGACGACAACCTCAGCTCATAGTCGATGCAGCCCCCTAGGCCGAGCACGACACGTGAAGCCACGTCAGTACAGCGATGCTTTGCCGGCAGTATCGAAGAGGTCGATCTTCTGTCCGGCCACCACCTTCATCGCTTCGATGCAGGGCGGCTGGATGATGAGCGGCTCGCGGAGACTCTGATCGGCCAGCACTTCCCGCATCTTCGTGTGGTACGCCACCTTGATATCACTCGAAATGTTGATCTTGTTGATCCCGAGTTTGACCGCCTCGGCGATCTCGTCGTCGGGGTTGTTCGAACCGCCGTGTAGTACCAGCGGGATGTCGACCTTGTCCTTGATCAGCTTGAGCAGGTCAAGCTTGAGCTCCGGCTTCATCGTCGTGGGATAGATGCCATGGTAGGTGCCGATCGCGACAGCGAGGCTGTCCACCGCGGTGAATTCCACGAAGGTGAGCGCGTCGTCGGGATTGGTGTAGATGATGGTGTCGCTGCCGCCCTCGGCCTGGCTGTCCGTCTGGCCGATGGTGCCCAGCTCACCCTCCACCGAGAGTCCTACGGCGTGGGCAGCATGAACCACCTTTCTGGAGATGGCGATGTTTTCTTCGAACGGCAGCATCGAGCCGTCGATCATCACCGAAGTGAAGCCGGCGTGTATAGCGGTCAGGATCTGCTCATAACTCGCCCCATGATCCCAGTGGATGGCGATTGGCACGGAGGAACGGTGAGCTCGTTGCGTCACCGCGGCGATCATCTCCACCCCGACGTGCTGCACCTCGTCAGGATGGATACCCAAGATCACTGGGGCATTCTTCTCCTCGCTGATCTCGATGATGCCGAGGAACATCGCGTA
>JBKPTR010000291.1:0-9150 GCA_046735615.1 Actinomycetota bacterium
TCCCGGTGACGGGGAATCCGTCCTCGGCCGCGTCGACGATGTGACCGGGCTCTACCTTGCCTTCACTCACAGCGGTGCAACGCTCGGCCTGATTGCTGGTGAGCTTCTGGCGTACGAGATCACTACCGGTGCCCCTCACCCGATGCTGGCCGAATTCAACGTCCGACGGTTCCGCGAAAGCGGTGCACACGGAGTATCCCGGCGACGTTGAGTGGGAGAACCCACAGAAGCACAATGACGCCCACCTGAGCCCAGCGCTGAGCGTCCGTGTGGCCAGACAGCAGGTGCTGCGCAGACGCCAAAGGCGCAAGCCACGGTTGAATGTCCTGAAGTCCAGGGACCGCGCCAGTGACGATCCAGAGCCCGAGCGGCACTAAGACGTCCGCGGTGATCGCGACGGCACTCGAACCCAACAGCAGGCCCCAGCCGGCGCCGGACAACTGTGCGATCAGCTGCACCAGGACGCTGCCCGAGAATGATCATTCCGATCGCGTTCCAGCGTCCTTCCGCGGCCGCTGGTGCCGCTGCGCCGGTCCCGAGTACGGAGATCAGCACACCCAAGGCCGCACCCGCGATCGCAATGATCACGCTGGCCAGCAGTTTCGCGGCGATGATCACATCACTCGAGCTCCCGGGACCATGAGTCGTCGGCGTCCGCCGCCCGAAATCCTGGGTCATGAGTAGGACGCTGACGAATGGCCGAGGCAGGGAGATCCCGGTCTGGGTATAGAACGAGATCGCCGGAGTGCCGGCGGACTCGCGAAGCTCCGGACGGTCGCGGGAACAAGATCAGTCATCTTGCCTGTCAGGTGGATCGGGGGCGCGGCTGAAATAGTGATGCTCAGTGTGCGTGGTGATCTTGATCGTGTGGGGATTGCCGCGGAGGCCGCAGTACGCCAGGTCAACACGCCAGCCGGGCATTTCGCGGATGAGGTTGCCGCGTTCGCACGCGCCGCGTCCATTTATGAATGTGGTGAGACCGCCATCGGCGTGTCGTCTGATGTGGTCGATGTGCCGTATGGATGCGTCACAGAAGGGATCACGGCAAGTCTGGTCACGAAGCCGTATCAGGTGGTTGAGCAAGCCGTCGAAATAGCGCCGGGTCGGATCGCCTCCGAGAATCGGCCCAGCGTCTCCGGTTGACCCTTTGGGCGCGATGAACAGGCAGCTCAAACCCCAGTGCCCGCGCCGTATTGAGACGCCGCGCCGCAGTGGCGGGTGAGATGCGGCAAGCCAGCCCGATTTATTCGGCGATGCCGCGCCCGATGGCATCCGGATGCACATGAGCGGCTATCTGGTCAGCTACTTGGGATTGCGCGAACCGAACCGATTCGGCGACCTGAAGTGCCGCTGTGGCCGCTCGCAGCTTCTCCAGCCGTGTAATCCGGTCTACCCGCGCCGCGTCCCGAACCAATGTGTTGTCGGCGACGACTGCTACCAGCTCGTCCAAGATCTCATCCAGGCGCACTGTTACCGGATCCGCCGATTGCGGCTCGGTTTCGGGAGCCTCCCCGAAGGCTGACATAGCAAGGACTCTACGGACCGCCACTGACAATAATGGAACAAACGTTCGAGGGGGTCGATCTCAAGAGTCACGTGACCCCGAGCGGAGGCGCCCACCGGCAAGCTCCCGATCTAAAGCGCTTCAAAGCACTAGTCGGCGTACCTCGCCGGATGGGCGCGCCTGTTCCTCAGTCCGCGGTGACCGGTGACGTGTGCTCGCGAAAGAACCGCAGCATCTCGGCGGAGGCGTCAGGACCCTGGCCGTCGGTATAAGAACCCACGGGGTTGCCACCGAACCAGGCGTGTGAACCGCCGTGAACGATCCATTGCTCGGCGACTACCCTGCCGTCCACGTCTCGATAGATCCTGCGGTTATGGCTATGGCCGGGCCTGTCTCCACCGTCGGTCGTGGCCGGCGGCCGCAGGCCCGGGCCCCCGTCGAAGCCGGAGGTCGCCGCGATGCGAGACGTGATGAGTCGATCGGCGTTAATGGGTGCGACGACACTGTCTCGGTCGCCGTGGAAGACGATGAGCGGCACATTGATGGTGAACCCGGCAGTCCCGCCGTTTTGCATCGCGGCGAACGCCGACGGGAGGTCGTGTGCTGCCCCCGGCGCCAGCCCGCTGTGGATACCAGCCGCGGCGTACAGGTCCGGGTACGCCGCGGCCATCACTGCGGCCATGGCACCGCCCGCAGAGAACCCAACGATGTAAACCCGCGCTTGATCGACGAGATACTCGCTCATGACCTGACGAGTAATGCCGGCGATAATCGCGGGCTCACCTCGGTCCCGCTGCTGGTCGCCGGTAAGGAACCAGTTCCAGTAGCGGCCATTGTTCGCCGCAGTCGACTGCTCGGGATAGGCGACAAGGAACGTGTGCAGTTCGGCCATGTCATTCATCCGGGTGCCGGCCGCGAAGTCCGTGGCGTCCTGGGTGCCACCGTGCAGCATGACGACGAGCGGCACCGGCTCGCCGACGTAACCAGTAGGAATGTAGAGGTCGTACGCCCGCGACCCGGCCGCGTCGCTGTGGGTCAAGTGACGGATCTCGCCGCCGGGCGCGCTTGCCGCAGCCGCGGCGGCAGGGGAGCCACCTGACCCGACCAAGCTAGGCCGGACCAAGGGAGAGTTGCCGGGCAGTCCGACGGGTCGTCCTAGGGGCAGTCGGGCCTGCAACTTGTCGAGCAGGCCGCCGGCTCGAGGCAAACCGGTCAGGCCGTGCAACCTCCCAGCGGGCAACGGCTGTGCTGGCGTAGATTGTCCGGCCCCTCCAAGACCTTGTTGAAGCAGGGCAGTCGCCTCCATTAGCCGCCCGTCGCGGGTGAGTCGTAGTGCGTCCGCCATCGTGGCATTCCGGTCGTCGTTCATGATCAGGTTTCTCCTTGTCGTGTTGACTGCGCAACTGCACCACAACACCGCCGCTTACACAGTTCTGGATGCCAGGGCCGCCTTGACCGCCGGCGAGGCGCGAAAGGCCCCGAGGACTTCCACCGACGTGATCGTCGCCAGCGCGAGCTCTGGCGTAACGTCTTCGTCGATGGTCGCGAGCCCCAACACGCGGACTTCGACGGTACGACCGGCGGCTCGAAGCTCCTCTAGGTCGCGTCGGCCGTAGTGCTGGGTGCCGAGCGTGATCGTTCGTCGTGCCACGGTTTGATCCACGGCGTCCGACCGCGTCTCGAGTTGGCGGCGAATCGCGGTGCGGATGAAGTCCGTGCGGTTCGCGTAGAAGCCCTCGTTGACGAGCAGGTCGATCTGGCCGAGATCTATCAGGCCAATGTTGATCGTGATCTTCTCGCTCTTCTCGACTTGGGCCACGCTCTGCCTCTCAACCGGACTACCATCCGTGCGCCATCCACTTACCATCTATATGGATGGTATCAGGCAGTGCAGCCAAAGTCACCCCCGCGATCAAATGTCCGCTGCGCCTTAGAGGAATTGCATCCCCGCCTCGGGCTCATCCTCGAGAAGCTGGTCACATGTCGGGCAATACCACCGAGCCTCGACAGGCGTACCGCAGGTCTGGTGCCGAAGTGCTTCGCCAGGGACTGCATGCCGGGACCCCCAGTGCGCCAGCAAGCGAAGTGCACCCGCTAGTTCCATGCCCTCCCCAGTCAGCTCGTAGGCTGCGCGAGGCGGTCGCTCGAGGTAGGGCCGCGATACCAGAATCGCGTCGCGTTCGAGCCGCTTGAGGCGCTGCGACAGGATATTCGGAGCGATCCCCGGGATCTCCTCCAGCAGCTCGTTGAAGCGTCGGGGCCCAGCGAGCAGGGCCTGCACGACGAGCAGGGTCCACCGATCTCCGACGCGAGCAAGAGCGTCGGCGAGGGGGGAGGAAGCACGCTCCCGTGTGACAGATTCCTGTTCGCTCATAGACAAACCGTAACCAGAAGGATTGACAGATCTACTGTTAGTAGTAACTTGCAAGTTACTACTAACTGCGGAGGTCGCAATGGGAGCACTCGACGGAATCCAGGAAGAGATTCAGGGAGTGGTGGAGCAGGTCGGAAATGCTGTGGTCGGCATTGGGCAGCGCTGGGGCGTCGGATCCGGCGTAGTGCTGGGTAAAGGCCAGATCCTGACAAACGCGCACAACGTCAGAGGCGACGAGGTCAGCGTCACGTTCCCCGATGGACATACGGCAACTGGTCGGGTTCTGGGACACGATGTCGATGGAGACATCGCCGTTATTGGAGTCGAGACCGGAGATCTGCAAGCGATTGAGTGGGCGACCGACGGCGCGCCGGAAATCGGCGCTCCCGTCTTCGCATTGTCGAATCCAGGTGGGCGAGGGCTGCGCGTGACCCTGGGTTTCATCACAGGAGTTGAGCGCAGTTTCCGAGGGCCTCGCGGCCGCCGCATTACCGGAAGCATTGAGCACGATGCGCCGCTGCTGCCCGGCTCGTCCGGCGGTCCTGTGGTCAGCCGTGACAGACGACTGCTGGGGCTGAACACACACCGTCTGGGCGAAGGGTTCTACCTGGCGATCCCCGCGGACGAGGCGCTCCGAACACGAGTGGACGCGCTGGCCCGAGGCGAGTCGCAAAGGCGCGTTCGACTTGGCATCGGCGTAGCGCCGTCGCATGTTGCCAGAGGACTGCGGCGCGCCGTCGGTCTGCCGGATGCTGATGGGTTGCTGGTTCGCCTAGTGGAAGACGACAGTCCAGCGTCGCGTGCTGGGCTGGCTACCGGCGACTTGATCGTTCAGGCGGCTGGTCAACCAGTACGTGGCATGGACGATCTGTTCCGGGTGCTCGAGACATCAGCCGGCGGTGTGATCGAACTGGTGATTCTCCGTGGCGCTGAGGAGCGGACCGTTGAAGTACAGCTCGGTGCGGCTGCCAGTCACGCGTCGGACGTCGAGTAATCCGAACCGGAGTCAGTGATTACCGCTGCTGTTCGTGTAGCGGAGGCCGTGACTGAACCTGAAGATTGGGTTAGCCGTGTCAAATGGGACCTCGGAGCGGCTGGCTTCCACGGCGGCCATGGATCGGGGCAGATCGAAGGGAAGTGAACCCTCCGGTTGGGCAACTCCGAAGACAACGTCGAGGAAGGCCTCGTCGCTGCTGCCGTAACTGCCCAAGAGGGCGGCTGCCTGACCAGCCAAGTCGGTGAGCACGCCGGGACGATCAAGGTAGACATCGACGATCGTGGGTGTTGCCGAGCAGATCGCGGCGTGATGATCACGTTCCTTGGCAGAAGACTCCAACGATCCGGCGTGGAACATGGCCTCGAATCCGCCGGGTCGCGGCTCATACGGCGCCTTGAGGTGCAGCAGGGCGAAACGCCCTCGAGATAGAGCCGGCGGCCCCTCCTGAGCGGAAGTGTTTGATCATGGTTGGTCAGCAATGTGTACGCCCGACGCTGAGCATCGGCTCCGGCGGCAACGAACTCGGCCGTGCCAACTGTGACGGCCGCATGATCAAGATCAAGGTACGGGTCGTCGAACAGTCCGAGGATGAACTTCTCCCGTAATAGCCGGCGCACCGAGACGTCAATGCGCTCCTCTGCAATCCGGCCTTGTTCCACAAGTCGACACGGATTCCGGTCCTAGCTGCTCGGATTGGAATCCGCGGATGGAGGCCTGCCGGTCAGATCTGCATCCTCGCCGAAACCGCCGGTGATCCGAGACCAGCAGGGCTCGGTAGCAAGATCAATCTGAGGATGCAGCGCCAGCCGAAGACCCACCGCCAGGTATTCCTGCCGAGCGATGTCAGCAAATCTTTCGACAAGCTCAGAGGAACCAATCGCCGCGAAGCCCAGTGTTTCCGGCCATTGGGAGAATGTGCCAGCCCGCGCAGCCGTACCCACGTTCTCTGTGAAGTGGTTGCGTGGGTCCGTCGACAACGTGATCGGGATGCCGAGTCTGGTGCTTGCAGCCAGCCGTTGCAGGCGGTTGTGCCAATCAGCAAGTGCCCTGGCGTCGTCGGCAGCCCGGACCACGTTGAAATGGGTGAGCAGCTGGTTGTTGATCATGTACTTGGCACTCTCTACGCCGAATGCGGAGTTCGGCTCAGCAAGATCACCTGAGCCGACAACGATCATGGTCTGGAACAACATCCGGGCCTTCTCGGCCAGAGTCATGCGCTGCAGGAGATCATCAACTCGCTGGTCGACAGCCTCGGCCGCCGCTGTACGTTCCGTCATGCCCTGATCATTTCTCACCGAGTCTCTTGTGGCTATTGAGCACATGGGCAGATAATCCCGGCAGGAGCACGTTGGTCCGCGGATAGCGAGGAGACGGCGCATGGAACGGCTTGACACCAATTTCTTCGACTACACAATCCTCTTCATTTATTTCGCGTTGGTGATCGCCATCGGAATCCTTGCTAGGAGAGCCATCGCTACCAGCGAGGATTTCTTGCTTTCCGGGCGTTCCCTGACCGCCTGGATCACAGGCCTGGCATTCATCTCGGCCAACCTTGGTGCGATCGAGATTCTCGGCATGGCGGCAAATGGCGCCCAGTACGGCCTCTCGACCGTCCACTTCTATTGGATAGGTGCGGTACCGGCCATGGTTTTCCTTGGCCTGGTCATGATGCCGTTCTACTACGGCTCCAGAGTCCGAAGCGTGCCAGAGTATCTGCTCCGCCGGTTCAATCCGGCCACACACCTATGGAACGCCCTCACGTTCGCCGTCGCCTCGGTCCTCAGCGCCGGTGTCAACTTGTACGCCATGGCGCTCATCATTGAGGTTCTGCTCGGCTGGCCGACTTGGGTGTCCGTCGTTGTCTCTGCAGGTTTCGTGCTGGTCTACATCTTCCTGGGTGGTCTGTCGGGTGCCATCTACAACGAAGTTCTCCAATTCTTCGTCATCATTGCGGGCCTGATCCCAATCGTGATCATCGGCCTCAAGGACATGGGCGGCTGGAGCGGCTTAATGCAGAAGGTGACGAGCCAGCCTGGAAAGGAGAACCACTTCGAGACCTGGGCAGGCACCGCAGTCGGCAACTGGACCAACCCGCTGGGCGACTGGATCGGCATTGTCATGGGCCTGGGGTTCGTGCTGTCCTTCGGCTACTGGACCACGAACTTCGCGGAGGTGCAGCGAGCGCTCTCGGCGAAGAATCTCTCCGCTGCTGAGCGGACACCGTTGATCGGGGCGTTCCCGAAGATCTTTATCCCCGCCTTGACCATCGTTCCCGGCCTGATCGCGATAGCGCTCGTCCCGAATCTGGGCCAGGAGGGAAGCGGCACCAAATACAACGAGGCCATTCCAATACTGATGAACCAGTACCTTCCGAACGGGACGCTCGGTATCGCGCTGGCCGGCCTGCTGGCGGCTTTCATGGCCGGCATGGCGGCCAACGTGAGCTCCTTCAACACTGTGGTCACCTACGACATCTGGCAGGACTACATACGCAAGCACCGGCCCGATGACTACTATCTGAACGTCGGCCGGATCGTCACCGTCGCCGGTGTCTTGATCGGCATCGGGACAGCGTTCATAGCGGCTGGGTTCAGCAACATCATGGTCTACATCCAGACGCTGTTCTCGTTCTTCAACGCGCCGGTGTTCGCGACCTTCATCATCGCGATGTTCTGGAGGCGCACGACCCCATGGGCTGGCTTCTCTGGTCTCGTCGCGGGGTTCCTCGGGGCCTTAGCGTTCCAGTACCTCATCGGGCCGAATATCGCGTACTTCTACCCAGGTGGTGACACCTCTGGCGAGATCAACGCCCAGATGCTCAACTTCTACGGAGCCATCGTCGCCTTTGTCGCCGACGCCGTCGTGACGGTGGTTGTCACCTTGTTCACCAAGCCCAAGCCGATAGAGGAGCTCGCCGGACTAGTCTGGGGTGTCCCGGATCCTGATGCGGGCGATCCGCACGAAGGCTATGTACGCCGCTGGTGGGAGTCGCCGAAGCTGCTCGGCTTCACCGCCCTCGGCATCGTCGCCGTCCTGTCGATCCTCTTCATCTAGCAGAAAAGGAGGAGATGAACCATGGCTGACTCAGAATCGACCCCCCCGACCCCCCGCCGTCATCTGCCACACGGATACGACAAGCTGCCACCCGATTTTCACAAGGTCGATACGCGTCCGGAGGGTGCCAGGGAGAGCGATGAGTGGGAGGTTACCCATTCCGCAGCCAGCAAGCTATTCGATCTGCGGTTCTTGATCGGTGGTCTCTTCACTGTGTACGGGATCATGCTCACTATTGCCGGATTCTTCACCTCAGATGCCGACAAGGCGAAGGCAGCGGACATAAACATCAACCTCTGGCTGGGTATCTTCATGTTGCTGATCGGCATCTTCTTCCTGGTCTGGGCGAGGCTCAGTCCACAGAAGCCGCCGGAGCCGAACCTGACCGGCACCGACCGGCCAATGATCCCCCACTGACCAGCTACTGATTCCAGCGCAGCAGGGCTGCTACGGGAGCGCCACCCATCGTGGCGGCTGTTGCCACGGCGATATCAGCATCAGTGAGGCACGCTGCCGCAATGAACGCCTGGTCGACGCGAAGATCTTCGTCAGTGGTGTTGATGCCGAGAGCGAGGCCCGGATGATCACTGGGCCGCAGCGTGAAGTCAGCCGCAGCCTGTGGGTCGAGCATGAGCCGATCGACTTGGCCACGAACGAAGGCATCAGCAACATCGCGAACACCGACGGCCATCGAATGACCTTGCCCCATTCGTTCTTTGAGCTCGTGCACCATCTTCAGCTGCTGGGCTACGACGACATCCCGGAGTGCTGACTCGACGTCTTGTGCCAGCGCGTCGTCGCCACCGTCTACCGCTCGACCGGCTCGGTCGAGGACTACAACTTCGGCCGAGATCGTGTCCGGAAGATCCTTTGTCACCAGACTGCGGGAGTGTTCGTCGCCGGCCAGGATCACCAGCTCAGGTCCGTTTCGTACTTGACGTTCGATCTCGGCCGCCACCTCGGCTGCGTTCTGAGCCCAGATCGTCTCGGCGGAGCGCTGCCAGTTCAGATGGGACCAGCCGCCACCGCGGACCTTGTGCTCGTACTTGGAGGGCTCTCCAACCGATGCCTCGCGGTCCGGCTCCATCGCATCGGCGGAGTAGGTGGTGACGTCGCCTCCTTCATGATCCACCAGGGCCAGGATGAACGGGATCTGGCGGCTCGCGTCGCTCAGCCACGCCGCGACATCGGGCAGCGGGCCCCAGCTGATCACCGGCTGTG
>JBKPTR010000292.1:0-18606 GCA_046735615.1 Actinomycetota bacterium
ACAACGTCGGCTGATCAGCTACCGTACGCAACATGAATGGTCCCGATCCCTTCTAGCCCAAGGGGTTGGGACCATTCTCCCTTGTCAGAGGCATATTCACCGCTCGACACGCCTCGACATTTTCAGGTCGAAGTAACTAGCTGCGAGCGTCGGGAAATCGCGCGCTGCCGTACTGAGGAGAAGCGAGCGGAGGCGTTCTTTGCTCTGCGAGCGACGACGAAACAGGCGGATTCCGCGCGCCTAGGATCGCGCGCCGCTGTCCTGGACGAACGAACGAGCAGACACGCCCGTGGTCTGCGAGTGAGAGAGGAAGGCAGCGGCTTCACAGCGCGATCCTCGCGCAGCGAGCAATCAGACATTGCGCGAGCAGCTCAAATCAAATCGTCGATCAGCTTTCAGCGCGCGTAACTGATCATCGATATCGCGATGTAATGGCACACGAAACCGGCGATCGTGGCGACGTGGAAGACCTCGTGGTAGCCGAACCATGTGGGGGAGGGGTCGGGACGCTTCCGGGCGTAGACCACCGCGCCGAGTGTGTAGCAGATGCCACCCGCCATGATCAAGATCAGCACTGCAAGTCCCACAGCGTGATAAAAGGCTCCGAGCCAGCCAAGGGCGGTCCAGCCCATCACGACATAGAGCACTGTGTAGAGCCAGCGCGGCGCCGATAGCCAAAACAGGCGGAAGAACAACCCACCCACGGCGGCAGCCCAGATGACAGTGAGCAAGATCACCCGGGAAGCACCATCGAGCAAGATCAACGCCAGCGGCGTATAGGTTGCCGCGATGAAGACATAGATATTGGCGTGGTCCATCCGGCGGAGTACCGCATGGCCCTGCGCTCCCCAAGTTCCGCGATGGTAGATACCACTGGTGCCGAAGAGCAGCACGGATGCGGCCAAGAAGACCGAGCCTCCGGCCACCCCTTCAGGCGTCGATGCCAGACAGATAAGCACGATGCCGGCGGCTAAGGCGAGGGGTGCCATGCCAGCATGCAGCCAACCGCGAAGCCGCGGCTTGACTACGCCCAGCACCTCGGTCAGCGACGTATCAGTGTCTTCGCGGCTCGGTTGCGAGGGTCGCCCTTCGCCCAGATGAACTGTCGGCACGCTTACCCTTCGAATGATTTGCCTAAGTTACTGCCCGGTAGATCAGAGTAGGGGATCGAGTCGAGAAGGCCAACCGCTGCAGTGAGGCGGAATTACCGACCGCCCCGGGATACGCTGCCAGTTGTGGCACGTCTCGACCGGTTGCGCGAGTTCGTGGACCGTCTGCATCCGTCGGGTCTGCTCTATGCGACTTATGAGCATCGGCTCATTGCCGAGCTTGACCCCAAGAGATTGCCACGGCACGTCGCTGTGCTCGCTGACGGCAACCGCCGCTGGGCGCGTACCAACGCTCCGGACCAATCGCTCGTCGCGGGCTATCAGGCCGGCGCCGACAAACTCAAAGAGTTCGTCGAGTGGTGCGACGAGATCGGTATCCCGGTCGTCACGTTGTGGGTGCTCTCGACGGACAACTTCTCGCGTGCCAAACGTGAAGAGATCGAGCCGCTGCTCGGGGTGATCGAGCACATGGTGACCGACCTGGCGGCGACCAGGCGGTGGCAGGTCCATCCAGTCGGGGCGCTGGATCTGCTACCGGATCAGTCCGCCAAACGGCTCAAGATGGCCGACCGGGATACCGCGGACATCGACGGCATGCTGGTGAACATCGCGGTCTCATACGGCGGGCGACATGAGTTGCGCGACGCGGTGCGTTCCCTCCTTGCCGAGCACGCGAAGAGCGGCACGTCCATCGACGAACTTGCCCAGACGCTTGACATCGAACACATCGCCGAGCATCTATACACCAAGGGCCAGCCAGATCCGGACTTGATCATTCGGACATCTGGGGAGCAGCGGTTGTCGGGGTTCTTGATGTGGCAGTCCGCACACAGTGAGTTCTACTTTTGCGAAGCGCTGTGGCCTGACTTCCGGAAGGTGGACTTCATCCGCGCGTTGCGCTCGTACGGGCAGCGGGAGCGCCGCTTCGGGCGCTAGCGCCACCCGACGCTGAGCTGGGCGCCGCGTCGCACATTGCCGACGGCTCTGATTCCTCCGCAGCTGAGTGGGTAGTCCGATCAGTGGGCGTGGACAAGCCCGCGCCCGGTCAAGGGAGGCAGCAGATGTCCACCGTCAACCGAATGCCTGCCCCAGCGCGGTCACCGGTGCGCAAAGTAATCGTGGCGAGCCTGATCGGCACGTCGCTGGAGTGGTACGACTTCTTCATCTACGGGACCGCCGCAGCGCTGGTCTTCAATCAAATCTTCTTTCCGAGCTTCGAGCCGCTGGTCGGCACGTTGCTTGCGTTCACCACCTACGCCGTCGGCTTCATCGCCCGGCCTTTGGGTGGGTTGGTCTTCGGCCATTACGGTGACCGCATCGGTCGCAAGAACGTCTTGGTCGTGACGCTGATGCTGATGGGCATCGCCACCTTTGCCATTGGGCTGATGCCGACGTATGCGACCATCGGCGTTTGGGCTCCGATCCTGTTGGTCGCGCTCCGCTTCCTGCAGGGTTTCGGGCTCGGCGGCGAGTGGGGTGGTGCGGTGTTGATGACGCTGGAGTCCGGCGATGCGAACCGGCGTGGTCTCAATGCCAGCTGGCCACAGGTCGGGGTCCCTATTGGCTTGCTCCTGGCCAACGGGGTCCTGTCGCTGATGGGCGCGCTGACCAACGAACCCGCATTCTTGAGCTGGGGCTGGCGGGTGCCGTTCCTGCTCAGCGGCTTACTGGTGCTTGTGGGCTTGTGGATCCGCCTGACGATCGCGGAGAGCCCGCTGTTCCGCGAGGTCGAGGAGTCCCAAACCAAGTCCGGTGCGCCAATTCTCGAAGTGCTGCGACGCTACCCCAAGCAGGTGCTGCTCGCTGTCGGCGCGCGCGTCGGCGTCGATGTCGCGTTCTACACCTTCGTGCTGTTCATCACCACCTATGTCGCGACCTACCTCAAGCTGCCCCGGAATTACGCTCTGAACGCTGTGCTCATCGCCGCTGCCGTCCAAGTCGCGCTGATCCCATTCTTTGGCAGCTTGTCCGATCGTCTTGCGCGCCGACCCGTGTACCTGGCCGGGGCGATCGGCGCAGCGGTCTGGGTCTTCGTTTTCTTCGCCCTCCTCGACACGAGTCAGTTCTGGCTGATCGTGCTGGCTACGGTGGTCGCCCTGATCCTCCACGCGGCGATGTATGGTCCGCAGGCGGCGTTCATATCCGAGATGTTCCCAACCAAGGTTCGATACACCGGCGCCTCCATGGGCTACCAGCTGGCCGGCATCATCGGCGGGGCGCTCGCGCCGATCATTTCGGTGGCCCTGCTGGACCGCTACGACACCTCGATCGCCGTGTCCGTGTACGCGGTCGCCATGCTGCTCATCACCATCATCTGCGTGCTACTGGCACCGGAGACTTCGAAGCTTGACCTGCACGCTGATCCTGCGAACCGTCAGCTGAGGGCCCGGTGAGCGAGATGCCTGCGACACCGGTCGTCGACCTCAATAGCGACCTCGGCGAAGGATTCGGCATCTGGAAGCTGGGTGATGACGAGGCGCTGCTCGATGTCGTAACCAGTGCCAATGTCGCGTGCGGGTTCCATGCTGGTGATCCGAACATCCTGCGCCGAGTGTGTGACGTCGCCGTCAGTCGCGGCGTTTCGATCGGCGCCCAGGTCAGCTACCACGATCTGGCTGGCTTCGGCCGTCGCAGCATGGATGTCGATGCAGCGAGCCTGACCAATGATGTGCTCTATCAGATCGGGGCACTGGATGGCTTCGCCCGCATCGCCGGCTCGTCGGTGCGCTACGTCAAGCCGCATGGCGCGCTCTACAACCGAACCGTGTCTGACGATGATCAGGCTGCGGCCGTGGTGGCCGCCGTGGTCGCGTACGATCCCACGCTCCCGCTGCTGGGCCTACCTGGATCAGCATTGCTACGCCACGCCGAGCAAGCTGGCTTACGTACAGTGACCGAGGCCTTTGCGGACCGTGGATACACCGCCGAAGCCACCCTGGTACCTCGATCGCAGCCTGGTGCGCTGCTAGATGACCCGGCGGCAGTCGCCGAGCGGATGGTGCAGATGCTCCTCACCGGTCGGCTGCGCTCGGTGGACGGTGTCGACGTCAGCGTTTCGGCGCGCTCCATCTGCGTGCATGGAGATTCTCCCGGCGCCGTGGCCATAGCGGTAGCTGTACGAAAGGCGTTGGCTGAGGCGGGGGTCGAAATCCGTTCCTTTGCGCCATGACTGTGCACCGCACCTTACTGACCTGTGGCGAGCACGGAGTGCTGGTCGAGGTCGGCGGACTTGATGAAGTGCTGGCCTTCACCCACGCCGTACGCGAGGCTGTGGCGGCCCACGCACCCGGGTTGAGCGAGATCGTCGACATTGTCCCGGCGGCAACGACTGTGCTCGTCGTGGCCGATGAAGACATCCCTAGTGCGCTGCTGCGCAAGGTCCTGGCCGATCTGCCGGTTGCCGCGAACGGGGACCTGTCGATGAGTGAAGAGACTATCGAGATCCCAGTGCGCTATGACGGCCCGGACCTGGCAGAGGTTGCTCAGCACACGGGGTTGAGCACCACAGAGGTTATTGCCGCACATACCGGGACTGACTGGCGGGTCGCATTTGGCGGCTTCGCGCCCGGCTTCGCCTATCTGAGCTCGGGCGATCCACGGCTCGCTGTGCCCCGGCGACAAGAGCCTCGCACATCCGTGCCCGCCGGGAGTGTGGGTCTGGCTGGCGAATTCAGTGCCATCTATCCGCGTTCCTCACCTGGTGGCTGGCAGCTTATCGGCCACACCGACGTTGTCGTCTTCAACGCCGACCGGGAGCCACCCGCGCTGCTGCAACCCGGTGTGACGGTGCGATTCGTCGAGGTAGCCGGAGCGAGCGATGCCAGCTGACCGTGCGCTGGAGATCCTGGCTACAGGACCGCTCACCCTGGTCCAAGACCTGGGGCGGGTGGGCTTTGCAGCAATTGGGGTTGGATCCTCAGGGGCAGCTGACCGGGGTGCCTTTCGGCTTGGCGCCCGGCTGCTCGCTCAGCCATACACTGCCGCGGCGCTCGAGGTGACTTTTGGCGGCCTATCGGTACGCGCCCGAGGGCAGCTTCAGCTGGCACTGACAGGGGCTCCGGCCCCTGCCGCGGTGCAAGGTCGGGGCGTGGGCTACTACGGGCCGTTTCCTCTCGCCGATGGTCAGGTACTCACGTTGGACGCTCCGGCTGTGGGACTGCGCACTTACGTCTCGGTGCGCGGTGGAATAGACGTGCCGGCGGTGCTCGGGTCGCGGGCAACCGACACGCTGTCGGGTTTGGGGCCTGCGCCGCTGCAGAGCGGTGACATCCTGCCGGTCGGGCCCCCGCCGGCGGCCTTCCCTGAGATCGACCAGGCCCCAACGCCGGCACCATCCGGAGAAACTCTCGTGCTACGCGCCATGCTGGGCCCGCGAGATGACTGGATTGCCGACGTAGCTGCCTTGAGCGCGACGACTTGGACAATCTCCAGTCAGAGCGACCGAGTGGGAATCCGGTTGGAAGGTGAGCCGCTGCAGCGCCACACCTCCCGAATGCGCCAGGAGCTGCCCAGCGAGGGTGTGGTGCGCGGCTCTATCCAGGTTCCGCCCGGTGGCGAGCCGGTCATCTTTCTTGCCGATCATCCGGTGACGGGTGGATATCCGGTTGTCGCCGTCCTCCTCGATGAAGCCATCGATCAGGCGGCCCAGGCGGTTCCCGGGCAGCAGATTCGCATCGTTCTCCTCAAGGCGTCTGCCTGAGGCCGTAGGGCACCTCGCGCTCCAGACTGCCTGAAAATTGCCCAAACGTTAGTTTGCGAACACGTGAAAACAGCTGCGAACGTCGGGAATCGCGCGCCGCCGGACGGACCAAGGCTGGCGCGCCGCTGTCCTCGACGAGCGAGGACGGCGGTGGCCACCAAGCGCCAGCCTCAGCGAGCGGCGCAAGCAAATGGAAACGAAGCGAGCGGAGGCGTTCTTCCTCTGCGAGCGACGACGGCGGATTCCAAGGCGCCCCCTGCGAGCGGAGCGAGCCATCGGACATTGCGCGAGCAGCTCCAAAAAATCGCGGCGTGGCTCTCGCCTTGGACCCACCTGCCGACGTACCGTCAGAGTGCGGAACGCAATACGCGGTCCGCCTGGGAGGCGATGCATGCACCGTCACTCGACGCGGGGCGAACCGGCGCAACTTAGTGCTGGTCATCCATCCCGGCCAAACACGTAACAGTGGGGCCGGGCGCGGATAGCGTACGGCCCCCAAGAAGGGCAGTCCTGTGTCTTCTTCATCAAGCCGTCGCACCTACGTCATCGACACCTCCGTCTTGCTGAGCGACCCGCACGCAATGCGGCGTTTCGACGAGCACGATGTCGTGCTTCCTGTTGTGGTGATCAGCGAGCTTGAGGCCAAGCGCCACCACAGCGAGCTGGGTTACTTCGCGCGTACGGCCCTGCGGCACCTTGACGACCTCCGGACGATTCACCGCCGCCTGGACTCTCCGGTTCCGGTGAACAATCTCGGGGGAACTATTCGTGTTGAGCTGAACCACACTGATCCAGCGGCGCTGCCCGACGGCTTCCGGCTCGGCGACAACGACTCGCGCATTCTCGCGGTCGCTCTGAACCTGGCTGCCGAAGGGTGCGCAGTCACGTTGGTCTCCAAGGACCTGCCCATGAGGGTCAAGGCATCAGCCGTCGGCCTCAAGGCCGAGGAGTACCGGGCTGAGCTAGCTGTCGAAACCGAGTGGACGGGGATGAGTGAGATCGAGGTCGACGGCGGTGATATCGACCTTCTTTACGACCAGGGATCCGTCGAACTCGATGAGGCTCGAGACCTGCCTTGTCATACAGGCGTCGTCCTGCTCAGTGGCAGCGCATCGGCTCTCGGCCGTGTGATGCCGAGCAAGGAGGTCAAGCTGATCAAGGCTGACCGAGATGTCTTCGGGATTCATGGCCGCTCGGCGGAGCAGCGTGTCGCTTTGGATCTGCTGCTGGATCCATCCATCGGCATCATTTCTCTCGGCGGCCGCGCTGGTACCGGCAAGTCGGCCCTCGCGTTGTGCGCAGGACTTGAAGCCGTCTTAGAACGCCAACAGCACTCCAAAGTGGTCGTCTTCCGTCCGCTGTACGCGGTTGGCGGCCAAGAGCTCGGCTACCTGCCGGGTACCGAGGGGGAAAAGATGGCGCCCTGGGCACAAGCCGTCTTCGACACTCTGGGCGCGCTGACTACGAGGGTGGTCATTGAAGAGGTGTTAGCACGAGGACTACTTGAAGTGCTGCCCCTTACTCATATTCGGGGCCGTTCCCTCCACGACGCGTTCGTTGTTGTCGACGAGGCTCAGTCCTTGGAACGGAATGTGCTCCTGACCGTCCTCAGCCGAATCGGTCAGGGCTCGCGTGTAGTCCTCACTCACGACGTGGCTCAACGCGACAACCTGCGGGTCGGCCGACACGACGGTGTCGTTGCTGTCGTGGAGAAGCTGAAGGGCCACCCACTCTTTGCCCACGTCACGTTGAGCCGCTCGGAGCGTTCGCCAATCGCAGCGCTCGTGACCGAGATGTTAGAAGATGTTGCTGTCTGACAGACCTCGGACCGAATTGAATATACAAAAAGTCTCAGAATGATTTCATTTGGGTAACGACATATGGCATCGTATGCGCTGTGCGTCGACTCGCTCAGCATGCCATAGTCGGGGTTGGCTTCTCAGCGTTTGTCGCAACATCAGCCGTCGCCGGACTGAGCAGCCCCGCTGAACAAACCTCTGCTATCGCGGTACCTGCCCCCATCGTTGAGATCTCCGCGCCAGCGGCTGCGTCAGCCGGTGACGAGCTCGCCGCTGACCGTGCGTTGGCCAAGGCACGCGCCAATCGGGAGCTTTCCAGAGCCCAGCTGATTGCAGCCAAACAAGCGGCCAAGCGGGCCAAGTCCTTGGGCAAGCAGAGCAAGGCGATCGCCGCCGAACATGCCAAGATCAAGGCTGAGATAGCGGCCGCAGCGAAGAAGGCAGCCGAAGAAAGGGCCGCTCGCGCACGAGCGCTTGCCAATCGTGGCTACGAGCCGGGGATCACCGATCCCAAGGAAATAGCCCGCCAGATCTTGAATAACAAGTTTGGTTACGGCTCCGGCCAGTTCGATTGCTTCGACAACATCATCATGCGCGAGAGCAAGTGGGACATAAACGCCACCAACCCGAGCTCGGGGGCGTACGGCATCCCTCAAGCTCTGCCCGGCTCGAAGATGGCCAGCGAAGGTAGTGACTGGCGGACCAATCCTGCGACCCAGATCATCTGGGGCATCAAGTACATGAAGGACCGGTACGGAAGCCCGTGTGGCGCATGGAGCTTCAAGTCATCCCACGGTTGGTACTGAGGCGTCCGTGAGCCTTTGATCTATACGCCCTGAGCCTTAGATCTATGCGCCCTGAGCCTGTCGAAGGGCACAAACCGAACATGCGCACTTCGACAAGCTCAGTGCGCATGCAACAGCTCAGCGCAGGTGCACCAGCTCCGGCTAGTTGTGCCCTGAGCCTGTCGCAGGGCACAACACCGCTCTCGAGAGGTATTCCCGCTCAGACCGGCCGTCGGGTCATAGCGAGAACGTCGAGAGCCGCATCGAGTTGCTCCTCGGTGAGCGCGCCGCTGGCGACGAAGCCGTTCTCGATGACCACCTCACGGATGGTCTTACCTTCCTTGAGGGCCTGCTTGGCGACCGCGGCGGCATTCTCGTAGCCGAGGTAGCGGTTCAGCGGCGTCACGATCGACGGTGAGGACTCGGCAAGTCTTCGGCAGTGCTCCACGTTTGCCTGGATGCCCACCACGCATTTATCGGCGAGCAGCCGGCTCACGTTAGCCAGCAGCTGGATCGACTCCAGCAGGTTGCGCGCGATGACGGGAAGCATCACGTTGAGCTCGAAATGGCCGCTCGCACCCGCGAACGCAACGGCGGAGTCGTTGCCGATCACCTGGGCACATACCATCAACGTCGCCTCGCAGATCACCGGATTGACCTTGCCCGGCATGATCGACGAACCCGGCTGCAGGTCAGGTAGCGCGATCTCGCCGAGCCCGGCGCGAGGGCCTGAGCCCATCCATCGCACGTCGTTGGCGATCTTGTAGAGGCTAACCGCGATTGTCCGCAATACGCCCGAGACTTCGACCAGCCCGTCCTGGGCGCCCTGCGCCTCGAAATGATTGCGTGCCTCGGTCAGCGGCAGGCCTGTCTTGTCGGCGACCATGCTGATCACAGATTCGGCGAAGCCAGGCGGTGTGTTGATTCCGGTGCCGACCGCGGTCCCGCCGAGCGCCAGCTCAGCGACTCTCGGCAAAGCCGAATCCACCCGCTCCGTGCCATAACGAATTTGGGCGGCGTAACCGCCAAACTCTTGGCCGAGGGTTACCGGAGTGGCGTCCATCAGGTGAGTACGACCAGACTTGACGACTTCGGCGAACTCGGTGGCCTTCTGGCTGAGCGCCGCTTCCAGATGACGCAATGCCGGCAGCAGGGTGTAGACGAGGTGGTAGGTCGCCGCAATGTGAATGGCGCTGGGAAAGACGTCGTTGCTCGACTGCGACGCATTGACATGATCGTTCGGGTGCACAGCCTTGCCCAGCTCGGCTGCGGCGAGGGAAGCGATCACCTCGTTGGCGTTCATGTTGCTCGAGGTGCCTGACCCGGTCTGGAAGACGTCCAGCGGAAACTCGCCATCATGCTGGTTCGCTGCGACAGCGCTCGCGGCCTTCGCGATCGCGTCGGCGTAGTCCTGGCTCAAGATGGCCAGCTTGGCATTGGTCTTGGCGGCTGCCTCCTTGATCAACCCGAGAGCGGCGATCAACTCAGAGTTGATCGGAATGCCGGAGATCGGAAAGTTCTCAACCGCGCGCTGGGTCTGGGCCTTCCACAAAGCTTTGGCTGGGACCTTCACCTCGCCCATCGTGTCGCGCTCGATGCGATGCTCGGCCACGTCAGTTTGCTGTGTCATGGGCACATTCTTGCCTAGGGCAGCGAGGAGACTCCTTCGGCCTGGACACCGTATAGATCGCATATGGGAAGCTGCGCTCGCCACGAAAGACTTCGCTGAGGTGTTCGTGTGTGCAGGCCGCGATTCTCTGCAGGGTGCCGCGCAGCTGCGGTGCAGGACCTTGGCACCAGATCGCGAGAGTGCCACCGACAACCAGCTGTGCGTACGCTGCGCGGAGACCTGCCTCGGTATAGAGCGCCTGGTTGTCAGCATGGATGAGGAAGTCTGGCCCGTTGTCGATGTCGAGCACGATTGCATCCCATGGCCCGATCGGCCCATCAACGAGGCCCTCAAGCACAAGCCGGACGTCTGTGCTGTGGATGTGAACCCGCGGATCAGATGCCACTGTTGCGAGCGTCGGTGTCACTCCCTGGTGCGCCCAGTCGACCAGGCACTCCTCGATCTCCACGACATCGATCACCTCGACGTCCTTGGTGCAGATGGCGGCAACGGTGTAGCCCAAACCCAACCCGCCGACCAGGATCCGCCGGACATGACCGCTCGGCAGTGCCAGCTCGCCCAGCATGCGTTCCGTGGAGCTTTCACTGCTGTCCATGGCGAAGGCGCCGTTGATGATCAACTCATCGACACTGCGTCCGGCACCCAGCCGGCGCCGTAGTACGACCTCGCCTCGCGACCCGGTATGGCGAGCAATGGTCTGGATCGTTTCCATCAGCGAATAGTGTCCTCGGCTGCTGAGATCAGTCAGTTTGCCCGATCTGTGAAGATAAGGACGTGGCGCGTACCACCAGACAGGCGACACCGGGCGACATGATCCGTTCGCTCGCTCTGATCTTGATCCCGCTTGTGGTGATCACGCTCATCTTCACCAACACGCCGGATGACCATCCAGTCAAGGAGGTCGATTGGAAACCGGTCCTGGCCACGGCGCAGACGGAGGCTCCTTTCGAGGTGCTTGCGCCCGCAAACCTTCCCGAGGGCTGGCGGGCCACGCGTGTGAACTGGGTCCCACAGGGACAGCCGTATCTCAACGGCGAGGCGTCGCCACGCAACCTGTGGCAGATCGGTTTCCTTAGCCCAGATGACGTCTACATCGATCTCAATCAGGGCGACGCGCGGCCTCAGGAGCTGGTCGACCAGCAGTCCCGCGAGGGTACGCCCGACGGAACGAGCGTTGTCGCCGGTCAGACGTGGGAACGGCTGGTTAGCCCTGATGACCGCACTAGGTCGCTAGTGCTGCGCGGGCCCGGTTCCACCACCATCGTGTCCGCCGATCTGCCCTATGAGGCGTTGGAGGCGTACGCCTCCACCTTGACCACAAGCAAGTAGCTCAGGCCTGCTCGGCCGCTGCCTGGTCCCTCGATCGAGCAGCTTCGATCTTCGCCTTGGCGCCATCGAGCCACTGCTGGCAGATGGCGGCCAGCTGTTCCCCGCGCTCCCACAGAGCGAGCGACTCTTCGAGCGGGACGCCACCCGACTCGAGCCGCTGGACGATGACGATGAGTTCGTCGCGTGCCTGCTCGTAGCTGAGGACCTCCGGTTTGGCAGCTGAATCCGTCATGCCCCTCCTCGCGGTTTCAGCTCGAGCACCTCGACCATCAGTTGCCCGTCTGCCAGCTGAGCTAGCAGATTCTCTCCGGCGTCGACCTGATCGACCGATCGAACCGCCGTGCCGTTCTCATGCAGCAGGATGGAATAGCCGCGCTCGAGCGTGGCTTGCGGCGACATCGCGCGGACCCGGGCCAAGTGGTGGCCGATGAGGGCAGATTCGCGTTCGACTGTTGATCCAATGGCCCGATTGGCACGATGTCCGAGCTCAGCCAACTGCTCGTACCGCCGCCCGAATGTTGCGGTCGGATCCATGAGCACGGGGCGGGAGCGCAAGGCGTCGAGGAACTCCTGCTGGCGACCGACCAGCCCGAGCATCGCCTGGATCATCCGATGCCGAGCCTGCTGCACCCGGGCCTTTTCGTCGGCGACATCGGGCACTATCCGCTTTGCCGCATCTGTCGGCGTCGAGGCTCGGTAGTCGGCGACCAGATCGAGGATCGGGCTATCTGTCTCATGTCCGATGGCGCTTACCACCGGCGTGCGGGAGGCGGCAACGGCGCGAATCAGGCCTTCGTCAGAGAAGGGAAGCAGGTCCTCGACTGACCCGCCGCCGCGGGCAATAACGATGACTTCGACCTCCGGCCGCCGATCCAGGTACTGCACCGCGGCGATGAGTTGCTCGCACGCCTGCGGTCCCTGGACAAAGGCGTACCGGGTGACAATCCGTACCGCCGGCCAGCGTCGCCGGGCGTTTTCCATGACGTCGCGCTCCGCTGCGCTGCCCTCTCCGGTGACGAGCCCAACCGCCTTCGGCAGGAACGGCAGCGACTTCTTCAGCGACCGGTCGAAGAGTCCCTCGGCTTGAAGCAGGCGCTTGGTCTGCTCGAGACGGGCCAGCAGCTGTCCCTCGCCAATCGGAGTGATGGCATCGCAGGAGAAGATGAATCGACCCGAACTCTCGTAAAACGTGGGCTTGATCCTGGCAACGACGGTCGCGCCCTCGGTCAAAGGTCCAGCCGCGTCGAGGGTGATCGGCGAGGCGGTCACCGACACCGAAACTTCGGCGAGCTTGTCGCGAAGTGTCAGGAAAATCGTTCGCGTGCCCGAGCGGCGGTTGATCTCAATCAGCTGAGCCTCGACCCAGACGGCGCCGAGCTTTTCGATCCACCCTCGCACCGCACGCGCGATTACCCGTAACGGCTGCGGGTGCTCGGGTGATGATTCCAGGGTCACGCCGCGAGCGTAGTACCGCAGTCCTGCCACCTGCTGGCCGAATCCGGTCGCCGGCTGCAGCACCTACACTGACCGGGTGACTGAGACGGCCCAGGCGCCTGCATCGAACCGCCCCAAGCAGGTCGTGCTGGCGGCTCCCCGGGGATACTGCGCCGGTGTGGATCGTGCGGTGATCACCGTCGAGAAAGCGCTGGAGACGTACGGGCCACCGATCTATGTCCGCAAGCAGATCGTCCACAACCGGCATGTAGTGGAGAACTTGGAGCAGCGCGGCGCAATCTTCGTCGAGGAGCTTGGGGAGGTGCCGGAAGGCTCGACAGTGGTGTTCTCGGCGCATGGGGTGTCCCCAGCAGTCCAACTGGAGGCCAAAACGCGAGGACTCAAGGCCATTGATGCGACTTGTCCGCTGGTCACCAAGGTGCACCATGAGGCGAAAAGGTTCGCAAAGGACGATCTTGAGATCTTGTTGATCGGTCACGGTGGCCACGAGGAAGTGGAGGGCACGAGCGGTGAGGCGCCCGAGCACATCACGCTGGTGCAGTCGCCTGCTGATGTCGATGAGCTCGAGGTTCGAGATCCGTCACGACTTGCCTGGCTTAGCCAGACCACGCTGAGCGTCGACGAGACCCTGGAGACGGTCAATCGGCTCCGAGAGAGGTTCCCTCTCTTGAAGGATCCGCCAAGCGATGACATCTGTTACGCCACCCAGAACCGGCAACTCGCGATCAAACAGATCGCCGCTCACAGCGACCTCGTCGTCGTTGTTGGCTCGGCAAACTCGTCCAACTCGGTACGCCTGGTGGAGGTGGCGCTCGAGGCCGGGGCCAAGTCAGCCCATCGGATCGACAACGCAAGCGAGATCGATCCCGCATGGTTGGCGGGTATCGACTCGGTCGGGGTGACGAGTGGAGCCTCCGTGCCAGACGATCTCGTGCAAGGTGTACTGGACTACTTGGTCGACCAGGGCTTTCCCGTCGCCCGTGAGGAGCGGCTCACTGAGGAGTCACTGGTCTTCGCGCTGCCGCCCGAGCTGCGCAAGGACCTTCGCAAGAACGCGATCAACGATTAGTGGGAGCTGCTCGCGAGGTTAGTCGCAGCTGCGAGCGTCGGAAAATCGCGCACCGCCGTGCTGAACCAGGCTGCGCCGCTGTCCTGGACGACCGCGCGAGCAGACGCGTTTCCTCTGCGAGCGACGACGACGTAGGCGGATTCCACGCGCGATTGCGCGAGCAGCTCTCAAGAACTAACACGACTGCGCCGCCTGATCGGGCTCAGGAGGCGAACTCTCCTCGATCAACTGGGTCAGATCCGGGTCCGATCGGTGGAGCTCAGCCGCCTCCGGCATGATTGCCTCCCGGTGCCGCCGACCTCGGCCGACCATCGGCTCAACCTGGACGGCGTCATCGACCAGTTCAGTGGCCTGGATCTGGCGTACGGTGTCGTCGATCTGGGTCGGTCCTGGCAGCTCTTTCTCGCTGACCTTGAGGTCGCGGAACTTACGCGCGCGGACCAGCACAGTGCCTTCCACTGTGGCGATCGTCTCGTTGTAGGCGTTGACCGAGCTGCGCAGCGCCCGACCCAGTTTGTCGAAGCGGTTCCCCAACAGCCCGAGCTTCTCGTGGAGTTCGCGACCGAGCCGGAACACCTCGGCCGCACTCTCAGCCAGGGCCGCCTCCCTCCAGCCGTACGCCACTGCGCGCAGCATTCCGATCAACGTCGTCGGCGTGGCCAAGACGACGTCCCGCGCCGCGGCGTAGTCGTAGAGGTCTGGAATTTGATCAAGAGCGGTGGCGAAGAACATCTCGTTCGGCAGGAAGAGCACGACGAACTCCGGCGTCTCCGCCGCCTTCCAGTACTGCTTGGAGGAGAGCTGATCGATATGTGTCCGGACGTTCCGTGCGTAACGCGTCAAGGCCTCGGCCTTGACCTCCGGGTCGTCGATCTCGGCGGCTTCCAGGAAAGCGTTGAGCGGGACCTTGGCATCCACGAAAAGGTGCTTGCCGCCGGACAGGTTGACGCGCATGTCTGGTCGCAAGACGCGATCATCGGCTTTGGTAGTGAACTGCAGATCGAAATCGCAGCGTTCGATCATGCCTGCCAGCTCGGCGACTCGCTTGAGCTGTGTCTCTCCCCACGAGCCGCGGATCTGGGGCTTGCGCAAGGCGGTCACCAAGGCGGCGGTCTCACGGCGCAGGGTTTCGCCGGTCTGTTGGACATAGCCGACCTGAGTGCGCAGCTCAGCTGACATGGCGGCCCGCTCTTTTTCCACCTCATTGAGCCGTGCATTGAACTTGTCGAGGCTTTCGCGGACCGGGGTCATCAGCTGTTCTGTCGCCCGGAGCCGAACCTCTGCCTGAGCATCGGCAGTCTGTCCCTGGCGGTCAAGCGTCTCGGCGGACAACACCCGGAACTGGTTGATCATCGACTCCCGATCAACGGCGATCTCCCTGGCTCGGTCGAGCGCGGCGTCGCGCTGAGCGATTGCCCGGGCGACATCGGCCGACACCTCCGCTGCCTTGGCGTGGGCAGTCGCTGCCTCACCGCGGGCCTCTGCTACGTCGGTGCGTGCCCGGGCTGCTTCAGCTCGCGCCTGCGCGGCTTCTGCGCGTGCCGTCGCCGCGTCGCCATGTGCTTGCGCGATCAACATCTGAGCGTGTGCCGTGTCGGACTGCTTACGGGCACGCGCGAGCGCCCAGCCTGCGATGCTCCCGAGTGGGAGTCCCACCACCAGGCCACAGATCAGCGCAGTGACCGTGACACCATCCATGAATGAGATCTTGCCGGGGCGGAACGACAAAACGTCGGAGGCGGCTCCGCGAACCACCGCATCCGGATGCAGATCGGGGTGTAAACGGTTGTCACTTAGGTTGGAACCATGTCCTCCGAGCTTGATCATGTTGCCGACTTGGCGCCGTTCGTAGAAGCGTCGCCCTCCTCCCACCACGCAGCTGCGGAAGGTGCCCGTCGGCTGGCTGCAGTGGGGTTTGCCGCTCAGGAGGAGGCGGACGAGTGGAGCACTGAACCCGGCGGCCATTACGTGCTACGCGACGGTGCTCTAATCGCATGGCGGATCCCCGAGAGCTCACGACCATTCATGCCGGTCCGGATCCTCGGCTCGCACACTGATGCGACGGGCTTCACGCTCAAGCCCCGGCCCGACCTGACCGGATATGGCTGGCAGCAGGTCGGTATTGAGATCTACGGCGCCCCGTTGCTCAACTCCTGGCTGGACCGCGAGCTCGGGCTGGCAGGTCGTCTAGTGCTTGCCGACGGGAGCAGCCAGCTGGTACGCACCGGGGCGATCATGCGAATACCCCAACTGGCCATTCATCTTGATCGCAGCGTGAACGACGAGGGCCTCAAGCTCGACAAGCAGCTCCACACCGCACCGGTCTGGAGTGTTGGCCACCCGGGTATTCATGTTCTTGATCATGTTGCCGATGCTGCTGGCTGCTCATCAGGTGACATTGATGGCTACGACCTCAGGGTGTACGACACCGCCGGCCCTGCGGTCTTCGGACCTCATCAGGAGTTCTTGGCCTCGGCACGATTGGACAACTTGAGCAGCATGCATGCGAGCATCGCGGCCTTGATCAACTCCAGCGAAAGCGATGTCATCCAGATGATCGCAGCTTTTGATCATGAGGAGTTGGGAAGCGCCTCTCGCAGCGGCGCCTCTGGTCCGTTGCTTGCCGATGTCTTGGCCCGTATCTCTGCCAGCCTGGGCGCGACCCTTGACCAGCGGCATCGATCTCTCGCTGAGTCGTTCTGCCTGTCAGCGGACACTGGTCACGCCATTCATCCGAACTATCCCAGCCGGCACGATCCCGCCAACCAGCCGCTGCTCAATGCGGGTCCGTTGCTCAAGATGAACGCGAACCAGCGCTACGCCACTGACGCTCGCGGAGCAGCGCTGTGGCGGCGCATCTGCCGCAAGTTGGCCATCCCTACCCAGGAGTTCGTTTCCAACAATGCAATGCCATGCGGCTCGACGATTGGTCCGCTGACAGCCACCAGGCTCGGCATTGCCACGATCGATGTAGGCATCCCCACGCTCTCAATGCACTCGGCCCGCGAACTACTCGGCACCGATGACCCGCTCGCCCTGACTCGCGCAATGGAGGCCTTCCTCGCGGCTGACATCTGAAATACCTCCTAGGCTTGTCGCCCGTGGCACTCACGATCGGCATCGTCGGGCTTCCAAATGCAGGTAAGTCGACGCTGTTCAACGCCCTGACTCGGAATGACGTACTGGCTGCCAGCTACCCGTTTGCCACCATCGACCCCAACATCGGAGTGGTGGGCGTGCCGGACCCGCGGCTGGCTGTCCTAGCGGAGCTCTTCCATTCCGCCCGCACCGTGCCAGCGACTGTGAGCTTTGTCGACATAGCCGGAATCGTGCGGGGCGCGAGCAAAGGTGAGGGCATGGGGAACGCTTTTCTGTCCCACATACGTGAGGCGGATGCGATCTGCCAGGTGACACGAGTGTTCGACGACCCGGATGTGACGCACGTTGATGGCGCCGTCAATCCGGCCAGCGACATCGAGACCATCGAGACCGAGCTGATCTTGGCAGACCTGCAGACGGTCGAGAAGGTGCTGCCGCGGCTGGAGAAGGAAGCCAAGATCAACAAGGACAAGCTCGCAGCGCTTGCGGCGGTCAAGCAGGCTCAAGAAGTGCTTGACGCCGGACGTACGATCTTCGCTGCCGGCTTGGACCGCGGACCACTACGTGATCTTTTCTTGCTCACCGCAAAGCCGTTCCTCTATGTCTTCAATTGCGATTCCGACGAGCTTGCCAACGAACCGCTCAAGCAGCGCCTCCGCGCCTTGGTTGCACCCGCTGAGGCCACCTTTCTGGATGCCAAGATCGAATCCGAGTTGGTCGAGATGGAGCCCGATGAGGCGCGGGAATTCCTTGCTGAGATGGGTATTGCTGAGCCGGGCTTGGATGTGTTGGCCCGCGTCGGCTTCGACACACTCGGTTTGCAGACCTTTCTGACGGCAGGTCCGAAAGAGTCACGAGCCTGGACGATTCGCAAGAGTGCCAGGGCTCCAGAGGCCGCGGGCGTTATTCATACCGATTTCCAGAAGGGCTTTATCAGGGCCGAGGTGGTCTCGTTCGATGATCTTGTGGCGGCAGGATCAATGCAGAATGCCCGCGCCAAGGGCCAAGTGCGGTTAGAGGGCAAGGATTACGTGATGGCCGACGGCGATGTTGTCGAGTTCCGATTCGCTCCGACATAGCAGTTATGTGCCCTGAGCCTGTGAAGGGCATCAGCAATTGCCCCCTGAGTTGGTCGAAGGGCACAAGAAACTGCGCCCTGAGCTTGTCGAAGGGCACAGAGAGGGCTCTAGGGCACGCCTTGCGTCGACTGCTTATGTGACCCCGAGCGCGATAACAGCGGCAGATCGCCATAGCGACTGTTGATCAACGCAAGTTTCTTCTCTCCCTCTCTCTCCGCCATCCCTTGATCTTGTGTTCAAGCATTACGCGTCTTCAATGTGCTCGCACTCTTGAGCCCAGGCGAGGGCCAGTGGCCGGCGACTCCGCGTGTACCCATCCGCACAACCGATCGCATGCTGCTGCAGCCGATATTCAAGATCACGAGACTGCCCACGTAGAACGAATTATCGGCACAACGAAGAATGTAGATCTACGGCATCCAGCGATCATGCTGAGGCGCTCGTGAAATCGGCAAGACAGTTGGCGAAGGTTGTGGATAAGTCGCCCGCGACTGATTCGGCAGCTCGTGCGCCCTTCGACAGGCTCAGGGCACAGGGCGCAGTGGCTGGTGGC
>JBKPTR010000293.1:0-6645 GCA_046735615.1 Actinomycetota bacterium
GCGAAGTGGACAAGATCGGATTGTGGTGACAAGGACCGGTGGGCGACCACTCGCTAGTGCGAATCCGCGTCTGTTGCCTGCCGCTCAGTGTCGGGTCTCGACCGGCCCGCTGTCAGCGGCCATTTCCTCCTCGCCCTGCCCTAGCCGGCGGTGGAACAGATCCAGCACGTGTCCAAGGCACTGGCCTGCAAGCTCGGGGTCGTAGCGGTGGCCCTCGTCGCGGCCGAAGGCATGCTGGCCGTTCACCTCCACCCACGAGAAGCGGGTTCCGGCATCTTCGAGCGCGGCGTGGATGGTCTCGCGGCCCTCACGCGGGATGTGTGGATCTTGGCGGCCCCAGATCATCAGCAATTCGCCGCGGATCTCCCCGACCCGGTCCAGTGAGTCGTCATTCGTACCCTGGCCGAGAGCGCGCTTGTGGATATCGGTGGCGTAGAAGCAGGCCGCGGCCCGGACATCGGGATTGAAGGCGGCACGGAAGGAAAGGTGGCCGCCGACACAGATCCCGATCGACCCGAGCTTGCCGGTGCACGAGGGGTGGTCGGCGAGAAAGTCCAGGACGGCACGGGCGTCCGCGTCGTAGGAAGCAAGCTCCTTAGTGATCTTGTGGGAGTTGCCCCGTTCGGCGCCCGCTGTGTCGTAGGCGAGGACAACACCAGGATCCTCCTCCAGCTCGTGGAAGATTTCCGGCACCGCAACCGTATAGCCGTGGCCGGCAAGAAAGGCGGCGGTCCTGCGGATAGGACCGGTCACCTGGAAGATCTCGGAGAACAGCACGAGCCCGGGGTACTGTCCCGGGGCGGCCGGGCTCAGGACGTAGGTGCGCATCGGGCCGTAGGGAGTCTTAAGGTCGACGTATTCCTCAGGGGCGATGATCATTCGCCAACGATAATTGATGTACTGCCGGGGGCGAGGGCTACGGGCTTGCTCTCCGCTCGTCGCCGAGCGAGACGCCCGAGTGCCGACGTAGTTGCCGACTCGCGGCTCGCCGCAAGTGGTTGCGGCGAACGGTCTGCGGGATGACGGGCGGCGCTTAGACCGTTTCGGTGAGTTGCACTCGTGGAACCTCTCGCGGACGCCTCCCCTGGACGTCCCGCTCGACGGCGAGGCCGCCGTGCGCGGGCCCGGCGGTTCGCATGGTCCGAGTTCGAGGTGGTGGAGCACGACGCAAGCACCGCGACAGCCCCAACCACGATGAGTTTCCGGGTAGGTCCGACGGACTGCCCTACTGAACCCCCATCCGTTGGACAGCTTCTAGCAGTCCCCTAAGGGCGGCCTCAGCGTCGACAAACGGCTCGACCTGAGTGTCGGACACTGGGGTGAGGGGCCACTCCAAGATCATACGATTCAGCGTCTCCAAGTCAGGAACGTCGAGGACCGCGAACCCGCCACCGGCGGGGAATCCCCCTTGGACCACAATCGACTGGCGATTTCGGTCCACCCAATCCAGGGCTCCCTGCACCATCCCGGAGAGCTGTTCGGGTGACACCTGAAATCGGGGCCGGCCGATCACGAGAGCCCTCATGGTTTCCTCCACTTCTGTTGGCCTTGTAGTGGAAGCCTACCGATCAGCGCACCTCAGGACGATACCAATAGCGAGCGTGTACGCTCGGTTCGGATCATGGTCCCGGTCCCCGTGATCATCACGCTGGCCTTCAAGTTCGGGGGGCCACCGAGGGACCGGGGCGAACGGGACTTCTTCTTGGTTGCCCGCCACTCGGGACTCGACATGCACCGCCGGGCGACTAGGCCCCGGCGAGGCCGGGCAGACGATGCCGAGCAAGCAGGGCGGATTTGCTTCGAGGCGTTCCGGGCCGTTGCAACGGCACCAGCTTCCCTCCCGACTTCCCCTGGGCGAAACCGCGGCAGGGCTTCTCTCCGATCTGCTCACCCACCACGGCTTCTACTTGGTCGCCGCCGAGCAACACGGCCGCATCGTGGGCACGAACTTCCTCGACGGGGGGTCCACAATCGCGGGCGTGGGACCGATCACCATCGACCCCCTGGCCCAAGACTCCGGGGTCGGCACGGTGTTAATGACCGACGTGATCGAGCGGGCTAGGTGTACCGGTGTGGCTGCGGCAATAGCCATGACCACGAATGAACCGTTAGGTACGGCTCCAGGTCGAATCCCTGTCAGCACACAATGAGCCGCTGAGCCTCCAGAGGAAACCATGCACAGCTAAGGCTGAAAGTGGTGATCATCGCGCAAACGTTGGGTGCGCGATAGCCAACCCTTCATCGATACGCCCTTCATCGTCATGCCCCTCATCAGGCTTCGGCCGGCTCTGAACGCACGATGCTCCAGTAATCCACCTTCGTCTAGGTGCTCCGACGGTTTCGCTGATCTTGTCTTGCAGCAGCCGCACCGCTGGCAGGACCGGACGGAGCCTTCCTGCGACGTAGACCTGCTCATTCGTGGTCGTCGAGTTCATCTACGGTTTGGACTGTGGACCACGCGGTGGTGGTGGGAGCCGGAATTGGTGGGCTGGCGGCGAGTTTGGTGCTTAGCCGGGTTGCGGCGCGGGTGGCGCTTGTGGAGCGCGCGGCGCGACCGTCGGAGGTTGGCGCCGCCTTGGCTTTGCAGCCGAACGGCATGGCGGTTTGGACCGTCTCGGATGCTGTCAGCGGTGGAGGCTGTCGGCGCTCGGATTGACAGGATGGGCATTCGAAGCGTTACCGGCCAGAGGCTGCTGAACGCCAAGATGCCTAATCTGGGCGCCGGGCTTGATCACGCGATCGCTGTCCGTCGAGCCGACCTGCACCGGCTGTTGCTTGAGGCTGTTCGCGGCGTGGCTTCGGTCGAGACACGTTTTGGGTGTGTCGTGGTGAGCGCCGATCCGAGCGGAGGAGTCAGGATCACCTCCACCGCGGAGAACGGCCCAGACCTCGACCTCGAAGAGCTGCGCGCCGATGTCATTGTGGGTGCCGACGGGGTCAGTTCGGCCGTGCGCAGCACGGGTGGCTTCCAGAGCCGGGTGTCATCGGGAAGCAGCTACATACGCACGATTGTTCCCGGTCGGGTTGGCCCGTGGTTCGAAGAGCGCTGGACCCCGCTGGGGTCCTTCGGCCATTTACCGCTGGGTGGCGACCAGGTCTACTTTTGGGCTGCAGCCCATATGGCCGGGGCGGCCGATGCGGTGTCTCGCCGCGACCTTGCGGCCTTCCGCCAGGAGTGGCGACAGGTTCTTCCCGCCGCGGCGGATCTGTTGGAGAGGGTGTCGTCTTTCGACGACCTGCTGATCAATACCGTCCGCCGGGTGGACTGTCGGCGCTGGTTCTTCGGCCGCCTGGTTTTGCTCGGCGACGCGGCCCATGCCATGGCCCCGAACCTGGGCCAGGGAGCAAATAGTGCTCTGGTCGATGGCGTTGTCCTAGCCGAGGAACTTGCCGGGGCGTCATCGGTGATGGATGCCGTGGCGGGGTATGACAAGCGTCGGCGACCTCTCGCCCGGCGGGTGCAGACGATGGCCGGGATACTTCAGCGCTTGTGTGGCATCGAGCAAGTCGCGACCCTGCGCGTAGGGGACGCTCTGTTGACGGGATTGGCCCGGTTCCCGCGGCTCAGCGAGGAGGGCATCCGTCGGGCTCTCGCAGCCGACGTCCGAACTATTAGATCGGCATCTCTGCTCGACGCGCGCTGAGCCGACCATCACGAGGGAAGGTCATTCGGGTCGATATCGGTCGCTCCTGCGGCCAACGTGGGGAACCAGGGAGCCATCAGCCCGTAGTAGCCGCCCTTGTAGGAAGGGGTCGCAAGCGGAAGCACTTGCGGACGTTGTGCCGCTTACTCGGCCTGGAGTCGACTTGGCCCATGAGCTCAGCAGATCCACCGTGGTCGTGTTACCGCCGAGCGAGGTGCTCACGTCGGTCGATGACCGCCTCTCCAGGGATGGCCAGGTCGAATCGAAGGTGGGCGGACCGTGAGGTTGGGGTTCTCGATGGAAATTAGCGGCGCAGCGAGCCGGCTCGCCGGTGCAACAAGACTGACTTGCTCGGTGAGCAGTAGGCGTCGATCGGCGGCACACATGCGGAGGCCGGGTCACGAGCAACGACGGCAGCGCCCGTGCCGGTCCTTGTAGGCTCAGCCGACCGGCCGTTCAAAGGTAACGAGGAGACCTTCGACCCCGCCGGGCCCGACGCGGCCCTTGACTTCGACGGAGGTGTTGGCCTTGAGTTGCCAGCCCTGGGCAGCATGCTCGTTGAGCACGTTCTCGAGCTTGTCGCCGGACATCTTGCCGCCGATCGCCATCAAGTCGTAATTCCCCTCCGCGGCTCAGGCTACGGTCATGGGCTGTGCATCGCGGGTAGCTTGGTCGGGAAATGGCTGGGTGGTGCCTTAGACACGATGCTCATCTGGCAACACTCTTGTGTGTGGGCGGGGGGAGAACGATCACTTCGATCGGCTCAGTGCGTCCACGGATCTCCACGGTGCGTCTCTCGAGGTACTCGGTCGCCATGCCTGCCGCCTCAGCGGCTGCCACACTAACGATCACCTCGCCCGCAGCCGCAGCCGATGCGAGTCGCGCGGTGATGTTGACAACGTCACCAAGCGCCGTGAAATCGTCGACTGTTTTGCCAAGCCCGGTCGCCCCAACGAATGCCTCGCCGGTGTGAACAGCCGTTCCTACCGGAATGGACACCGAGGGCGTAGTGCTGGCCTGCGCCGCCCGCTCGGCCAGATCAATTGCGGCCGCGACGGCTACTGCCGGGTGGTGTGGCCCGCTGATCCCTCCGAAGAAGAGCCCAATAACTTCATCACCCACGACTTTGTCAACGATGCCGTCATGAGCAACGATCGAATCCGATGCCAGTCGATAGAAGCGGTCCAGGAAGGTGTGGAAGTCGGCTGGGCGCATTCGTTCTCCCAGGCCTGTCGAGCCGCGGATATCGGAGAACAGCAGGGTGATCGGTATCTCTACACCCGTCATCTGGCGTTTGCGTAGCTTCGCTATGCATCTCCCGCAAAGAGCTGGATTGCCAGGGGATTGTCTGAACCCTGCGGGCCTAAAGACGAGGCCACCTAGGCCGGCGAACGGAGCGGCGCAGATCTTGCAGCGCGGAGAGGATGGGATTCGTCGGAACACCCGCCGCTGGCTGGCTAGGCCGGTACTCTCCCCGGTCAGCACGGCGCGGACTTGTTCACGAGTGAATGCCTCGCCCGCCATTTCTTCAATTTACCTACGCCGAGCATTACCTACGCCGAGCATCGCGAATGCCATCCCTCGGCTCGCTGCCGCCTTCCGCTCGCGGCGCCAGGCAATGCCGTCAGTCGCGCGGTGTCCGACCGGAGCCGGGGTCGGCCGTTCCAGTAGCCGACCCCTTACCGGACGGCCGGTCGCGGTCTTGACTGCGGGGGACACAGCGTCATCGCAGGGAAATGAATGAACTATTGGTGGGATACGCACGCGTATCAACAGAGCAGCAAGATCTCACCACCCAGCGCGACGGACTGCACGCGCTCGGTGTCGGTGATGATCGCATTTACGTCGATCACGGCCTCACCGGGACCAACCGCGACCGACCAGGGCTGCGGCTAGCCCTCGCCGCTTGTCGGGCTGGTGACACCTTGGTCGTAACCAAGCTGGACCGGCTGGCCCGGTCGCTGCCTGACGCCCGCGACATCCTCGACGAGCTGACAAAGCGCAACGTCAAACTCAGCCTCGGCGGCTCAATCCACGATCCGACCGACCCCGTCGGACGGTTGCTGTTCAACGTGTTGGCGATGGTGGCTGAGTTCGAATCCGACCTGATCCGACTACGCACCCGGGAAGGGATGAAAGTAGCCAAGGCCAAGGGTCGGCTGCGCGGCAAGCAGCCCAAGCTGAAGCCGAACCAGGCCAAACACCTGCTCGAGCTGCACGACTCGGGGAGCTACACCCAAGCCGAGCTCGCCGAACTCTTCGGCGTCGGGCGATCCACGATCTACCGGACCATCGAGCGGATGCGACCCAAGCCACCAGAACCGGAGCGGCCATTTGCACATCTCCTCCATCCGCAAGAGTGAACCACCGATCAGACGATGAGGCAGGCACCGCCAGTCCGCAATCACGCCCCGCTACCAAATGCCGGGTGCTGTTCCGAGTCATCGACCCGATTAAGTCAGTGGATGGAGGTGGAGAACTACGCGGTTGCCACCTCACAGATCGCTGAACCACACTGCGCTCGCTGCTGGGCCGGACTCGCGGCATTAATCGCAATGCGCTGACCTCCGGGCATATTTGCATGTAGAGGGTGTGCGCGATGAGAGAGATCAAGTTCAGGGCTTGGGACAAAGACTCAAAGAGAATGCATTACGCGGAAGATCTGATCGGTCCCGGTGGCTGGGTTATCCAGTTTCACGGGGTGCCTCTCGAGATGGGCATCCACAAGGTGTTTGAGCCGGAGAACGTCGAACTGATGCAGTACACGGGACTCGAGGACAAGAACGGCAAGGAGATTTACGAAGGGGATGTTGTCCGCACGACTCACATTAGTCTGGGGTTTTGGAGAGTTCGTGCTCGTAAGCTAACTGGTGAAGTTGTCTATCAGCCTGGGGCATTCACAATCGGGCATGGTGATGCCGCGCATCTGATTTCACCTCATAGGGATGATCTTGAGGTCATCGGCAACATCTACGAGCACCCGGAGCTGATTGAGCGGGAG
>JBKPTR010000294.1:0-19348 GCA_046735615.1 Actinomycetota bacterium
GCCGCGGCCTTCCACCGCATCGACAATCTGCTCACTGACCCATCTGAGGAATTCGCCGATGCGGAGCTCAACGGACGCGTTAATGAGTTCCTCCGCGCCGTACCCGAGGGCAGCGCCGGACCGGGACCCCTGCCTCGTCAAGCCTTCGAAGCATTGCTGCGCAACTAGGGTCCGGCTTGGGAGACCAGATCTCGTTGCTGCCTCCCGAGTCGTCTTGTGGGCAAAGCCAACCACCCGGTGCCGACCCAGGTGTTCATCGTGGGCGAGGATGGCGGGGTGGAGTACCGGGTCGTGGCGGAAGCTTATCGGGATCTGGAGCAGGCCTCGGGTCGCTTGATGTTGATCGAGAGGCTGGCAGCACTGTTGGCCCGGACCCCGCAGGAGTTGCTGCCTACCGTCTGCTATTTGTGTCAGGGGCTAGTGGCACCGGAATTTGCCGCGGTGGACCTCGGGATGGCCGAGAAACTGGCGTTGCGCGCGGTCGCAACTGCAACCGGCGTCGAGACGGCAGAGGTTATCGCGACGCTGCGGGAGGCCGGGGATCTCGGTCAGGCCGCTGAGCAGTTGTTGGCGGAGACGGCCCAAGATCGGGAGCCCCGCCTGCAGGTAGCCGAAGTCGTCGACACACTGCACCAGATCGCCAGCGCCGAAGGAGCCGGCTCGCAGGGCCGCAAGCTTGACCTGCTCGCTGGCCTTCTGGCGTTGGCCACTCCGCTGGAGGCCCGCTATCTGCTGCGTTTGGTGACGGGGAGCCTGCGGTTGGGGATCGGTACGCCGACGATCTTGGATGCGCTGGCGCAGGTGTACACAGGCCGCCGGAAGGACCGGCCGGCACTTGAGCGGGCGTACAACATCTGCTGCGACCTCGGCTTGGTCGCGGCCACTCTGGCGTCCGGCGGACTGGCCGCAGTCGAGAACGTGCAAGTGCGGCCCGGAAACCCGGTGCGGGTGATGCTGGCCCAGCGGTTGTCCGACGCCGGCGAGATTCTTGCCAGACTGGGCGGCCAGTGCACCGCGGAATACAAGTACGACGGCATGCGACTGCAGGCACACCGCACCGCCGATGGGGAAATCGAGTTGTTCACCCGGCGGCAGGAGCGCGTGAGCAGCCAGTTCCCTGACGTGGTCGACCTGCTGCAAGCTGGCCTGGTCCCGCGCGAGGCGATCTTGGAGGGCGAGGTGGTGGCGTACGACGCTGCCGCCGGCGAGCTGCGCCCCTTCCAGGAGGTCATGTTCCGTCGTCGCAAGCACGGAATCGCCGAAGCAGCCCGAGATGTGCCGGTCGCATTGTTCTGCTTCGAGTTGCTGTACGCCGACGGACAAGATCTCACCCGCCTGTCCTATCTGGACCGTCGGGCGCAGCTCGCGGAGGCGGTCACGTTATCGGACCGGCTCCGGCTGACCACGGCGCTGGACGTATCGACCGCCCCAGCGCTGGATGCCGCCTTCGAGCAGGCCGTGGCGGACGGCTCGGAAGGCCTGGTATGCAAGTCGACCAGCTCGGAGGCGATTTATCAGGCTGGCGCCCGCGGCTGGATGTGGATCAAGCTCAAGCGTGACTACCGCACGGAGCTCGCGGACACCGTGGATCTCGTCGTCGTCGGCGCGTACGCCGGGCGGGGCCGGCGCCGGGGCACGTACGGTGCTGTGCTTCTTGCCGCCTACGACCCAGACCAGGAGGTCTATCAGACGGTCGGCCGATGCGGCACCGGCTTCTCCGACGCCGAGCTGGCCGCACTTCCGGCACGGTTGGCACCGCTGATCCGGACGCAGCAGCCCGCGCGAGTCGACTCGCGCGTTCCGGCCGAT
Source organism: Actinomycetota bacterium (assembly GCA_046735615.1). Taxonomy (GTDB): domain Bacteria; phylum Actinomycetota; class Actinomycetes; order Propionibacteriales; family Propionibacteriaceae; genus Microlunatus. The sequence continues at coordinate 1,810 of JBKPTR010000294.1, forward strand.
CTGTGGTTCGAACCCAGCCTGGTGTTGGAAGTTCTCAGCGCCGAACTCACGCTGTCGCCTAACCACACGGCCGGGTGGGGGCAGCTCAAGGACAACGCGGGGCTCGCGATGCGGTTTCCGCGGTTCACTGGCCGCTGGCGTGACGACAAGGAGCCGCAGGACGCAACCACGACTCAGCAGCTGGTTGAGCTTTTCCGCACTGCTCGCCGGGCACCTGCGAGCTCATGACTGCGTTGGCTGTATCAGCTGCCGGGTACGGAGTTCTGATTCCAGCGAGTTCGGGTGGAGGGCCAGCTGACCGAATATAGCGAGAGGTATGCAGAGCGCGCTGAGAAAGATCAGCGGCACTGTCCAGCCACCGGTCGCTTCGGACAGGACGCCCATGGCGAACGGTCCGATTGCCGCCAGGAAGTAGCCGACACTTTGCGAGAACCCGGATAGGGCTGCTGTTCCGGCGGGGGTCTCTCCCCGCAGCCCGGTCAAGGCGAGGAACGCTGGGAATGAGGCGAGGTCGACAGCGAGCAACATCGCCCACAGCCAGGGCAACGTCGTAGGAGCGATGAGGAGCCCGAGGAAGCCGATCAGACCGCAGATGGGCATGAGGGCCACGAGCCACTGCGGTCGCCGGGCGGTGGCGACGTGATGTGGCACCCAGAAGGCCAATGGGAGGCCCAGGCCCGTTGTGATCGTCAGCATCAGTCCGGCGAAGGCCGGGCCAAGGCCGGCGTCAATGTAGATAGTCGGCAGCCAGCCGAAGAGAGCGTAGGCCTGGATGGACTGGATGCCGAAGAACAGAGCGATGATCCATCCGACGCGGGTGCGGGCCACGTGACTTATTCGGATATCTGGTTTGGTGCTAGATCGCGTAGGACGCGGCTCGGCGGTGAGGCGTATCCATGGGACCGCCGCGATCACGGCAGTGAAGATCCAGACTCCGAGCGACCAACGCCAACTGCCGGTCGCAGTGGCGAGAGGGACGGAGAGCAGGCTGGCCAGCGCGACTCCAATACCAAGCGCGAGGGAGTAAATCCCGGTCACGCGGCCGATCCGGTCGGGGAAGTCGCGCCTCACCAGCGGTGGGAGCAGTACGTTGCCGGTCGCCATGCCGATCAGGGCGAGGACCGTTGCCACGAAGAACACCGCGGGTTGGGGGACGATGACCCGGGCAGCCTGACCAATCGCAATCGCAACCAGTGAGAGGAAGGCCGCTCGGTGGAGCCCTAGCCGAGAGGCAATGACGGGGGCGAGTAAACCGATCACCGCGAAGCACAAGGGCGGCAGCGTGGTGAGTACGCCAGCCAGCACGCCGCCCAAGCCCAGGTCAGCGCGAATCTCCGGAAGCACGGGAGCGATCGCAAGCGCGGGGGGCCGAAGGTTGAGAGCAAGGGCCGCAATGGCGATCAGAAGAAGGACCCGTCCTGACCAGGGGGCGAGCGGTGTCAACAGATCAACCTTCTAGCGCAGCGATACGAGCCGAGCCTCGTGGTGCCAAGTCAACACGATGTCCCGTATGGCATTAACTCTCAGCTTTTGGATGACTGCCCGCTGAGGAAGCCAGCACTCAGGAGGGAAGAGAGTGCAGCCATTCGAATTGACATAATGTCGCTTATCGGACACAACGGTGGGTAAGCGTCAGCGGATAGGCCTCGGATCTGGTGAACGACGGCGACGACAGTCACGCGATGGCGAGCATCATCGATCCGATACACGACGCGATAGGTGCCACGCTCTGGCTCAGTTAGGTGCCGACGTAGGCCGCAAGGTGCTCGCCAGTAAGGGTGTGGCGGGCGGCGACGAGCTCGGCGGGTGTGCCCTCGAAGATGATCCGGCCGCCGTCGTGACCGGCGCCCGGGCCCAGGTCGATGATCCAGTCGCCGTGTGCCATGACCGCCTGGTGGTGCGCGATGACGATGACCGACTTGCCGGAGTCGACGAGCCGGTCGAGCAGGCCGAGCAGCTGCGCGACATCGGCGAGGTGCAGACCGGTTGTCGGCTCGTCGAGGACATAGACGCGGCCCTTCTCTGCCATCTGGGTGGCCAGCTTGAGCCGCTGCCGCTCGCCGCCGGAGAGCGTAGTGAGCGGCTGGCCGAGGCTGAGGTAGCCGAGCCCTACGTCGGCGAGCCGATCGAGGATGGCGTGCGCGGCTGGGATGCGCGCCTCGCCGTTGCCGAAGAACTCCTCGGCCTCGGTCACCGACATCGCGAGCACGTCGGCGATGTTGCGGCCGCCCAGTGTGTATTCCAGGACCGACGCTTGGAACCGCTTTCCCTCGCACTCCTCACAGATGGATTCGACCGTCGCCATAACGCCAAGGTCGGTGTAGATGACGCCCGCGCCGTTGCAGGTGGGACATGCGCCCTCGGAGTTGGAACTGAAGAGTGCCGGCTTCACGCCGTTGGCCTTTGCGAACGCCTTGCGGATCGGCTCCAGCAGGCCGGTGTACGTCGCCGGGTTGCTCCGTCGCGAGCCGCGGATCGCGCCCTGGTCGATCGACACCACTCCGTCGCGACCCGACACCGAGCCGTGGATCAGCGAGCTCTTGCCCGAGCCCGCGACCCCGGTGACGACGACCAGCACGCCGAGCGGGATATCGACGTCGACGTCCTGCAGGTTGTGGGTGCTGGCGCCGCGCACCTCCAGAACGCCCGACGGTGTCCGCACCGACGGCTTCAAGGAGGCCCGGTCGTCCAGATGCCGCCCGGTCAGCGTGTCGCTGGACCGCAGCCCGCCGACGGTGCCCTCGAAGACCACCTCACCACCGGTAGTGCCGGCGCCGGGGCCGAGGTCGACGACGTGATCGGCGATCGCGATGGACTCCGGCTTGTGCTCGACGACGAGGACCGTGTTGCCCTTGTCGCGCAGCTGCAGCAGCAGGTCGTTCATCCGTTGGATGTCGTGCGGGTGCAGCCCGATCGTCGGCTCGTCGAAGACGTAGGTGACGTCGGTGAGCGACGAGCCGAGATGGCGGATCATCTTGGTGCGTTGCGCCTCGCCCCCGGAGAGGGTGCCCGACGGCCGGTCGAGCGAGAGGTAGCCCAGTCCGATCTCCACGAACGAGTCGAGGCTTTCCCCCAGCGCCGCCAGGAGCGGCGCCACCGACGGTTCGTCCAGACCGCGCACCCAATCGGCAAGGTCACTGATCTGCATCGAGCAGACGTCGGCGATGCTGATCCCCTTGATCTTCGACGACCGAGCCTGGATGCTGAGTCGGGTGCCCTCGCACTCGGGACAGGTCGTGAACGTCACCGCCCGCTCCACGAAGGCGCGGATGTGCGGCTGCATGGCGTCGACATCCTTGGAGAGCATCGACTTCTGGATCTTTGGGATCACGCCTTCGTACGTCAGGTTGATCCCCTCGACCTTGATCTTGGTTGGCTCCCGGTAGAGCAGGTCGTGCAGCTCCTTCTTGGTGAACTTCCCGATCGGCTTGTCCATGTCGAAGTAGCCGCTGCCGCTGAAGATGCGGCCGTACCACCCGTCCATGCTGTAGCCGGGAATCGTCAGCGCGCCCTCATTGAGCGACAAGCTGTCGTCATACAGCGCAGTCAGGTCGAAGGCGGTGACCGAGCCCATTCCCTCGCAACGCGGACACATGCCGCCCGTGATGCTGAAGCTGCGACGCTCCTTCACGGTCTGTCCGGCGCGCTCTAGGGTGACGGCACCCGCTCCACTGATCGAGGCGACGTTGAAGGAGAACGCCTGGGGCGAGCCGATGTGCGGCTGCCCGAGCCGGCTGAAGAGGATCCGCAGCATCGCGTTGGCGTCGGTGGCAGTGCCGACCGTGGAGCGAGGATTGGTACCCATCCGCTCCTGGTCGACGATGATCGCGGTCGTCAGCCCGTCGAGTACGTCCACGTCCGGCCGCGCCAGCGTCGGCATGAAGCCCTGCACGAAGGCGCTGTAAGTCTCGTTGATCATCCGTTGGGACTCTGCGGCAATCGTGTCGAACACCAGCGAGCTCTTGCCCGAGCCGGAAACTCCGGTGAACACCGTCAGCCGGCGCTTCGGGATCCCGATGCTTACGTCCTTGAGGTTGTTCTCGCGCGCGCCGTGCACGCGGATCAAGTCGTGGCTGTCGGCGACGTGCAGCGCAGGCGACTGAGTGTCCGTCGTCGTGGCCATGCTCATCGTGTCTCCATCTTGTTAGGCGTACCCGCCTTCGCAGCCCGGTGTGAAGCCTTGAAGGCGCGTTCGATCACGCCGCGGGCGGGCGGTAGGCGGCTTGGTCGTAAGCGACTGGCTGGGAGCGGGTTCAGGACTGGCCTCAGGTCACCGCTCTATTCACGAGCGCGCCGATCCTTTCCTCGTCGGCAGCGGTCAACTTCGTCAGCGCGAAGGAGGTCGGCCACATGGTGCCTTCGTCGAGCTTCGCATCGTCATTGAAGCCGAACGTCGCGTACCTCGAGTTGAACTTCTGCGCGGCTTGGAAGAAGCAGACGACCTTGCCGTCCTTGGCATACGCGGGCATCCCGTACCAGAGTCTCGGCGAGAGCTCTGGCGCGCTGGCTTTGATGACCGCATGGATCCGCTCGCCCATGACGCGATCCGGCTCCGGCATCTCGGCGATCTTCGCGAGCACGTCGCGTTCCCCGTCCGCCTTGCCCGCGCGCGCCCCGCGGCGCGTGGCCGCCTTCACCTCTTGGGCGCGATCCTTCATCGCGGCCCGCTCTTCATCCGTCCATCCCTCGGGCGTCGTGTCGCTCGCGGTGGTGCTCTTGGCGGACTTCTGCGTGACCTTCTCTGCGCTCATCATTCCCTCCTCTGCAGGCTCTCCCATCTCAGCGCAGCTCCTGGATGCGGATCATGTTGCCCGCGGGATCGCGGAACGCGCAGTCGCGAACGCCGTACGGCTGCTCGGTCGGCTCCTGGACCACCTCGGCGCCGCTACCCTCCAGCTTCGCGAAGGTGCCGTCGAGGTCGGCGGTAGCCAGGTTGACGCCGAAGTAGCTGCCCTTGGCCATCAGCTCGAGGATGGTGCGGCGCTCGTCCTCGGTGATGCCGGGGGTTGCGGCCGGCGGGTGCAGGACGATGGACGTGTCGGGCTGGTCAGCCGGGCCGACCGTGATCCAGCGCATTCCCTTGTATCCGACGTCGTTGCGGACCTCGAAGCCGAGGGTGTCGCGATAGAAGGCCAAGGAGGCGTCCGGGTCGGTGTGCGGAAGGAAGCTCGAGTAAATGGTGATGTCCATGGCAGTCACGCTAGTTGTGGCTCGGGCGCCGGCGCTTCTCGATTCCTGATCGGTCTGGTGACCTGCTTCGCAACGCACGGCGCCATCCCCGCCGTCGCCCGCGCCTCCTCGTCCCGATAGACGCTGGGCGGCACACCGACCAACTCGGTGAAGCGAGTGCTGAAGGTGCCCAGCGACGAGCAGCCGACCGCGAAACAGACCTCGGTGACGCTGAGGTCGCCACGACGCAGCAGCGCCATCGCGCGCTCGATGCGCCGCGTCATCAGATAGGCGTACGGCGACTCGCCATAGGCGAGCCGGAACTCGCGACTGAGGTGCCCGGCGGACATGTGCGCTCCGCGGGCGAGCGCCTCGACGTCCAGCGGCTGCGCGTACTCCCGGTCGATTCGGTCGCGGACGCGGCGCAGTCGCGCGAGGTCGCGCAGGTGCTGCTCCTGGGCGGCTGTGCTGGTCACCTTCGCCATCGTGCCACGTCGGGCTGGAGTTCCGTAGCGCCGCTGGCGACCCACGCCATCAGTTGCAAACACCAGGTGGATGCAGGCGGACCAACGGTTCCTTATGTACCCGGTTCGAGGTTGGCGGCCATCCTGGCAAGAACGTCAATGGTTGCCTGATATTCATCGGCCGATATCCCGGCGGTCAAGGCTTGACGGAGCTCCGCGACCTTTGCCTTGACGAGCCCGAATTGCGCCCGCCCGGTCCCGGTCAGGGTGACGACGTTCTCCTGAGAGTCAGCCCAGCCGCGAGTGACAAGTCCCGATAGTGCGTCGCTGAGATCGTCTGGATCATCCTGCAGGAAGGGTTCCAGTTCAGACTGCAGTTCAGGAGTCGATCGCGGACCGTCCTCGAGCAAATTGAGCAGCTGCCACTGCCGACGGGACAGCCCAGCTTCCTCGAGCTGTCGTTCGAACTGCTGGTCGATGAGGCGGTCCAGCTTCTTGAGCCAATAGCCGATCGGCCTCCCAGATTCGGTGTTGATCACGAACTAACCGCTCTCCCCCACTAGTTGATCTTGAAAATGATGCCTGAGTCGAGGCCATTACGACGCTGGCACCCGCACACCCAACTCAGCGAGGAAGTCGCGGGCCCGCTCAATGCGCCGTTGATCGGAAAACGCGTGCCAGTCTGAGGCCAGCCCTTCTGCATAGATCAGATCACGAAACCGGTGAAATGCTCCGAGACCCTCGATGGCCTCTTCTAGCCGTTGCCGCATAGGCCGGTACTTGATCATGGCCGCAAAGTCGGCCATGTCCTGTCGTACCGCTCGGGAACCGAGGCACGGCAGGAAGAGCCAGCGCTCCGGTTCGGCTCCCCGATTCGCTGCTCCATCATCGCCAGTTAGATCGGTGTCGGTCGGGAGGCACGGAATGACCTCACCGGTCTGAAGGTCCAAGAAAGCGCCTTGACACCTGATCGGATCAGCTTCGAGCACGGTGGCTACCCATTCCAGGTCCACGGGCAGATGCCAGAGATCGTGCGCCTCACCGTCGATCACGCCCAGCCGAACCTCCTCTTCGGCAATGCGGGGTACCTCGGCGCCTCGAGAGGTTTGCTACGTTGGCTGCCGTAAGGTCAAACCATGGCGCCACGAAAGACACTGTTACGGTCCAAAAGGGCGCTTCCCCACCCTCCTCGCGAGAATCGTAGCCACCGTTTGAGTCAGCACCCGGCCTCCGCCTACGGCGAGTCGCAGGCCAAATCGTGCGACACCACCCAAACGTTCTGACGCCTACTTCACGACCCGGCACTATGACGGCTACCCCGTCGTACTCGTGGACCTGGACAAGATTGATCAAGGTGAGCCGCGGGAGTTGATCACTGATTCGTGGTTGATCAAGGCGCCTCTGAAGCTACTCCGCCAGTTCGAAGGTCAGTAGCGCGCCATTCTCGCCCAGAAGAAGCAGTAGACGCCGAAGCATGCGAGCCCGACAGCCATGATGGCCAGCAATACTGAGCCAAACGGCTGGTCGCGAATCGTCGAAAGCGCGGCATCCATTCCGCCTGCCTTGTCGGGGTCGTACGTGACTGCCGCCCAGACGAACAGCCCTCCAATGATGCCGAGCGCTATCCCCTTGGCGCAGTAGCCCACGGTGCCCAGCCGCCGAACTGAAGGCGGAGCGCCGCGATCGAGATCTTCGGTGAAGTTCTGCTTCACGCCCTTCACAATTTGCGCGATCCCGACGCCGATCACTACGCCACCGATAGCAGCGACCAGCACCTGTCCAAAAGGAACCGACATCAGCTTGGCGCTGAGCGTCTCCTCACCCTGACCAGAGCCAGATGCTGCTCGCGTGGCAACCCCCACTGCCAGCACACCAAGGGCGAGATAAACGACGGCCCGACCAGCCGAGGTCAGTCGCCGCCGCGTCCGGCCGTCCCGCCCCGCCTGATCACGCCCGACAGTAGCCTCGACTGCCTGCCAGACCGTGAGCGTAAAGAGTCCGACCGCCATGATCCATAGCAGCACACTTCCGAGCGGTTGCCTTCCCAACTGACTCAAGGCGCCTTCGGGTGACGCCTCAGCCCGCTTCCCTAAGACAAGCTGAAGCGCAATCCAGGCAATGATGAGATGCAGCAGGCCATAACTCACCAGGCCAACCCCGACCAGTGCGTGGTAAGGCCGGCTACGTCTGACCTCTGTAACCGACCGCTTCCCGGTTGCCTCGATACCGGTCACAACCACGTCTTACCCAGCCGGGAGCATGATCACGCTCCGCCATGGCCTGCGTCCCCGCTACCCGGACATCTCTTTCTTGGCCGCCTTGACGGACTTCTTCGTCTCCCGCACCTTCTGCAGCGAGTCGTGGTCGACGATGTCGGCAACCGAACGGAACGTACCGGGCTCACCGTAATAGCCCGCCGCATCCCGCCAGCCCTCGGGCGTGATTCCACGCAACTTGCCGAGCACCGCGGTGAAGATGGCCGCCTTGTCCGGCCCAAACCCAGGTAGCCGCGCCAGGTTGGCCTTGACCTCATCACCGGATCGAGCATCCTTCCAGACATTTGTTGCCTGGCCGTCATAATCATCGGTCAGCACCTGACAAAGCTGACGGATGCGCTTGGCCATGGCCGCCGGGAATCGATGGATGCCTGGTCGCTGGGAGCACAGCTCAACGAACTCGTCTTCGCTCATCGCGGCAATCTTGGCAACGTCCAAGTTGCCTTCCATACGTTGGGCGATCACCAATGGCCCACTGAACGCCTTCTCCATTGGCACCTGCTGGTCCAATACCATGGCTAAAAGAAGAGCATTGTCGTCTTCGCTTAACAAGCGGTCGGCTTCGGGGTTGCCGGTGAGCCAGAGCGCGGGATTGGTCATGGGGGTCATTGTGCGCGGCGGCGAACCGAGCATGCGAGTGGGGTCGTACATCAGGTTGTCTGAAGAAACCGAGGGCATGCAGCTTGGCCTCCAGCGCCAGCGTGAAGCGAATGAGAAGACCGCCGCCGATCGCGGCTGGCAAATTATCCGCGAGTACGAGGACGCCGGCGTCAGCGCGTACAAGCGGCGCGTCGTGCGGCCCGGCTTCGAGCAACTGCTGACGGACCTGGCCTCCGGCCTGATCGACGGCATCTGCGTCTGGGATTCCGACCGGCTCGCTCGCCAACCGCGGGACTTGGAGCGGCTCATCGACCTCTATGAGACCCGCAAGGGTCTGGTGTTCGCTACCGCCAACAAGGACATCGACCTCTCAACCTCCGATGGCCGCTTCTACGCCCGACTGATGGTCAATGTGGCGAATAAGTCCTCTGCTGACAGCGGCCGGAGAATCGCGGCAAAGCACCTTCAGCTCGCCCAAGCCGGTGTGCCGGTCGGCGGCAACCGTCCCTTCGGCTGGCAGGCCGATAAGCGCACGCTCGACCCTCACGAAGCCGCCCTCATCCGGCAGGCTGCGCGTGATCTGATAGCCGGAGTCGGTATCCACACGATCGTCCGCCAGTGGAATCAGGCCGGAGTACGTACGACGAAGGGCAACCTCTGGGTACACCAGGTCATGCGCCAGATGTTCTTATCCCCTCGCCTGGCAGGTTATCGGGTCTACCGTGGCGAGCTGTTCAGGGATGCTGAAGGCCAGCCCGTGAAAGGGCAGTACGAAGCCGTGTTGGACGTTGAGACCTGGGAGTATGTGGTCGGCACGATAAATGCGCGCAAACAGGGGATACGCCTCGGCAAACGCAAATATCTTCTGGCTGGTATCGCCCGCTGTGCGGCGTGCTCCGGGGCGCTCCACGGCAACCGAGGGCACGGGAGTTTCTTCTATAAGTGCGAGCAGCCCTGCGGTCGCGTCGGTATCTCCGGGCCGAAGCTCGACGGGTTGGTTGAGGGATTAGTGCGGAAGTTTCTCGCGCAGGAAACGTTCGACGAGCCGGACGAACCGGACTTGGGCGATAACGGCTTGCAAGAAGTTATCCAGCGCAAGGCCAAGCTGATGAGCGCATATGCAAAAGGTGAGCTTTCGGCCGAGACGGTCTTCCCGGTCGTCCAACAACTGGAAGCACACGCAAGACGACTGCGCCAAGCCCAGGCCGCAATGATCAGGCAGCATAGCCTCAAGATCCACAAGGCCGACCTTGCCTATGACGAACTAGACATCGACCAGAAGCGAGCCGTTATCGGCACGATTATCCGATATGTCGTTGCCAGTCCCGACACCAAGCGGGGCGGAAAGTTCAACCCTGACCGCGTAAAGGTGGAGTGGCATACATAAAGCCCCCACGAGGTCCTCACCAAGTGGGGGCTATGTCGGTGGCTTCTAGCGGTGATACGAAGGTTATATGCGAAAACCTTGTAAACAGCCGATTCTCGACTCCCCCGCGCTGATAGGTTCGCCGTTTAGAACGGGAGGGTAGCCATCTTACTGTACAAGCCATCGCCTCCTGGCTGGAATACCACCCATTTCACGCCATTCGTGTTTAACTGGAAATAAATTCAAGGAGTCTCACGAGGTTTTTGAACCCTGCGAATAAGGCCCTTCCTCCAGTGGTGCTGCTTCCTTTCGCCGCCACTGGAGGACTCAACCAATCCGCTCCTCAGCGGATTTTTTAGTTCAAGCACGATTGCGCTGATAATCCGTCGCGCTACGCTCCGCGGTGGATCACAAGAACAGAGGGAGCGCATCACGGCCATCAGGCGGGTTATCGTCTCAGATCTGAGCGGCGAACAGATACCGGACGCGGACAAAGTGCAACTGGCCGTACCGGAGCATCCTGAGCTCGCAGGCAAGCCCGTGTTGCTCGACTTGACGCCAACCGAAGTTGAAGCACTAACCAAGCAAGCCAGGACGTGGCCATTTTTGAAGTACGGCGCGCAAACCAGAAACCGGCCCGCTATGCGCTCGATGCGAGCGACTTTGACCAGGCCGCGCACGACAAGCGATGGCCGACTTATTGCGCGAAGCCCCCGAGGAAGAGGCAGCGCCACAGCAGCAAGCCCGGCGTCGTGGCCAGCCGCGGAAGTCGGAGGGCGCTGGCAGAGCACGTCCTGAGCGAGACTTTGATATGGCTGCACTTTGCGCTTGGGCCCGTAGCAACAATGTTGACGTACCGCAGCGTGGCCGGATTCCGCGGCACATCGTTGACCAATACAAGGCGGCGGGGAACTAGCAGTTTGTACTTTTCGGAACCGGCCTCATGTCTGCGAGGCCGGTCTCTTTGTGTCTGTGGTGCTTTTCCACCGTGTCGGGGTCATCGTTCACGGACAATTGGGAGTTTTGGATCAGCGGCTTACTCGCGGCAGTGTCGCCGTCGGAACCATTTGGTGGCAACGGAAAACCAAGATCCTTGACTAGGACCTAACTGCCGACGAGCCGATCGTTGGCGCTGCGGCAGCTCAAGAAGCGATGTCGCGCTTGAAGGTGCAGTATGAAGGCGTCTCATTGCGTTACCCAAGGCTTATCAGGCCGTCCGCGACGGCTGCGACAGCATTAACTCCTCCGCCCATAGGCAGCCGAGCGCCGGCGGGTAATCGTCCGGCACGACGTGGACACCGGGTAGGTGGGAGCGGAGTTGTATTGTTATGTCGTCGTCCTGCCAGGGCACCTTCAGACGATGCGTAATGCCGTTCTCGTCGCTCCACAGCTCGAAGACGATACTCGGGATGGCCGTGATGCCTTGGGACGCATACTGCCGCTGATCGCGCTAAGCCACTCGACGACCTGCTCAGTCGATAAATCGGAAGGAAAGACGAGCCTGTAGGCGGTGCTTTTCCGATCCGAGTCCCGTTGCCATTTACTGTCAAATACATCACTGACGGAATAAGTCGATTCCTACGATGAAATAGGGAACGGCGGCCACATGCCAATTACTATTACACCTGGCCGTCGTCCTCCTTTTGCAGTTAGGCGCTTCGTTGCTTCGGCACCTTCTCGCGCCTAATCGGTTCGTTTAACAATCGAGCAATACGCCGGCGCTGATCATCATTGAGCTTCGGCGCATTCGCCAATTGCTCCCGAATCCATTCGTCGGCATTCATAATTGCTTACTGGTCAGCTTCGATTAATCGAGCCTCGAAGTAGGCCCCGGTCGAACCCGGCCTCGATGCAACCTTCAACAAAGCGTTGCTGATCGAGCGGATCCGCATGCCTAGCAGATAGTTTTGACCGACTCCGTTGGGTTGTCCCCAACTGGCGTGGGCCCATCCAACCGGGCCCTGCGAGGCAACAGGCCGGATGCCTCGTCCGCTGCAGAGTCGATCCCCAAAGCGAGCAGTTGATGCGATGACCGGGGACCGCCTGCGTCGGCTTGCCTCCATGCCAGCTCAGCTGCACGCGGAAGTAGGCGCACGACGCCCACCACCGTTTCAACGACCTCGGCGTGAATCGGCTCTACGCTCACGCAGCTTTCCCCTTCCTCAAAAAGGTGTCCCAATGAAGCCACAAGGGACGACCGGGAGGTCCGATAGCGCATCCCCTGGGACACAACGATGCTTTACCGCCGTAAGGGCGGGCGTAAGGTGCTGGCGGTCAACTGGGTACTGCCCAGACCACAACAGCGGCAGCGATGTCACGGTACGGCTGCGGGCGGCAGGAGTCGGGGAACTGTGAATTTCGCTGCGCGCGTGACCTCACGTGCATTTGGGGCTAGCCGGGTCACATCAATCGTCCGAAGCGCGCGCCGCGATGCTTGGACCCACTTCGGTGGCGTTGACCGTATTGTTCGTCTTTCCGGCCAGCTTGCCGGCCGCGGCCCAGCCCACCTATCACGGTCGCAGAAGCGAAGGACTTGATCGAACAGCTGCAGAACGACGCGGCCGGCATTGATCAGCAGTACACCGGTGTCAAGGAGCAGATAAGCAAGGCCGGGCGCAACTTCGGCTGATGCAGGCCGACGTCAAGGCACAGACCGACAAAGTGGCACAGATAAGGCTTCAAGTCGGCCAAGTCGCGCTCGCCCAATTCCAGAACCGGAATCTCGATACCGCGGCTCATCTGTTCGTCACCCCGGACACCGAGGGATTCGTTAGCCAGATCTCCACTGTGCAGGAGGTCACTGAGAATCAGAACTCGTTGCTCCAGGACGACCAGCAGGCCCAAGCCAACCTGGTGGCCCTGGGGCATTCGTCGGAGACCGACCTCGCCACGCTCGTCGAGAAGGAAAAGCAGTGCGACAGCGCGGGCGTCCCGGCAAGCTTCGCGCAGCCCGATCAGTGGCAGCGGCAAGAGAGCCAAAGCGCTAGCGTTCGTGAAAGCGCAGCTCGGGGATCCCTACGCGCGCAGTGGCGCCGGGCCGAGCTCGTGGGACTACTCGGGCCTCACGATGAAGGCCTGGCGATCTGTCGGGGTGAGCTTGCCCACTCCTCGACCCAGCAGTTCAGCCTGGTCGGCGGATAAATGACAAGGCCGATCTCGAACTGGCGATCTGGTGTTCTTCTACAGCGACATCCACCATGTGGGGCTCTACGCTGGCAACGGCCAAGTCATCCACCCACCCCGGCCAGGCAAGTCGGTGGAATACATCAAGATGTCCTACATGCCGTACGCCGGAGCCAGCCGGCCGGGCTGAGTTGCAGCTCAACTCCCCCACATCGCTCCCTCTGTGTCAGCCCGGTCTCAATACGGCGCGCTGTCACGGTTGGCGCTGGCCGCGATGAAGCTGCTGGCCCACGGAGGATCGGGGAATCATCGCGTGGGATTCTTCTCACTAAATCGCACTCGTGTTTCTAATCAGACATACGGGAGTTCGACGTAATTGATCTTGATGGCGAGGCTGCAATTGCCGCGGTCATTGGGACTCGCTTCCTAGATAAGTGGGTCTCAGGCCCGTCAGGAGCGGCAATCTTCTGGCGGGCCACTTCTCTTTATTTGGGCTAGTTGATCTTGGGCTCGTCACCTCCGATCGTTTCCATGATCAACTCCAAGGCTGTCTACAGGCGTTCAAATGTTTGGGAACTATTGGGTAGACGCTCGGCGAGCAAGCGCCGAACGAATCCCGGCCCCGGTGTTGACTCACCCGCCCGGTGCACACTTAGAGGTCGATTCATACAGTCGTCACTTCCTAACCGTCGACACTGCAATAGCGCCCCCGCTCGGCTGTCGTTTCCTATAGTCACGCTGCCGGTGGGCCCAGCCGGTTTGCATCTTCCTGATCGCTACTGGCGACCATCCGGAGGCCGCGACGGGGCGTTGCGATAGGAGTGAGACATCGATATCGATCGCGAGTGTCGTCAGTCATCACAAGTACTCGCCTGCGGCGTCTTTTGAGGAATTACGTGTCGATCCGCTGCCACAGCCGACATGCCGCAACACGGCAAGGACGAGACCGAGATGGTAGGGGTCCAAGCTGGCCATGAGACCGCCCATAACCTCGAGCGGCTTGCCAAGCGCGAGGCCTCGACGAGCGCCAAAATGTGGCGCTCTCCGGAGGACACGGCATCCGAGTACCGCCCTATGACTTCTGGGTCGAGCCAGGTGATCCCTCGGTCGTCGGTCCGCAACCATGGCTGACCCGGCTCCACGAATCTCCCACGGCAGGCCCCGATCAACAACTCCACCGCAGCCTCGGTCGAATTACATCCTCTGGCCCAGTCACACAGTTCGGCGGCGATTCCGCCATTGGCTGTCGATGCGGTTCGGCTCATCGTGGTCGACCTCCTCGATTCGGATGACGGACCGGAATCTCACGCTCCGTGGCGGCTCGGCCGAGACGCCGAGCACCGTCCGCTTCCACGCCGGCGCAGGCTCGGTGGGCCTGAGGTGAGCGGCTGCAGCCACGGCCGGGTTGATCGCTGCAGCGACATCGGTGGCGACGTTGACCAGGCCGCGGCGGGCGGGTTCGGGGAGCGGGATGACCTGGCGACCTCGGCTTCGCCTTGGGCGCGCATGGCGATCACCCGGGCAGGAGCAGCCAGACCAGGGTGATCAGCGGCGATCGCACGGGCCCCGGCCGCCTCAACCAGGGCCGGATCGGTGCGGCTCGCCGGCGTGGTGAGCTCGGCCCAGCGGCGTGCCGAGCGGCTCCACGCCAGCTGGGCATTCTCTAGTGCCGGGGTGAGCCTCTCGACGACGCCGGCGTCGATCTCGCCTCGGCGCGCGGCCGCTTCGCTGACGACGACGGTGGTGGTGGTGGCGATGAGCGCCTGCACGCGGGCCACCCGGACCAGATCGGCCGGGTCCGGGTAGGTTGGCGAGGGTCCGATAAGCCTGGACCTCCCAGGCGGCCAATGCGGCGTCGAGGCGCATGGCTGGTCGTCGCCGACCGGTTGCCGGTTGGTCGATTGCGTCGACCCGCCGCGCCGCCAGGGAACCGGCGGCGAGCTGCTCGATCGCTTCGAACCGGGCAATCATGCCGCGGGCCGACTCGACCTCTAGCGCGGTAGGTCGCTCAATGAAAGGTTGGCGTCGCCGCGCACCAACCTCCAGGCGTTGTTGCAGGTCACGCTCATACCCAATCAGCGCCACCGTGGTGGCGTGAGCCGCGACATGCAAGGCGTGCAATAGCTGGGTGTTGGCGGTTGTCGGGCGGACCTGGCCGTCGGTCGATACAGCTTCGGATGCCACAGGCTGTTTCTGAAGCAGGCGCCCGGCCTGCACGAAGTTCGATGCGATCTGCTCCCATGCCTCATCTCTCGGCCCGCGCCCAGGCCAGTGTCCTGCGGCGAGGCCGCGGCCGACGGCCCTGCCCATCGCTGCCAATATGGCGATCCGGATCAGCACTGGCCGAGACCGTCGAGTCCGACGAGAGGACGGCCCACAGCTGCGCCGCGGATTGCATCAGCTGCGGCCATCCACCCACCATTCCTGGCGCCCGGTCAGCAGACATGTCGAGCAGCGCTTCGCGCGCCAACCCGTCGCTGTCGTCCAGGAGCTCAGCGACCGTGCGGCCCTCACCCGCCGACACCGGTGTTCGCCTCCCCCACCAGGTCGGCCACAGTGGCCCGAAGATCATCAACAGCCTCCGGAGCCGCCATCGGCGCGAGACATCGCAGCAGCAGCTCAGCCGATCTCAGCAGGCCGGCCGGTTCGCCACCGACTGGCACCGGCCCCTCGATGTCGCTGCCATCCCGGACCAGGTGCCAGGCCTGCTCGGCGGCCAGGTCGACACCCAAGGCGAAGAGCTGTGCAGCTGATCCAGCCCCTGCGCGGTCCGCGGCAGCCCAGGCTAGTACCGCTGTATGTCGCATAAGGCGCACGACGCCAGCAAGGGTTTCTGCCGTGTCGACATCCATCGCGTGCTTGTCCAATGGAACCTCCTTTGAGTTATCGAGCCAGAACAGGCCGCACGACCCGCACAGACCTGTGGAAAACCGCGTACCTTCGGTATCCCTAAGGGCGGCATGCCGTGCTGGCGATCGGCCCAACAGCGATTCCAGGGACGGGGCGCCCTCCCCGGTCCGGCCTGCCGCCCATCCGACGCGTCCGTCTCGGCCGCCGTGAGAAAGCCGTCGAGCCGCAGCAGCCGGGTTATCTCTCGCACCGTGAGGCCGCTGCCGCACCAGTGGACCGCCTCACGCAGCGACAAACCCTCCTCGTCGGTCATCGTCCGCAGCGCTTGCCCAGCGCGCTGCTCAGCGTCCGGACGAGAGCGTCGCGTTCACCGAGCGCGGTCAGCACTGCGACTGCCAGACCCTCGATCCGGCGTTCCCGGTCGGCGCGTTCTTTGCGCAGTACCGCCTGGGCATCTAACGCTGAGCGTCGCGCCGCCTGCCTCACCGATTGCTGACTCATCACATCTCCCATATCGACACCGGTCCTTTATCGACACCGGCCTTTCATTCAGCCGTAAGCAGCTGCGAGGACTCGAGCGGTCACACCGACGATCTCGATCTGTTTCACGTACCCCTAGTCGATTTCAAGATCCGCTGTTCGACACACCTCTTTCATTCCGGGTCTCGCGGTCCTCGAGGGTGACCGCTGACGAGGGCTTGCCGTCTTTGGGCTGGCGTGACGATGAGCATCCACAAGCTGACGGCGGGGTCGGGGTACGACTACCTGACCCGGCAAGTCGCGGCCTTGGATGCCACCGAGAAAGGCCACGTCCCACTCGCCAGCTACTACACAAAGCACGGCGAAACACCCGGTGTGTGGATCGGCTCGGGGCTGCCCGGGATCGACGGCTTACAGGCCGGCGATCCGGTGACCGCGGAGCAGATGCAGGCGCTGTTCGGCGTCGGCCTGCATCCCCTCGCCGCACAGCGGCAACAGCAGCTGCAAGGGCCGGACCTGACCAGCCGGGACTACCAACTTGTCACCCAGTTGGGTGCGCCGTTCAAGATCTATAACAATGACATCCCGCCGTTTCGTGTCGAAGTGGCCAAGCGGATCGCCGAACTCAATGCGGCCGCCGGCCTGCCCCCCGACTGGCCGATTCCACGGGACGAACGTGCCCGGATACGCACCGAGGTGGCGACCGACTTGTTCGCCGCCGAACACGGCAGGCCACCGCAGGACGCGCGGGAACTCGCCGCGGCGATCGCCAAACAATCACGCCCCCAAACGACCGCGGTCGCGGGCTATGACCTGACTTTCTCCCCGGTCAAAAGCGTCTCAACGCTGTGGGCGCTCGCCGAACCAGCCGTTGCGGCCCAAATCGAAAAGGCCCACCGGGCTGCAATCTCCGACGCGCTGGCCTTCATCGAACAGCACGCCCTGTTTAGCCGCACCGGCGCCAACGGGGTCCGCCAGGTCAACGTGCAAGGACTCGTCGCGACCGCTTTTACCCACCGCGACAGCCGCGCCGGAGACCCCGACCTGCACACCCACGTGGCGGTTGCCAACAAGGTCCAAACCCTCAACGGACGCTGGCTCAGCATCGACGGCCGGACCCTGTTCAAAGCGACCGTCGCCGCATCCGAAACCTACAACACCGCCTTAGAGCACCACCTCCGCGACAGCCTCGGCCTCCGATTCGCCGAACG
>JBKPTR010000295.1:0-5351 GCA_046735615.1 Actinomycetota bacterium
TGAACCGCTACGCTGCGGGTATGACCCTGGGACTGACGCTTCTCCAGACCGAGGTGCACCGCGAGCTGCCGATTCCCGCCTGGGCTTTTGGAGTTCTCGCGTTCGGCCTCCTCACAATCTTGCTGCTGATCACCTGGTCGATCGGCAAGGGCCGCCCGCACAGTTAGGGCATGATCACCCCGCCGCCTCGCGCGACAGGTCTGGCCCGGCAGCGCGGTACCCAGCCGCATGAACGGCACCGGCTCGGCGTCATGGGTGGCACGTTCGATCCCATCCACCACGGCCACCTTGTCGCCGCAAGCGAGGTGGCTAGTCGCTTCAGCCTGGACGAGGTTGTTTTCGTACCCACCGGGCAGCCCTGGCAGAAGGCTGATCGCCAGGTGTCCTCGCCGGAGGATCGCTACTTGATGACGGTCATCGCTACCGCGTCAAATCCAAGATTTACCGTTAGCCGCGTCGACATCGAGCGACCCGGATTGACCTACACCGTGGACACTCTCCGCGACCTCCGCGTCGAGCGAGGTGAGGACGTCGACATGTACTTCATCACCGGCGCCGACGCGTTGGCGCAGATTCTCACCTGGCACGAGGTGGACTCGATCTTCGATCTTGCTCACTTTGTCGGCTGTACGCGTCCAGGAGTTGATCTTGACTCACCGGTCATCGCTCACCTGCCTCAGGACAAGATCACTCTGATGGAGATCCCGGCACTGGCCATCTCCTCGTCAGCGTGCCGGCTACGGGTGCAGCAGCATCAGCCGATCTGGTACCTGGTGCCGGACGGCATCGTGCAGTACATCGCCAAACGAGGTCTCTATCAAGATCAAGAGCCGACAGCCTGAGGCGAATCTGTCACTAGGACTGGTCGCCCTCCTGATCTTGCTGCGCCACCGTGTAGTCGCACCGACACCCGGCTGGTTCACCAATCCGAGCGTTATTGTCAGCAGGCATGAAGCAGCCGGTCCGCAGGAGGTTGAAGGCGGCTGCAGCCGCGTTCGCCAGCAATGCGGTGAACGGCAATTTGCGCCGCGCTCAGCTGAGCTTTCTTGGAGCTTGGACGGCTGAGTGGGCATTCACCGTGGCACTGGGAATCGTCGCCTACCGGGACGGCGGCGCGACGGCGGTCGGACTGGTCGGACTGCTGCGCATGGTGCCCTCGGCGGTGGTAGCCCCGCTAGCCGCTCCGCTAGCGGACCGGGGACGCCGGGAACGAGTCCTTGTCGTCGTCTCTGCGGTCCGCGGAATCGCCACCGGGGCGGCCGGCATCGTCGTCGCCCGCGACGGCCCAGTGTCGATCGTCTACGTGCTAGCGGCGCTCTCGACCATCGCAGCAACTCTTTACCGACCCGCACATTCGGCATTGCTCCCGTCGCTGTGCCGAACCGGGCATGAACTGGCCAGTGCGAACGTCGTACGGGGGTTCTTGGATTCGGTTGCGACGCTCGTGGGTCCATTGCTGGCTGCTGTGCTTCTGAAATTCACCGATGTCGCGGTTGTCTTCGCTGTTGCGTCAGCTGCGTCGCTGGCCGCGGCCGCCTTGCTGCTGCGATTGCGCTATGACGCCCCGCCCAGACCTGCGGCGCCACGAGGAGCCCATCTGGTGGCTGATGCGGCGGACGGTGTCCGCGCCATCATGCGGAACCGCGACTTGGCCCTCTTCGTCGGCCTCGGCATGGCCCAGACATTTACCCGTGGTGCGCTGACCGTCTTCACTGTTGTCGTTGCACTGGATCTGCTACGCACTGGCGAGCCCGGCGTTGGAACCCTTACTGCTGCGGTCGGGGCAGGTGCGGTGATCGGCTCCCTCGTCGCATCCCTGCTGGTGGGATCGCGTCGGCTAGCTCGATGGTTTGGCATCGGCGTTGCGTTGTGGGGACTGCCCATCGCGCTGATTCCAGCCTTCCCTTGGGAGGCCACCGCCCTCATCCTGCTGGCATGTGTGGGTATCGGTAACGCTCTTGTGGACGTCGGGCTGTTCACGTTGATGGCCAGATTGGCTCCAGATGCTGTCCTTGCCCGAGTATTCGGCCTATTGGAGAGTCTGATTTCGCTTGCCGTCGGGCTCGGTGCCGCCGTTGCGTCGCTCTTGATCAATCTGACCGGCCTGGGCATTGCCATGGTCGCCGTCGGCGCGCTCTGTCCGATTCTGGTGGTAATGGCATGGCGGCGTCTGACACGCCTGGACCGCTATATCGGAGAACTGGACAAAGAGATCACACTGCTCCACGGCTTACCCATGCTGCAGCCGTTACCGCTACCTGCCATCGAACAGCTGGCCCGCGGCCTTGAACCTGTTCACGTTTCCGCCGGTCAGGCAGTATTTCGCCAGGGTGACCCGGCCGACCGCTTCTACGTGATCGAGGCGGGTGCGGCGGATGTGATCGGAGACGGCCGCCTAGTGACGACGCTTGGTCCGGGGGAGGGCTTCGGAGAGATCGCGCTGCTGCGCAGGGTGCCCCGTACAGCGATGGTTCGAGCGGCTACTGATCTTGAGCTGCAGGCGCTAGGATGCGACCGCTTTCTGCCGGTTGTGACCGGATACCCGCCGAGCTCGCGCGAGGCTGGGACCGAGGTCGAGGAGATGCTCGACCGCTTCAGCCCCGGTGAACCGGACGACGATCAAAATCGGTCAGGACACTAAGTATCGCCACGCCGTTGCCCGCGCCGGTCCGGGAGTTGATCTTGATTCAAGGGTGATTACTTAGCTGGCGCAGCACAAAGATCATTTCGCCTTTTTGATCTTGGTGCCAAGAAAAGGGTTGCCTTTGAGCGCATGGATGCAGAGTGCGATCACCGATCCGAGCGTTATTGTCACCGGGGATGAAACAACCGCTGGGCAGCAGGTTGAAGGCGGCCGCATCGGCATTCGCGAGCAATGCGATGAACGGCAATTTGCGCCGCGCTCAGCTGAGTTTCTTCGGAGCCTGGACGGCCGAGTGGGCCTTCACCGTGGCACTGGGAATCGTCGCCTACCGGGACGGTGGTGCGGCCGCAGTTGGGCTGGTGGGACTACTGCGCATGGTCCCGGCAGCGGTCGTAGCGCCCTTGGCTACGCCGCTGGCGGATCGGGGACGCCGGGAACGAGTCCTGATCCTGGTTTCTACGCTCCGCGGGATTGCTACCGGGGCAGCTGGAATCGTCGTCGCCCTGGAAGGCCCGGTGCAGATCGTCTACGTCCTCGCGGCCCTCTCGACCGTTGCCGGGACTCTCTACATACCCGCACATTCAGCACTGCTCCCATCGCTTTGCCGGACCGGGCAGGAACTCACCAGCGCCAACGCCGTACGAGGGATGTTGGATTCGGTTGCCACGCTGGTAGGTCCATTGCTGGCCGCTGTTCTTGTGGAGTTCACTGACGTCGCCGCTGTATTCGCCGTCGCGGCGGCTGCCTCACTGGTCGCGGCGGCCTTACTACTCCGATTGCGCTACGACGCCGCGCCGCGACCCGCCGCGCCGCGACGTGTCCACTTGATGGCTGATGTCGCGGAGGGCATCCGCACCATCGTGCGGAACGGCGACCTGGCGCTGCTCAACGCGTTAGCCATCGCTCAGACATTCACGCGTGGTGCGTTGACCGTCTTCACTGTTGTCGTAGCACTGGATCTGTTGCGCATTGGTGAGCCTGGTGTCGGAACGCTTACCGCTGCCGTCGGTGCAGGTGCGGTGATCGGCTCTCTCGCAGCATCCCTGCTGGTGGGATCGAGTCGGCTCGCTCGATGGTTTGGCATTGGTATTGCGTTGTGGGGACTACCCATCGCACTGATTCCGCTTTTTCCTCGGGAGGCAACTGCCCTCATCCTGCTGGCATGTGTGGGCTTCGGTAACGCTCTTGTCGATGTCGGTCTGTTCACGTTGATGGCCAGGTTGGCGCCCGATGCCGTTCTTGCCCGACTATTCGGCCTGCAGGAGAGCCTGGTCTCGCTCACGGTCGGGCTAGGCGCCGTCTTTGCCTCACTCTTGATCGATTTGACTAGCGTGTCCGTGGCAATGGTCGCCGTCGGGGCACTCTGTCCGATCCTGGTTGTGGCGACATGGCGTCGCCTGGGGCGTCCTGACCGGAATATCGGAGAACTGGACAAAGAGATCACACTGCTCCACGGCATACCGATGCTGCAGCCGTTACCGCTGCCTGCTATCGAACAGCTCGCGCGTGGCCTGGAACCTGTTCACGTGCCTGCCGGTCAGGCAGTATTTCGCCAGGGTGACCCGGCCGACCGCTTCTACGTGATCGAGACGGGCACGGCCGATGTGATCGGGGACGGCCGCCTAGTGACGACGCTTGGTCCGGGGGAGGCCTTCGGAGAGATTGCGCTGCTGCGCAGGGTGCGGCGTACGGCCACGGTTCGAGCGGCTACTGATCTTGAGCTGCAGGCGCTGACCTGCGACCGCTTTCTGCCGGTTGTGACGGGATACCCGCCGAGCTCGCGCGAGGCAGGGGCCGAGGTCGAGGAGATGCTCGACCGGTTCAGCCCGGGTGAATCGACTGATGATCAAAATGGGCCGCGACACGAGCGCTGAAATCCACCAGGTGCGGTTCCGACTGCCGTAATCTCCTGAGCGCGCTGCTCCGGCGCGAATCCTTCTTCTTCCCCGGGGGAAAGGCTGTCCAATGACGCCCAAACAATCATTTCTTCGACGCTGTCTCGCTGTACTGAGCGGCACCCTCCTAGCCGCGTTGTGGCTTGTGGTCGGTACTTCGGTTCCTGCCGGTGCCACCGGATCACACGACGCGGATGCCCTTCAAATCGTTTTGATCACCGATACCGGCTCAGGCCTGCAATATCCCGTTCAGGGCCGCCCGTTCAATGTCGTCGTGCAGGTGGTCGATGATCATGGTCGACCCGTCAACGTCTCCGAGCCGACCAAGATCAAACTGAAGGAAGTCTCTGGCCCTGGTGAACTTGGCGGAAACACGACGGCGATCATCCAAGCCGGCTTCTCTAGCACGATCATCACAGGTGCGACATATTCCCAGTTCGCAAACGGTGTCGTGCTGGCCGTCAAGGTGGTTTACGGCGAAAAGCTGGATCGGGACAAGATCACGGTGGAGGTCGCCCTCACCGCAGTCGGCGCCGACGCGACGCCAGGCACGGCGTTAACCCTCACAGATCCAAACTGTGCCGCTCCGACCTCGACGGTGCCGACCTGCGGCTTCCTTCGTCTTAACAACGGTGCGGACGGCCACGTCACCTTGTCGGTCGGCTCTTGTCACGGCCTCGTCAAGGTGGATGATCTTCGTCACTGCCGGGAGGTTGATGACACCGAGGCGTTGGTGGTGACCGCCATTGGGAGTCTCAAGGATGCTGACGGTGACCCGCTGTACAGCAAGAAGCACCCCGCCAAGATCATCC
>JBKPTR010000296.1:0-11472 GCA_046735615.1 Actinomycetota bacterium
AATGGAAGGTGGTACTGGCTGTCGGGGCTGTTGCCGGGGGCGCTGTCTGGTTCGCACGCCGTAAGTCCCGGCGCGCTGCGGCCGAGGCGGAGCTGTGGGCCGAGGCCACCGATCCCATCGCCCGCTTCGGCGAATCCTGACTCTCTGAGTGATGCGCGCTGAGCCTGGCCATGTGCGCTGGGCCACGACATGCGCGCTGAACTTGTCGAAGCGCGAACTCGTGCTCTTCGACAGGCTCAGGGCACATTCGTCAGGCTCAGGGCACATTCGTCAGGCCCAAGGCACATTCGTCAGGCCCAAGGCACATTCGTCAGGCTCGGGGCCGCATCAGGGACTCAGGGCACATCAAGGCCGGGCACGGGTTTGGTGAACATGCCGGCTACTTCCTGAGGTAAGTCCTCATCAATCAGCAGCGTCACGAGGTCACCGGCACGCAGTTCGGTGTCCCCATGTACCGGCAACAACAGCCCGTCGCGAACGACGATGCTGATCCAGATATTGCCGGCCAGGTCGGCCACGTCCTCGATGGTTTTCCCGTCAACGAGTGATCCGTCGGCAATGGTGATCTGGTGTGCAGTCTCGGGCTCAGCTCGGAGCCGTACTCCGACGGCCCACGGCTCCGGCCTGACTGGCTGCATCGGTACCCCCAGTCGCCGCGCAACTCCTGGCACCAGGCTGCCCTGGACGATGACGGAGAAGATCACCACGATCACGACGATCCCGTAGAGCCGTTCTGCGTCTGGTAGATCCGCGGTGAGGATGAGCTCGCCGAGCAGGATAGGTACCGCTCCTTTGAGTCCGGCGAACAGCACGAATGCGCGCTCGCCACGTTCCAGTTGCGCGGGAAGCAGGCAGAGGCCGACCACCAGCGGTCGGATGACCATGGCAAGTGCCAGGCCAAGGATGAGTCCGGGCAGCCAGACATCCATCCGGGCCAGAACCGCCAGATCGATGGTGAGCCCCAGCGCGACGAATGCCACGATTTCTGCCAGTCCGGCGAGCGCTGCATGGAAGCGCGCAATCTCTCCCTGGTACGGAGCGCGCCTGTGGCCGATGAGGATGCCGGCTATAAAGACGGCCAGGAAGCCGGATCCGTGCAGCAGCGTCGTTACGCCGTACAGAAGCAGCACGCTCGCGAGGGTTCGCAGCGGATACAACGCCTCGCTGGGAAGCGAGACGCGACGCATGAACCAGAGCAGGGCGATCCCACCCGCGACGCCAGCGGCGACACCGATAGTCATCTGCAGCAGGAAATCCGCGGCAATGCGGCCGACCGCGACGCCGCTCACCCCACCAGCGGCTAGCAAGCCACCCATCAACGCGATCCCTACTGGGTCGTTCGCTCCGGATTCGCCTTCGAGGATCGTGCCGCTGCGCCCGGAAATCTCCTGCTGTCCCAATACCGAGAAGACAACTGCGGGGTCGGTCGGTGACACTGCGGTGCCGACCAGGAGCGCGGCGTACCAGGCCAGTCCGAATCCAATGTGCAGCAGCACGCCGCCCGCCGCGGCGGTCAGGAAGGTGCCGATGACCCCGACGACGATGATCGGTACCAGGGCGGCCCGCAGCCGAAACCATCCGATGTGCCTGCCGCCATTGAAAAGGATCAGGACGAGCGCCACCGTGACGACCCGTTCGACCGCATCGTCCCGCAGTGCTGGCACACCTGGAATTACTTGGACCGCAACGGCAGCGGCGGCCAGCATCCAGACAGGTGCGGGAATTCTGAGTCGTGCCGACAATCGGTTGACCAAGACGGCCGCCAACGCAATAGCGCCGGTCAAAGCGATGATCAAGGCGTACTGGGCCGTGTCGGACAACTGCTGCTCCTCGGCGATCGACGAGCGGAGGCGATTGCCGACCAGCCTTCCCGGCACACCGATGCACACACTACGCCCGAGACACGCCGGCGGAGCAGCGTGTCAGGACAATGGGCGGTGGCCGTTGGCGCGCAGGACGCGAAGCGCGATGGCAGGCTTGAACAGCGTTGTGCTCGGGCTTTGCAGCGCCGCAATACGCAGGAACTGTGTAGCCACAACCGGGTCCCGCTCGGCGGCACGCTGTACCCGGTTGACGTAGCCGTTGATAACTCGAACCGGCAGTGGCCGTGATCCGTCCACCTGAGGCAAGGCCAGGTCGGCACCGACGGCGAGCTGCCAGGCCAAATTCACCGGTTTCGCGGCGGCGCGGAAGAATCGCCGGGCCAAGTCGGCTTCGCCGCCGACAAGTGTGTCGTGCAGAGCCACCGCTTGCAGGGCCGCCGCCGACATGCCCAACGCGTACGCCGGATTGGTGCTACAGATTGCGTCGCCGAAGGCCAGAAGTCCGGTCGGGAAGCGGCGCAGTTTCTCGTAGTGCTGACGCAGGTTGGCCGGAAATCGGTACGCCACGATGTCATCCAGGGGCTCAGCACCAAGGATTGCGGCGAAGACGTCGGGCGGTGCGATTGCCTCGACGAAGGCGAGGAAGTCGGTCGGCTCTATTGGTGGGTGATGGCCGTCATACCCGAGCACAGTCAGAATCCACTGGTCATCCTCTTGCGCAAAGAACACGAACCCGGTCGGCCGACTCGGCTCGGCACCGCGAGCCACCACCTTCACTCCCTGTAGGGCACCCTGAGGGACACGGAGATGTCGCGTGGCGTACTTCAGATTGATCGCGAGCTGCTCCTGGCGAGGCGGTCGGTAACCGTGCGCGGCCAGCCAGGTCGGTGTCCGGCTGCCGCGCCCAGTTGCATCCACCACCAAGTCGGCGCCGATTGTTTCCTCACCGCCGGTGTCGCGGCGCAGGACCTCCACTCCGGTGATCCGCCGTCGGGCCGTGTCAAAGCCCAGTGCCACAGCCTGGCAGCGCTCCATGACATCGACGCCTGGTAGCGCCTGTACGCGGCTGCGCATATGGGCTTCCAGAAAAGGCCGGCTGGCCTGACAGATAAATGGGCCATCCGGTCGGCCCTGGAGTTGGAGCCGGTGTCCGCCGGGAGAGAAGCGGAACTCCGCGAAGTCTCGGACGACTGGTACGCCGCACAGGGCCAGCTCGCCGAACAGATCCGGAAAGAACCGATCGAGGATCTGCGTGCCGCCCGGTACCAGGATGTGGGCATGTCTACCCTGCGGGACACCGCGGCGATGCTCGCCCGGCCCCAGCAGGTGGTCGCGGTCCAGCACTGTGACTCGGGGGTACGCCTCGGCCAGTACGCGCGCAGCGAGGAGCCCGGCCAAGCCAGCGCCCAGGACCACTGCGTGATCACCGATCTGGCGCATCTGGGCAACCTCCAAGGATTGCGACGACGCTAGAACAACGTTGCATGTCGCGACTTCGGTGAAATCACTCAATTCCCCCGGGAGCCGATGGGTAAATCCTCGGAGCGGCTCCGCGAACACACCAATCGTCGCGACGAGTACTACGCCAGGGATCCGAAACTGCAGCACCGTGAGCAGGGCAGTGATCGCCAGGGCCGTTCCGCAGCCAGCGCGGCGACCCTGTTCGAGGAGATCGGGGCAACATCGGGCGTAGCGCGGTCCGAGAAAGCGCTGCGGCGTCTGGGCATTCAGCGGCCGAGACGAGCAGCGGCGAGTCGGCTGTCAGAGCGTGAGCTTGAAGTCGCACGACTGGTCGCCGAGGGATTGTCGAATCCAGCCATCGCGGCCCGCCTCTATCTCAGCCGGCCGACCGTGGCAAGCCACGTGACACATATCCTCACCAAGCTCGGCTTCTCGTCGCGGAACCAGATCGCCGCCTGGGTGGCAGGGCACCGCCTCGGGAGCCATGCGGGCTGAGCCCGTCGAGCCCGATCTGTGCCCTTCGACAATCTCAGGGCACATAGCGCATGCGTCATCCATTTGAACGATTGCTCGCCTCGCCTGCCTGAATCATTAGGCAGCCCGATGTGAGCATTCGATGTGCGCGCCAGCCTGGGATGCATGACCTCGCCGATTGACCCTGCCCACATCGACTCACCGGACGCTGCGACATCTCGGGCGCGAATCAGTCCGCAGCGCCGAGGCTGGTGGTCCCGTATGGCCCCGGTATTGCTGCTCTTGCTGGTCGCTCCACTGGTAGCCGAATTCCTTCTCGGAGATGTGACGCTGGCGTTGCTGGGCGCCCTGGTGGGTGTTCATTCCGCTGTACGGCGGCGGCGCGGTTTTGATCAGGGAGGTCGTACGCCGTAGAGGCGGCGGCTGGCCCGCGATCGTCGTACTCGCCGCTGCCTTCGGCGTTGTGGAGGAGGGACTGGCGACCCAGTCGCTGTTCAACCCGGACCACGCGCATCAGCACCTGCTGAGCTCCGGCTACCGAGCCGCCTGATCGGTGCAGCGATTGTCGCTGTGGTCTTGATCATCGTCGGCATGCTGCTGACAAGAGCTCGGCGTCCCGAGCGTCCCAGTCTTCAGTCGGCGCGACGTGCGCTCGCTGCCTGGGTCGTTGGGATCGGCGCAGCCGTTGCCGCCAGCCTGCTAGTTCTGGCGCCACGCATACCTACCACCGTGTGGAGGACACTGATCTTCCTGCTGATCGAAGCCGCAGCCGTGATCGCTATCACTGTGTGGTCGCGTCGACCCGGCTGGGGTAACAGCCAGATTCTGGCGCTGGCGGCTGGCGCCCTCTTCGCGTACGCCTGACACGCCTTCACCACCACGCCAGCGTTCGAATCGCGCCGATGGTTCTCGTCCGGATCAGCAATGTGTTCTTCGCAGCACTTGCCGCAGCGGCAGTGTGGATCGCTACCCGACGCGTATCTGCCGCAGAGCGCACCTGAGTTAGAGAGAGCTCACTCTGGCTGGTTGTCGGCCGGTCCGGCGATCCGGTACGGCGTGTCGAACCCTTCGTACATGAGGTGCGCGACCATACCTTGGGCGGCGTGTTTGAGGTTGTGGCAGTGATCCATCCAAATGCCGGGGTTGTTCGCCACGAAGGCGATGTCATAGGTCTCGCCCGGCACGACGTTGAGCGAATCGACCCACCACGGGCTACC
Source organism: Actinomycetota bacterium (assembly GCA_046735615.1). Lineage (GTDB taxonomy): Bacteria > Actinomycetota > Actinomycetes > Propionibacteriales > Propionibacteriaceae > Microlunatus. The sequence continues at coordinate 4,976 of JBKPTR010000296.1, forward strand.
GCTGGCTGCTACACCATTGCGAGCCAGCACGACCACGTGATGGCCGTGCAGGTGCATTGGATGCACCTCGCCGCTGCGGTTCTCGATATGCATCATCACGATGTCGCCGTGACGCACCACATACATAGGGACGTTCGGGTAGAGATGGCCATTGATCGACCACCACATGCCCGGGCGGCCTTTCACAAAACCGGGCCGGCGACCAACCAGATAGTCGAACCGGCGGGTTGCCTGAGCTGGATCAAACCCGAGTGGCGTTTGTGAGCCGTACGCCAACAGGTCCAGGTCGGCGACGGGTTGCGGCGGCACCGGCGCGTCGACGCCGTGGGGTCCGATGATTAGGGCAGTCGACTTGGAGAGCTGCACCCTGACCTCGGTGCCGTCACTGGGCACCTGCACCTCGAGGTCGGCTCGCGCACCGGCAGTGAGCGTCAGCGAGCGGCCAGTCACCTCGGTGGGTCGATGGACGTCGGTTCCGTCCACGGCCAGCAGCCGGAAGGAGCCGTTGGTCCAGACCTTCATCGGCCCGTTGTCGGTGTTCATCACCCGGACCCTGACCCGCTCGCCGGGATGCGCTGGTACGAGTAAATCTTCAGCCCTCCCATTGATGGTCCGAAGGCCCCCGTAGGTGTGCGCGATCGCAGACACGTCGACTTGCTGAGCGATACCTGACTTCGGCGTCACGACCAGTGATCCGAGCAACCCTCCGGCAACCTGAGGGTTGGAGACCTGGTGCGAGTGATACCAGAAGGAGCCAGTCTGGTCAGCGACGAAACGGTAGGTGAACTCCCCTCCGATCGGCACTGCATCCTGAGTTACGCCAGCCACCCCGTCCATGGCGTTGGGAACATCAACCCCGTGCCAGTGAAGCGTGACACCATCGGCGACCGACTCATTGTGCAGGTGCACCTCGATCAACTCACCTTGCGTAGCACGGATCTCCGGGCCAGGTGAGGTGCCGTTAACCGTGAATCCGGACACGGACCGGCCACCGACGGTCAGTGTCTGTTGTTGGATCACCAAGTCGACCCGTACATCTGCGGGACGTGCCGGATCGGCAACCATATCGGTGATCATGCGCGCTGGCTCCGAGTGGTCGTTGTGCACGTGGCCTTGCATGTGTCCGCCAGGCCCGCCGCCGCCCGGATCAGGTGTGGCGCCACCGCCGTAATCGTGGTAGCCCATATCTGTCACCGAGTGGCTGCCAGGCACCCGGCTGCCCTGCCACAGCCAGGCCAAGGGAGCCACGATCGCGACAGTCGCCAAGATCGGCAGAACGACCTTCAGCACACGCCCGCTGCCGCTGGTCACGCCAGCCCTGGTTTGACGCCGACCGGAATCAGCGGTCATCACACGGGCGTGGCGGCAGGCGTCTCATGCTGCTCAACGCCAACCGCCGTTGTGGCGCGCAGCCGACGACCGGCGTAGAGCGCTACGCCGAAAAGCGCCAAGGCGTTAAGCCCGTGCAGCGCACCAGCCAAAGGAAATTCATGACCGAGGAACCCGATCTGGCCCTGTGCGACCACGAGCACGAACACGAGGACTGCCCACTTGATCGCGCCGCGCACCTTGGTGAAGAACGAGACGATCAGCAACAGCAGCGCGATGCCGGGAACCACGAACGTCCCATTGATGCCGTGCACCAGGATGCCGAGAACCTCTGGGAAAGGCATGGCACCTGTCTCGATGTTTCCCTCGATGACGGACTTGTCGAACACCCCGCCGCCATCGACCCACTTACCGAGCCCGGCGATCGCCCAGACCATCACCATCGCCTGGACGGCCACCTCCGCAGCCACTAGATAAGCGAGCACCTTGTACGCAGTTCTCATGATGTTGCCTCCTCACGCGCCGCCGATTCTCGTCCCAACGCTTTCTCCCTACGCAGTCAGAGGGAATGAGGTAGGCCGCAAATACAGTGGAGGCTGGCCTCGGGTGGTTGGGGGAAGGCCAACCCCGTATCAGCCGAGCAGCATTCGGCGGATCATAGACGTGTGACCATGGCCCGGCTTCGGCTGTACGCGCTGACAACTGTGGGCGCGCTGATCCTTTTGTGCGAGCTGTTCGCCGAGGCTATGTCCCCTGATGGCCCGTCTTTCGACAACCTCGTGTGGATCCTCCTCGTTATCCCTTTGTACGCCGTCGGCGCATGGCTAACGTGGCGGCTGCCCACGCATCCGCAAGCCGTTCGGTTACTCGTCGGCGGGACCGGCGCCGTAGCGACCGGGGTATTAGGGTCGTTCCTCACCTACCAGCCACAGTTGATCAACTCACCGTGGTTCCCGGTGCTCAGCATGCTGAGCCTTGAGGTGGAGGCGGTCACGGCGCTGGCATTGGCGCTGCTCATTGGCAGCTATCCAGACGGCTTCGTCGAACGCACCTGGCAGCGGCTAACGCTGCGCTTCACATGGGTCGTCCTTCTGGGCCCGCCCATAGCTCTGCTTGCATCACCCGTCGTGCCGGTGTCCCGCTGGCTCGCTGTTGGCCACGCTATGCCCAACCCGTATGCGGTGAGTTGGCTTGCCTGGCTAGCGCAGCCGGCCTATTGGCTAGCACTGAACAGCTGGTGGGCCTTTGCCGTCGGTGCGCTGGTCATGTGCTCACGGTATGTCGCGGCCGATGCGGCAGGCCGGGCCCGAATGCGAGTCCTGCTCATTGCGGTCGCCGGACTAACTCTCTATGTCCTAGGTCTCGTCGCGGCCGCGCTCGGCGCACCCGAAGACTCAGCCGTGGTCATCATTCTGCTCTACTTCGGCTCGCTGTCGGCGATTCTCCTTCCGGGGGCCATCATCTACGGGATCCTCCGCCACCGGCTCTTCGACCTGGATCTCGTCGTGCGCAAGTCCGTTGCGTACGGCGCTGCCTCGTTGCTCATCGCTGCGGCCTATGCAGTCATCGCGGCTACGCCAGGCCTGATGCTGGGCAATCGGGTGCCGGTAACCCTGGCCGTGATCATCACCATCGCTGCAGCCCTCGCCTTCCAGCCGCTCCGCCGGCGACTCGAATCTGCCGTCAGTAGAAGACTGTTCGGCGATCGCGTGCAGCAGTACCAGCTACTCAAGCACCTCGGCACGACGATGGAGCAGACGGCCGAGCTCGACGAACTGCTGCCTCGACTCGCGCACGCGGTCCGGGACGGAATCGGTGCAAGCTGGGTGCGGGTCCGGCTGTGTGAAGCGGATGGCAGCTGGCTCGACGAGCCAGTAGGCGTGGCAGGTGAGGCGACCGAGGAGAGCGCCGTCGGCGTCGACCTCGTCCGCGCAGGCGAGCAGGTCGGACGAATCGATCTTGGCCTCAAGCCAGGTGGCTATGCTCCGGCTGATCTTGAGCTGCTGGCGACCGTGGCTGCGCAGGCCACTACAGCAGTCGCCAACGTTCGGCTCGCAACTCAACTCAAGGAAGGACTCGAAGAGCTGTCAACCTCTCGTGTCCGTCTCATTGCCGCGCAGGACGCCGAGCGTCGTCGGATCGAGCGCGATCTGCATGACGGAATCCAGCAGGAGGTCGTGGCCCTCATCGCCGGTCTTCGTCTTGCTCGCAATCGGCTCAGCCGTAACCAGCTCACTCCTGACGAGCTCACCGATCTACAAGATCAAGCCCGCGAGATGCTTCGGGAACTCAGAGAACTCGCCCACGGTATCCACCCTCCCGTCCTCAGCGACAACGGGCTCGTCGCTGCGCTGGAGTCTCGCGTCACTAGGTTTCCCATATCAGTGCAGATCCTTGCTGACGATGAGCTACGCGCCGAGCGGTTTTCCGAAGATGTCGAGGGCACGGCCTACTTCGTAGCCTGCGAATCTCTCACCAACGTGGCCAAACACGCCGGCGCTGACGTCGCCCGCGTCCGGCTATCGCATCCCGGCAGCCGGCTTTGCCTGGTCATCGAGGACGACGGTCGGGGGTTCGAGCCGAACGGTGCCCGTTCCGGTGGGTTGGCCAACATCCGTGACCGTGTCGAGGCGCTGCACGGCCAGCTGGCGATCGAGAGCCGCTTGGGCACTGGAACAAGCGTCCGTGCCGAACTACCACTTCACGCGACGGCCGCAGGTCAGGATGTCTGACAAGCTCAGGGTCGTCATCGCGGAGGACAATTACCTCGTACGGGAAGGCGTGCGGCGTCTGCTGGAAGACTCGGGGGAGATCGAGGTCGTGGCCTGCGTCGGTGATGCGAGCGAGCTTCTCGATGCGGTCCGGCGACTCAGCCCAAACGCTGTTCTCACTGATATCCGCATGCCGCCCGGTCACCATATGGAGGGCATCGAGGCCGCCCGGGCCATTCGTGCCGAGTACCCCAAGATCGGCGTCGTGGTGTTGTCGCAGCACACTGATGAGAGCTACGCCCGAGCCCTGTTCAACGACGGCTCCGCCGGTTTGGCGTACCTGCTCAAGGATCGAGTTGGTGATCTCGAAGACCTCGTCCGCGCGCTCAACGAGGTGGCATCCGGGGGATCAGTCGTGGATCCGCTGATCATCGACACCCTGGTCGCTCGCCAGCAAACCCGCGCCTCAAGCCCGCTTGCCTCCCTGACTCCGCGTGAGCTGGACGTCCTTCGGGAGATGGCCCAGGGCAAGACGAATGCCGGCATCGAACAAGCCTTGTTCTTATCCGAGTCGACAGTAGAGAAGCATGTCAACGCGATCTTCACCAAGCTGGGCATCTCTGCCGCGCCCGTCCACCGCCGTGTCGTAGCCGTACTCGCATTCCTCGAGAACGCTCCGGCCTACCCGATCCCCTAAACCCGACTCCCCAAAGCTGACAAGTCGGTGTTGAGCGACGTAGGGCGGCTGAAAACCGCATGACATCACCTGTCAGGGATCACTCGCAAAGCGGCCGTGTCCCCTAGTCTCATCCCATGAGCTCGGAGAGTATTGACGTCTCCAACCGGTGGGCCTTGCCACGCGGCCTGATCATCCTGCTGGGAGTTGCCGCCGCGTTAGGCGCCGCCCTCGGGATGAGGGAGTTCAGCAAAATCCTCGGACCGGTGTTCTTAGCACTGGTGCTCTCGATTGCCGTTCACCCGATACGGCGTTTCGCCGATCGTCATGCATGGCCGACTTGGCTGGGCGTCATCTTGAGCCTGCTCGCGGTCTACGGGATCGTCGCCGGCCTTTTCGCGATTCTGGTCGTCGCTGGCATCCAGTTCGCAACGCTGCTGCAGGACTACGCGCCACAGTTTCAGGCCTTCTTGCGGCAGGCCGTCGTGGTGCTGGAGTCGGTTGGAGTCAGCCAGCAGGAGCTGCAGGACTTGACGAATGAGCTCAGCCCAGGCAAGTTGGTCGGTGTTGCGGGCAACCTCATCGGCGGGCTTGCCGGCGTGCTCAGTGACATCTTTTTTCTGATCGTGCTGCTCTTCTTCACGGTGGCTGATGCAGGCGACTTTGCCAGCAAGCTGGAACGCGTCTCGCCGCGCGGCGCGCGGCTCGCGGAGGCCTTCGGTCGGTTCGCTCGAGGTTCACGCCAATACCTGGCTGTGGCCACCATTTTCGGCGCAATCGTTGCATCTTTGGATGTCATAGCACTTTGGATTCTTGACATCCGCTATGCCTGGCTTTGGGGACTGTTGGCATTTATCACGAACTACATTCCCAATATCGGTTTCATCATCGGCTTATTGCCGCCAACTATCATCGCTTTGATTGATCATGACGTCGTCACCGCGATTATCGTGATCATTGTCTACTGTGTATTGAACTTTGTCATCCAAACGATCATCCAGCCTCGGGTGGTCGGCGTGAGGGTTGGGCTGTCGGCCACATTAAGTTTTCTGTCCTTGATTATCTGGGCTACGATTCTCGGGGCTTCTGGTGCATTTCTTGCTATTCCGCTCAGCCTGTTTGTCAAGTACTTGTTTGTCGATGTCGATCCCGAACATGACTGGCTGGCGCCTCTGCTGTCCAGCGGGAACGGTGACGAGCGCCCGGCACGGCCAGCTCAACCCAGGAGATTTACTGGCCGTGGTCGGCCGACTCAGGGACCTGAGGCCAACACCTCGGAGCCCTCAAAGGATTCCTAGCCGCTCAGCTTGGAGAACGGCCTCGCGGCGTGTCTGGACGCCAAGTTTGCGGTACGTCGAGCGCAGGTGGGTCTTCAGCGTGTTTCTGGAGATGAACAGAGCAGAACAGAGCTCACGCTGGTCCAGCGGAGTCGGGAGATATTGCAAAATCTCCAGCTCCCGCTCCGAAAGCGGATCGGTTAACCGAGCTCCGGAAACCGGCTGCTGCCGAAGATACGCAAGCAGTTCGACCACCAGCTCGCCGTACGGCGTAATACGACGCCGCTCGGCCTCCAGTACTGGCATGATCGCCGCAGCAATTTCACCGTACGGGCGCCGCCAGCCGTGAATCTCGGTGCTCTGCAGGGCGAGCCGGAGATAGTGCGAACCCTGGTCAGGCACCTTTGCGCGCAGAGCCAGACTCGCAGCGCCGAGCAGCACTCGCACTCGCAGCGCCTCGGACCGGCCTTGGAGCAACGCCGACTCAATTGGCAAATTGCTCAT
>JBKPTR010000297.1:0-15366 GCA_046735615.1 Actinomycetota bacterium
ACGGTCCGAGGTTGCCGATCCGGGTCTGGCCGGGCGGCCCGCCCCTATCGGGGCTGAGATAGGGAATGGTGTGATCAAGATCGATGCGGCGGCTCACCGCGGCAGCGTAGGGGAACACGTCGGCGGGATAGCGGAGCTGGAGCTGTTCGCGTAGCCGGGCGGGGATTTCATAGCTGTCGACCGGAATATGGCCGGCAGGCAGATCGATCACCGGTTTCAGGCTGATGCTGCACTGCTCGCCGAGCAGCATGCGTAGTCGGCCGAGAAGGACAGGGCCGACGTCTTCCACCCGGGCGACACCGCGGTCAGCACTGAGGGCTTCCTCGCTGAGATGCACATAGATGACGGCGCCCGGCCGGGCCCGGTCCGCGTGGAACGGCGGTGGTGTGAGTTGCAGCGACCGACGAGTGTCCTCGCCGACTGTATTGAAGGTGACCCGGTCCTCGTCGGCGGTGGATTCGTGGCCGGCACTGCCGGAGTCGACCGGTCCGTACCAGTTGTCGTCTTGGTGACGACAAAGCAATTCGAGCGCTTGGGCGGGTTGGGCGAGGATGCCGATGGCTTTAGACCGGCGCACATCCACCGGGTCGGCGTCACCTTGGCGGGCGAGGATGTCGGCGATCCGGTCCACGGTGGCTTTGAACCAGATCGCATCGCCGGCGGTGGCGCGGGCAATGATCAACTTCAAACCATGCTCGGAGGTGCGGCTGAGCCGCACGAAGCGCTGTTGCGCAGCTAATGTGGCTTGTTGTTCGGCGCCGACCGGATCGGCTTCGATGATCTTGGCCTCCAGTAGAGTTTGCAGCCGGCCCCACGACACCGCACCTAGCGATGGGGCGAGCTGTTCGTCGACCCAGATGGCCTGTTCGGCGGTGAGGTGTCGGGTGGCGGTGGCGATATGCCGGGCCTGATAAGCCGGCACCTGCCCAGCTTCAGCGGCTGCCCAGATCAACCGGAGGCGATGCCGCAGATCTAAGGCGTCGCCGATGAGTCGGCAGGCTGCCCCGTCGGAGATGCGTAGTGCGCAGCCGAGTTCGGCGGGGGCGAAGTCAGCGACTGTCGGGGTGCCGACCCCGCCCAGCCGGACCGGGCGTTCGGTGCCAGGGAGCCGGCTCTCCGCAACGGCGCCGCCGGGGTGCAGGTCGGCCCAATGCCCAGCGATTTGGAGTCGGCGGGTTTCGGCGGTGATCAGAGTGTGTTCGTTGGCCTCCGCGGCAGTCAGGGTTGCGGCCGCATCCAGCTCGACCAGATCATCATTTTCGAACACATTTTTTAATATAGAGGAAGGGCGGGCACTCTTCCGGCCATTCAACGTGCCGCAAGCAACGGACAACACCTCACCGATTCGGACAACATTGGCGGTGGCTCGCGATTGCCCCCAACCGCCACGACAATGTTCGTTAAGCCCTTCAGTGCATTGTTTGTTAGGTGAGGCTCGTGGCCTTGCGCACAGTGACTTACGTCGCGGAGTACTTCCCGCGACCGGTGATGCACATGCAGCAGATCCTGGAAGGGCTTCCCCCGATCAGTGATCGTCCGACGATATGAATCAGACGGTGTTGACCTGGGCTTTGATCAGAGCGGCTCGGACTAGCTCGACCGCTCGGGATCAGCCGCAACAGGGATTTCAGGTTTGCGAGCTGTCATCTTGCCCAGCCAACCCAGGTTCGTGCTTCCACTGGCGACATCTGTGAATCCGGACGCGCTCACCAGCCGCAGCGCTTTGTCGAGTATGTCCTCTCCAGAATGTCGAAGCCATCGCGGGCCCGGATGTAGTCGTCGCCCAGGTCCCTGGTGAAACTCGGCGATCAGGAGCCGTCCGCTCGGTTTGAGCACCCGGTACATCTCTTGGACTGCGGTCAGTTGATCATCCTCGGCGACGTGGTGCAGGGCTAGGGTGCACGCGACCGCGTCGAAGCTCCCATCCGCAAACGGCAGGTCTTGCGCGTACGCGACCTGGAAGGTCACCGGTACTCCTACTCCGCGCTTGCGCACCCGGCTGTTGGCGCGTTTGATCATCTCGGCTGCTGCATCGATGCCGTTGACCGAGCCGGTAGCTCCCACACGCTCGGAGAAGACGATCGCAAGGCGGCCAGTCCCGCAGCCCACATCAAGCACCTGATCTCCGGGCTGCAGCTCAAGATCATCAGCCACCATGGCACGCATACGGTTCCCGCGTCGCCCGAGCAGCACCGCCCCCAGGTCGTAGAAACGGGCCCAGTGAATGAGCCGGTCACGACTGTGGTGATCAGTACGGTCGGAAGTGTGCACCATCGAAAAGTCAGTGTACGGCGGTCACTGTCTCCGTTTGGGACATGATCCACTCCACGTTCTCCTGGCTGAAGAACTCACCGGGCAACGTAACACCAGCGTTGACCCGCGCGAAGCCGTTCATCGCTGGCACGCTGCCTGACGCCAGATGAGTGTCGGTGGTCGCGGCTAGCGTGGGATCCGTGCGATTGGCCACCTGGAATGTGAATTCGATCAAGCAGCGGGTGCCGCGGCTGTTGCCGTGGCTGGATCAACGGCAGCCCGACATCGTGTGCCTGCAGGAGACCAAGCTCACCAACGAGGCTCTGTCCGAGCTGCTGGGCGAGCAGTTCGACAGCCGTGGTTACGGGCTCGCCGCTCATGGCGAGGTGCAATGGAACGGCGTTGCGATCCTGTCGAGAGTCGGATTGGACGACGTCGTGTTAGGGGTGGAGGGCGCGCCCGGCTTTCCGCATCCAGAGGCGCGTGCAGTGTCGGCCACATGCGGCGGCGTTCGGGTGCACTCGGTATATGTGCCGAACGGGCGGGTGCCTGGCTCTGACCACTATCAGTACAAGTTGGACTGGCTGGCCGCGTTCGCCCTCCAGCTGCGTGACGGTCCGGAGGACGCCGTGGTGTGTGGCGATATGAACATTGCCCCGACCGATGAGGATGTGTTCAATCCGGAGGCCTACATCGGCCAGACTCACGTCACTGCGCCGGAGCGTGAGGCGTTGGCGCAGTTGCAGTCTCTTGGCCTACGAGATGTGGTGAGGGATCGCTGGCCGGGCAAGCGGGTGTTCACGTACTGGGACTATCGCGCCGGCATGTTCCACCAGGACCTGGGGATGCGCATCGATCTCGTGCTGGCCACCGCGCCGGTCGCTGAGCGGGTACGGGCAGCGTGGGTGGACCGGCAGGCGCGCAAGGGTTCCGGACCAAGCGACCACGCCCCGGTGATCGTGGACCTGGATGAAGCTCCCGACGGGGACATCGGCCCGGTGGTTCCTCCGCCATCCGCGCCAGCCACGAGGCGGGTGACTCTTCCACAGAGCCGCGGACGCTGAAGGATTTGAACGCCAACCACCTCTAGCGTTGTTGGCGTGGACTTGCCGGCGGCTGCCCTCACCTTCAGGCCGTACGGCCTAACCCATTTGGTGATCGTCGTTCTGACCGTCGTAGGAGCCGTGCTGCTGGTACGACTCGGTCGCCGCCACCGCGACACGCCGGCGGGGGAGACCTTCACACGGATCTTCGCCATCATTCAGCTGACGGTCACGCTCGGATTCATGATTGTCTGGCTCGTTCCACCACTGTTTGATCTGCACCAGTCCCTTCCCCTGCACCTCTCCGACATCTTGCGGCTGGTGACCGCCTACGCACTGTGGACCCGGCGGCCATGGGCGTTTGCACTGACGTACTACTGGGGCCTGACCATCAATCCGCAGGCGATCCTCACGCCCGACCTGCAGCTAGACATTGCACCCGCACTGGAATTCGCCTCGTATTGGTTGCAGCACGTACTCGTGATGTGGGCCGCGGTCTATCTGACCTGGGGTCTGGGACTGCGGCCGACTTGGCGCAGCTACCGACTGGCCCTGGCGGTCACCGTGGCTTGGGCGGCGATCGTCTTTGCCATCAACCGTGCTCTGGGTACGAATTACGGCTACCTCAACGGTAAGCCGGGCGGCGCCTCGCTACTGGACCTCATGGGCGGGTGGCCGTGGTATTTGCTTGCGGTCCTGGCACTGCTGGCGGCTTTCTGGGCGCTGATCACCTGGCCGTGGACCTGGCGTACGCGAGTCCATTGATCTCGATGGACAACGAAGGCGGGCCGAAACGATCAATGGTGGAGCATTTTTGCGTATTGACGCGGACATAGTGCGGTCGTAACGTCCGCAGAGGAAAGCATTTCAATAATCTCGCCGTCATCGATCGGAGGCTTCACCATGTTTGCTCAAGTTATCCAGGGCAAGACGTCCAACCCGCAGGCGTTGGATGACGCCATCAAGCGGTGGGTTCAGGATCTTGCGCCGGGCGCCACTGGGTGGCTTGGCGGCACAAGCGGCGTCACCGAGGATGGCCGTTTCATCGCGGTTGTCCGCTTTGAGTCCGAGGAGGATGCCCGCCGCAACAGCAATCGTCCCGAACAGGACCAGTGGTGGTCAGAAACAGCAAAAGTTTTCGACGGCGAAGCCACCTTCCACGACAGCACCGATGTCACCGTCGACGTTCAGGGCGATCCCGACCAGGCAGGCTTCGTCCAGGTCATGCAGGGCCGGAGCAGCGATCCAGAACGGGCCCGACAACTCATGGGCCAGGACGCCGACAAGTGGGCCGAGTTCCGTCCCGACGTCGTAGGTAGCGTCGCAATCGGCCATGACGACGGCGGCTACACCATGGTCATGTACTTCACCTCAGAGGCTGAGGCGCGAGAAGGCGAACGCAAAGAGCCACCCCCCGAGCTACAGGCTCAGATGGAAGAGATGAACAAGCTCTCCGTCGGCGAGACTGAGTTCTTCGATCTCAAGCGGCCTACGATGATCTCTCCCAAGTGATCAAGTAGTAAATCGTGAATATGCCGGGCGGCCGGGCTCTCATCCCTGGCGGGTGATGCGCCGACGGCTCCATTTCGGTACGGGTGGAGTCGTAAAGGGCACACAAATGATGCTCGTTCAGCGAGGGGAGCGCCATGGCGGTGAAGCCGGTCCGGCTGAACACGGCGATCGCCTGGCTGTTCATCATCGGTGCTGCGTTGTTCGTGCTGGGGTCCGTGCCGGCGTATCTCGATGCAGTCGGAACGACCGCGGATAGCGTCACCTACTTCGCTGGCTCGATCTTCTTCACAGCAGCATCGTTCGCCCAACTCGTGCAGGCCCAGACACCGGCAATGACCGAGGTGGACGCAGCCTCGCAGTACGCGCGCGCGCCGATCCGGTGGAGGGCCTGGCTGCCCCATGATCGCAATTGGCTTGCAGCCATCACCCAATTTCCCGGCACGATCTTCTTCAACATCAGCACCCTTGCTGCGCTCGCGCATAACCTCACGGCACAACAGCAGGACCGGCGGGTCTGGCGGCCTGACTTCTACGGATCGACGCTGTTCTTGATCTCGAGTGCCTTTGCCATTCTTGCGGTGGGCCGCTCGCTCAGCACACGCTCGCGCTCGTTCCCATGGTGGATCGCCTGGTTGAACATGATCGGATCCATCTTGTTCATGGCCTCTGCTCTGGCGAGCTTCGTCCTTCCGGCTACTGGTGGGTTGATCAACAGTCGAATTTCGATCATAGGCACACTGCTCGGCGCAACGTGCTTCGTGTTCGGAGCGATCCTGATGCTCCCGGCCTGGAGATATGCCATGCGAGCAGCAAGCTCAGCGCGACCAGAAGACCCACAACATCAAAGGAGCAGCCAATGACTGTCCCATCCGAGTCAATGCCCGACGCGGTGCTCTTCGGCAATCGCTTCGCTACCCAAGAGGTGCCGAGCCGCGAATTCCCTGAGACGGGCATGACCGCCGTGGATGCAATGCGGCTGGTTGCCGAAGACCTCGCCCTCGAGGGTGATCCGGCGCGAAACCTGGCCACCTTCGTCACCACCTGGATGGAACCGGAGGCACAACGGATCATCGCCGAGAACCTGCACCGCAACTTCATCGATCACGCCGAGTATCCACGTACGGCCGAGATCGAGCAGCGCTGCATCCGGATGCTCGCCGACCTGTTCCACGCACCCGGCGAAACGACCGGCGCGCGGACCCAGGGATCGTCCGAGGCGATCATGCTCGGCGGTCTGTCCCTGAAGTGGAATTGGCGTAAGCGTCAGCAGGCAGCAGGAAGATCAACAACGAACCCCAACCTCGTGTTCGGCGGCGACGTGCATGTGGTGTGGGAAAAGTTCTGCCGCTACTTCGACGTCGAACCACGGATCGTGCCGCTCCAACCGGGCAAGTACACGATTGGTCCAGACGACGTCAGCCCGCACATCGACGAGAACACCATTGGGGTAGCTGCGGTACTCGGAACGACGTTCACCGGACACAAGGACGACGTCATTGGTATCAATAACTTGCTGCTCACGATCAAGGCAGAGCGCGGTATCGACGTACCTTTGCACGTCGACGGCGCGAGTGGCGGTTTCGTCTGGCCATTCCTTTATCCCCATTCGGAATGGGATTTCCGCCTTGAGCAAGTACGCTCCATCAACGTCTCCGGACACAAGTTCGGTCTGGTCTATCCAGGCATCGGCTGGCTGATCTTCCGGGAGAAATCCGACCTCGCCCAAGATCTGGTGTTCGAAGAGAACTACCTCGGCAAGACCGACGCCACTTTCACGCTGAACTTCTCGACCGGCTCCTCGATGGTTTTGGCGCAGTACTACAACTTCGTCCGCTACGGCCGCGCCGGCTACAGCTACATCATGAAGAACATGCAGGAGAACGCGCGCGTCCTCGCCGAGAGGCTGGAGTCGATGGGCAAGTTCGAGTTGATCGGTCCTGATGAGGAGCAACTCCCGCTGGCTGCCTTCCGACTCGCGGTCGATGACGGCTATGACGAGTTCGATGTTGCTTGGCAGCTTTCGGCCGAGCGCGGTTGGATGGTGCCTGCATACACACTTCCGCCCGACGCGCAAGACGTCACGATCATGCGGGCCCTGGTCAAGGAGACCTTGAGTCGGGAGCATGTCGACACGCTGGCACGAGATATCGAGGAGGCCTGCGACACTCTGGCCAAGAAGGGCGGAGCTCACGAGTCTGAGCGGAAGAAGATCGTGATCGGCTCGGGCCACTGAGCCGGTGCACCAGAACCCAGCCAGATGACCGAGCCGATCTGCGAAGTGATCATCACTGCTGACAGCGAGGACTGGCTGATCACTTTCACCCGATCCCTCGTGGAGGACCGGCTCGTGGCCTGCGGCCAGCACATCGCACCGATCAGATCCATCTATCGCTGGAACGGCACGATCCATGATGATCACGAGACTTGAGTAGCCCTGCACACCCGCGCCAGCCTCGTGCCGGCCGTTATCGACCGCACCCGGCAGGCACACCCATACGACCTGGCCTGCATTCTCGCCATCCCGGTTGAGGCCGGAAATCCTGCTTACCTGCAATGGGTCATTGACGAGACCATCGAGCCATCCTCTTAATGCTTGCCAGGACGTGCTGACCAGACAATGCTTTCCTCCATGGCGAACAGGAAGAGCAAGCCTCAAGCGCAAGTCGGTGCTCCACAAGCACGGATCCGTTCGACGCCGATCGGAGACTATGGATTTCTCAGCGATGGAGAGGTGTCTGCCCTCGTCTCGCCCAACGGCGCGGTGGAATGGATGTGCGTTCCGCGCTTTGACTCACCGAGCGTGTTCGGACGGATCCTTGGTCGGAACGCGGGCGTGTTCCGTGTCGCCCCGGTCGATGTTGCCGTGCCCGCCGATGTCCGCTACCTGCCAGGCACAGTGATCTTGGAGACGAGCTGGGGCACTCCGACCGGATGGATCATTGTTCGCGATGCCCTCCTGATCGGTCCTTGGCACCATCCGACTGACCGTTCGAGGACCTACCGTCGGACGCCTAATGACTACGAGGCCGAGCACATCTTCCTCCGCACCATTCGCTGTGCCTCCGGTGAGGTGCAGACCATGGTCGACTGTGAGCCCGTGCTCGACTACGGCAAGGCCCACGTGCGATGGGAATACACCAATGATGGCTACTACCAGGGTGTGTGCTCGGCCGAAGGTGTGGATCTCAAACTGACTTTGACCAGCGACCTGCGGCTGGGGTTCGAGGGCGGCCAAGCCAACGCCCGGACGCTGCTGAAAGAGGGTGACGTCCGCTACATCGCGCTGTCCTGGGGTGGGGCCCTGCCACCGATGGACTTCGCCGACGCCTATAAGCGCCAGGTGTGGACCGCGCATCACTGGCAGCACTGGCTGGCCCGCGGGCAGTTCCCTGATCACCCCTGGCGCGGTTATCTGCAGCGAAGCGCACTTACTCTCAAGGGGCTGACCTACGCCCCGACCGGGGCGATTGCAGCCGCCGGCTCGACGTCACTTCCCGAGACTCCCGGAGGAGGACGCAACTACGACTACCGCTTCACCTGGATCCGGGACGCCACGTTCGCCCTATGGGGCCTGTACACCTTGGGCTTCGACTGGGAGGCGGTGGACTTCTTCGCCTTCATCGCCGATCTGGTGGAAGGCGAGGACGACATCCAGATCATGTACGGCATCGGGGGCGAGAGAGAGCTCATTGAGCGCGAGCTCGACCACCTGTCGGGATATGCCAACTCGCGTCCGGTGCGGATCGGGAACGCTGCGTACGCGCAGAAGCAGCACGATGTCTGGGGTGCCCTGCTCGATTCGGTCTACCTTCACTTCAAGGCAGCCAACCGCCTGGACAACCGTATCTGGGAGATCTTGGACAAGCAGGTCGGCGAGGCGTTGAAGTACTGGCGTGAGCCCGATGCCGGGATCTGGGAGGTGCGCGGTCAGCTCCAGCACTTCACCTCCTCCAAGATCATGTGCTGGGTCGCCGTCGACCGAGGCGCCAAGATCGCCCGGATCACGGGAGAGGACGGCAAGGCCGCGGAATGGGAGCTGGCGGCGCAAGAGATCAAGGACGACATCCTGGCAAATGGCGTGGACGAGCGCGGGGTGCTGACCCAGTACTACGGCACCAAAGCCCTCGACGCCTCGTTGCTGCTGGCCCCACTGGTGCGGTTCCTGCCGGCCGACCACCCAATCATCCGGGCCACCGTGTTGGCGATTGCGGACGAGCTCGCCGTGCACGAGCTGGTGCTCCGCTACAAGGTCGAGGAAACCGACGACGGGTTTGCCGGTGAGGAGGGGAGCTTTACGATCTGCTCCTTCTGGCTGGTCTCCGCGCTCTGCGAGATCGGTGAGTACGAGCGCGCTCGAAAGCTGTGTGCAAAACTGCTGTCATTCGCGGGTGCACTCGACCTGTACGGCGAGGAGATCGATCCGCATACCAGCCAGCAACTTGGAAACTTCCCGCAGGCCTTCACACACCTGGCGTTGATCAACGCCGTAATGCACGTGATCAAGCTCGAAGGGCGGCGGCACGACCACGAACCCGGCACATGGGCCGGCTCGATCGGTGAGGGACAGTAACGAGTTGACGCAAACCGCGGCAGCGTGGGTGCCCGAGCACGCCGATATCGACGAGCTCAAGCGGGCGGCGGAGGACTGCAGGGGCTGCGAGCTGTGGAAACCTGCAACCCAAGTGGTCTTTTCAGCGGGGAACCCACGGGCACCACTCGCTCTCGTCGGCGAACAACCGGGTGACGTCGAAGACCGTAAGGGCATTCCCTTTGTCGGTCCGGCCGGACGCCTGCTGCAGGATGCGCTGGATGAGGCTGGGGTGCCCAGAAAGGACGTCTACGTCACGAACGCGGTCAAGCACTTCCGGTTCACCGAGCGCGGCAAGCGGCGCATACATGCGACACCACAGGTCACTCACATCAAAGCGTGCCGTCCTTGGCTGGAAGCGGAGCTGACCCGCGTCGACCCCACGCTCATCGTGTGCTTGGGTGCTGTCGCGGCCCGATCGCTCCTCGGGACCACATTTCGCGTCACGCAGCAGCGCGGTCAGGTGCTGGAACTGGAAACTCCGATCGGCGTACGGCGGGTGTTGGCAACCGTACATCCTTCTTCCGTGCTGCGGGCAACCGCTGAGGATCGACAGGAGGCATTTGCTGGGCTGGTGGCCGACCTGCGTACCGCCAAGGCAGCAGTGACCTAGGCAAAGCGGCCGGTCGACCGGGATGATCGAACGATTTCCACCATCGCGTCGTGTAACCGTATAAGCGGGCATCCGGCCACTGGCTTGGGCCGCTGATCATCATCGTGAGGAGAGAGTCTGTGTTCGACAAGATCGGGGACCTCCCACTCCATCCACTGGTCATCCATGTCGTGGTCATCGGCATTCCGCTAGCGGTCCTGCTGGCCCTCCTCTTCGCGTTTCCCAAGACGCGTGCGTGGGCCCGTTGGCCCTTGGGCATCACCGTCGTTGGCGCCACTGCCGCGACCTACGTCGCCAAGCAGAGCGGCCTGGCCTTCGAAGCAGCCTTGGGGATCAAGCCGGGGAACCCGGTGGGCGATTTGATCTTGAAGCATTCACAGCTCGCTCAGCAGCTGTTCTGGATCATGATCGCCTTTTCGGTGATCGGGCTGCTCAATGTGTTCCTCGTGTCCAGGCGTACCTCGGGCAGCACAGAAGATGTAGCTAAGCAACCGGCGATCGTGCGTATCGTGCTGCCGGTCCTGCTCGTGGCCGTGGCGCTGGTCGCCTCGTTATGGATTGTTCGAGTCGGAGACCTCGGTGCTCGGGCAGTGTGGAATCCGACGTCGCCACCGATCCTCAACTTCCCGTGAGGCCTGATCGTGGAATCGTTTGCGCCGATTGTGGCCTATGTCACATCGATAACGGGTCGATAACACTGGCGTAGAAGATCGCCGGGCTTTTAGTGTCTCTTCTGTCCGGCCCAGAAGCGGCATCTGACCGCATCTGGGGAAGTCTGCATCGGGGGTGCCGCTCGGGGGCCACCGCCGATTCACGCTGTTCCTCAAGGAGCATTCTTGCGTGCTCAGCGCATGGCCGCTGCGACCGTGGCCATGGGTCTTGTCTGCGTCTGCTGCGCAGCGAGCATTTCGGCCGGCTCCGCCTCAACGGCCGACTCGGCCAGCAGTGTCAAGGCGTTGCCTGACCCCGGCGGAAGCACAACAGCCGCCACCGGCAACCAGGACGGATCGCACGCCACCGGCGACAGAGTCGATGCCAGCCGCGCCAGCTCCACCAGGACCGGACAGGCCCGATCGAGCAAGCTCCGCAAGCGCGAGGTGTTCACCGTGAGCGAGAAGAAGACTTCCCTCACGCTGCGCGTGGGCACCTTCAACGTCCGCACTGCGCGCGCTAACGATGGCCGGAGTTGGCTGGAGCGCGCGAATGATGTGGCCCGTGAGATCGCAAGCCGTAGTCCTGGTGTGCTGGCACTTCAGGAACTGGGCCCGGGACGCGCGGACGGTTCGACGGGAACCACAACAGGACATCTGCGGCAGACAGTCAGCTTGGAGCGTTCGTTGAAGACTGTCATCGGCGATAGCCGCTATCAGCTGGTCCGGACGACGCCGTACGTCAAGCCGGGCACGAACCACGGCACGCAGGGCGCTCGCATCCTCTACGACACCAGGAAGTTCAAGCTATTGAGCCACTGCCCAGAGAAGACTGGGAGCAAGAACTACAACTCCTCCTGCAGCATGAACCTGCCGCTTCGGAGTTCTGACAGCGAATCGCTGCGTCGAAGCGCCGCGTATGCGAAGTTCGCTGACCGCAAGACCGGGAAACGCTTCTGGGTGGTGTCGGTGCACCTGGACGACCGCCACAGCAGCTCGCTCAGCACGGAGAAGAGCTACAACGCACTGCGCGGAGCACAGGCCAGGGCCGTCTACCTGAAGGTAAATGCCCTGCGCAAGGCAAACGAGAAGATCATCTACGCGGGCGACTTCAACTCCTGGGCGACCAACCGCGCCGGAGACGCGCCGCGCGAATATTTGATACGCCAGGGGTTCCAGGACACCGCCGCCGCAGCCAACACTCGAATCAACATCAAGTACCCGACGGTCAATCACTTCAAGACCACGCTGCCGGCCAAGCCAATCCGGCTGGATGTGGTGATGATCAAGGGCAGCAAGCGTGTGCTCCGGTACGAGAACGTCATGAACCGTGTCGACTCGAGCCGTCCCTCCGACCACAACCTCGTGATCAGCGACGTCGTGTTTTGAGGGCCTCGCTCAGCCGTTGCCGAGGGCCGCTGGACCCTCCTCACGGCGAATGTCGATGATGTGGCCGGTCAGGTGTGAGAGCAGAACGTCGAGAGACTGACGGGCGACTTCCTCGGACGACAGCAGGGTGCCAGGCGGCTCTTCTCCGAAGGCCTTGGTGCGCATCGGTGTGCCGGTGCGCTCAGGATTGACGCAGTTCACTCGGACACTCGAGGAGGCCCACTCGTCGGCGAGTGCCTGCGTCAGGTTCACAATCGCGGCCTTTGCCGAGGAGTACAGCGAATAGCCCGATCGTCCGCGGGTGTACGACGAAGAGGTGAACAGCAGCAGCGACCCGCTGGACGCCGCGAGATGCGGAAAGAACTCCTGCGCGACGAAGATCGGCGCAAGATAGTTGATGTCTGTGGAGGAGTAGATGGTCTCCTCTGATGTCTCCGCCAGCTCACCGCGTACCAGCACACCTGCGGTGTTGACAACGAAATCGACGCGGCCGGTCTCGTCGAGCACCTGCTGAGCGACCTTGGCGACATCGGCGCGCTTCTCGACATAGGTGCCGGTGGTCGAGCGCGAAAAGGTCTTCACATTTGCCCCGTACGCGCGGGCGAGTTCGGCGATGTCGCCACCTATCCCGTAGGAGCCGCCGAAAACCACGACAGTCCGGCCGTCAAGCCTGGCGCGGTACTGCCCGTTGGTCAGCGGGGTGGGACGGTCTGCGGAGGTCAGCTGGAACAGCTTGTCAGCGATGTAGACATCGATCGGCTCGGTGACCTTCATGTTGCGCTCGTGTCCGGCGACGACGGCAATCGAGACCTCCGGCAGATAGCGGAGCACCACAGTGCAGTCATCGGTCGCAGTAAACCCGGGATCCTGGGCAGCCTTCGCGTACGCGGTCTTGATCGTCGAGAGACGGAACGACTGTGGCGTCTGACCGCGACGCAGCAGATGCCGAGGTAGCACGTCGGCGAGGCTGCCGCTGTCAGGGGCGACCTCGATCACGGTGTCAGCGGATGGGATTGCGGTGTCGACGGCCTCATATCTCTGCAGCGCCTCCACGTTGGCGGCGATGATCGTCTGCGAGACGAGCGGACGCACCGCGTCGTGCAGCAAGACATTGCATTCCTCATCACCTAGGGCGGCGAGCGCGGCCGCTGTGGTCTCATTCCGAGTCTCCGCACCCTCCAAAATCTGCGTGACCTTGGAATAGTCGCCCTTCTTCACAATGGCGCGAACCTCGTCCAGATGGCCGGGCGCCATCATGACCACGATCTCGTCCACGAGTGGGGACTGCTGCATCGCAGCGATGGTGTGCTCGATGATCGGCTTGCCGGCAATCTTGATCAGCTGCTTGGGAATGTTCAGGCCGATGCGGGTGCCAGTGCCGCCCGCAAGGATCACGGCAACATTGCGCAATCTGGTCACCGGCTGACCCTACCGTGTTTGATTGCTCCACTCGCTATGCTCGCTCCGCGCGGATCGCGCCTGGCAGCCGCCTACTTCGTCGTCACTCGGGGACGAAAAAGCGTGTCCCCTCGCTCCTCCTCAGCATGGCGGCGCGCGATCCGTGTTTGATTGCGCGGTTTGTTTGTGTGCGTAGGGTCGCGATGCAGGCTGGAGCCTGAGATTTCCAGTGGTCGGAGTGGGCTGAATAACCCCAGCCCCTGCCTAAGAGAGAGTCAACCGCATGCTCAAGGTGAGCGTCGTGATCCCGGTGTACAACCCTGGGGAATACTTCACGCCGTGCATCGAGTCGCTGACATCACAAAGCCTTCCCCCAGACGAATTTGAGATCATCTGTATCGACGACGGTTCCACAGACGACACGCCGGAACGCCTTGATGAGCTCGCAGCGACGTACCCAAATATTCGGGTGATCCACCAGCCGAACTCAGGCTGGCCAGGACAACCGCGCAACGTCGGCCTGGACGCCGCTCGTGGCGAATACGTCTTCTTCTCCGACCACGACGACTGGCTCGGGACTGAGGCTCTCGAGCGGCTGTATGACTTCGCGACCAGTTGTGGCTCAGACGTCGTGCTTCCGAAGATGGCTGGCTTGCAGCGCCGTATTCCGCGCGTCATTTTCAGAGAAACGATCCGCCAGTGCAGCATTAGCGATTCCTCGATTATGGACAGCCTGACGCCGCACAAGCTGTTCCGCAGGGACTTCCTGAACGAGCACCAGATCCGATTTCCCGAAGGGAAACGCCGACTCGAAGATCATCACTTCGTGGTAACCAGCTATTTACTGGCCAAGGTTGTCAGCATCTACGGCGACTACACCTGCTACTTCCACATCCGGCGGGTCGACGCTGCCAACGCCGGCCTTCGCAAGACTGATTGGCGGGGCTATTTTGACAACCTCGCGGACGCTATCGATGTTGTTGTGGCAAACACCGATCCCGGAGCAGAGCGCGACCACATTTTCAGGCGCTGGCTTCAGGTCGAAATGGTGCAACGGCTCACTCGTCGCCGGCGGCGAAGCCTCGCAGACGATGAGGCCGCTGAGATTTTCAACAACGCACATCGAATCGCTGCGCGCTACTTCGACGAGGGTGTCGTCGAGCTGCTGCAGCCACTCTCACAACGGGTCGCCCGCGCCATCATCGCTGGGGACGCTACGGATGTACGTCGCGTTGCGGAAGAAAGCGCGCCGTGGGTGACGTACCCGAGCATCTTGCAGGCTAGCTGGGTCGACGGCAAGCTTCAGATCAGCGGAACCGTTCAGCTGACCGATGTCAGGCCTCCCGGTGAATATCCTCCCGGCGAGCTGGACATCGTCGACGAGGCCGAGGCCATCTTCGCTGAGATGCCTGACGAGCCGTTGGCGGAGAAGCGCTTCGCGGCATTGCTGGGTGAGCTACCGCCAGAGACACTGTGGCTCGGCGTGGCGAACTCGACGATCCGGTTGGATCTGACTGAACGCGACACGGGCGAGACCTGGCCGGTCCAGGCTGCGGTCCATCGCATGGGGCTGGCCACGTCGTTCTCGGCTGAAATCGATCCGAATACCCTCGCGGCGGGGGCCAGGCTTGCAGATGGCCTGTGGGACCTCTACCTCCACTACGGTGTTCTCGGGCTGGCCATGCGCCGCCGCACGACCCTGACGCCGGAGCGACGGCCCGGCCGTGCTCTTCCGGAGCTGGTCAAGAATGGGCCACCGACCATGGCGGCCTACTTCACACGGCGGACCTCCGGATTGTCTCTTGATGTAGGTCTGGTCAAACATCCCAAGCTTCGTGCGCAGCCACGTGCTGTGCCAGCGAGGAAGTCGCCGTTTGCCCGCCGGGCAGTTCGCAAACTCCATCGGATGCTCAATCGCTC
>JBKPTR010000298.1:0-4953 GCA_046735615.1 Actinomycetota bacterium
CCGGATGACGCACTCGGAGGCCGATTCCTCGGGTCTGAGCAGTCCCTGATACTTGACGTTTCCATCAAACTCGCCGAGGTGGCGGAAGTGATCCCAATAGAAGTCAGCGATTCCGATCAGCTGGTTTCGTGATCCGATGACGCGGAACTGGAGCTCCGGCATCGGAATGCCGTAGCGATAGAACTGCACGCGTGTGACCGATTCGCCGGGTGACTCGGAGCGTCCGTCGGCAAGCCTCATCACGGTACGCGCCTTCACCGAGCCCGGAAACAAGGCGAAGCGATCATGCAACGCCTCCAGTGACTCCTTGATCTCTGGGCTTCGATGAAGCGCTGAGTCGGCGGTCACCACACCGGCCTCAAGGCTTGACCGACAGGCCACCTCCCAGACAGCACGAGCCGGGACGGAAGCGAGGATGCCCTCGTACGAGCCGATCTCCTCCGAAATGTCCCGCCTGGAGCCGTGGTGCACGATGCCGGCCTCCGTACGAGTCGAGCTATTCTCCAGCCGCACGAGGTGGACGACATCGAGGGACGTCTCGTGGATAGCGAAGCCGTGCTGCGCAGCCGCGGAGACACCGGTGAGAGCCACCTGCCCGCGCTGACTTGCCAGAGCAGCTCTTGCGTTGAGGACGTGTTTGGCCGACGGGTCTGCTGCCGCGTATATGTCGGCGGGAACATACAAGCCGCGGCGCAGGCGTACGAGGGCTCCGTCGCGGACGGCAGCGGCGAGAGTGCGATCAGTCTCGCCGCACTCCAATGCCTGACTCCTGCTGAATATGCCACCGCTCGCTTGAATGATCTGTCCGAGATTCTGGGTCACGGAGCCACCTTGGGGCTTGGCTGGATCGACGCGGTACCACCTTGCGCCAGATCTGTGGATAACTGCTTCATGCTGTACCAAGACAATTTGCGGTGTACACGGCGTACATGCTGTGTACAGCAAGAACATCCCACGCTACGTGGGATACCGAAGCAGAGAGAGCCGCGGGAAGCGGTCACCGCCCACTAGGGTGAGCGGCATGGCGGAGGGAGCATGTACGACACCAACGAGTCAGCCATGGTCTGACGAGCGGCCCGCGTACGGTCGGGTCTTCGCGGTCAGCGACAACCCGATCGCGCGTGCGCTGATCCAGCTTGCGGCGGTTCTTGAACGTCCGGCCTCGTTGCTGTCTGACGCGACAGCTCTGGGGGATCTTGGTTCCGCCAGGTTGGCAACATCAGATGCCGTGGTGCTTTGTGATCACGACACCCCTGACCGCGACGCGATCTTGGCCTTGTTGCTTGACGGTGAGGTTGGCTATGTCGCGATGATGGGCAGCAAGTCGCGTGCTGCTACAACGTACGAAGGGCTCGCGCGCAGGTACAGCGATGCGACGCTGAGCCGTGTCCACGTTCCGGCTGGTCTCAACATCGGTGGGAAGGCGCCTGGAGAGATCGCCCTGTCGGTGATGGCTGAAATCGTCGCCAACGGCTACGACCGCCCCGGCGGACCGATGCGAGCGAGCTCGCGATAGCTACCAGATCTTGACGCGCTGATCCTCGTCCAGCCAGAGGGCGTCGGATTCTGCTAGGTCGAAGGCGGCATAGAACTCCGGCAGGTTCCGCACGATCTGGTTGCAGCGGAACTCTACGGGGGAGTGAGGGTCGGTGGCCATCCGCTGCAGCAGCATCTCGGTACGCACCTTGGCCTGCCACACCGCCGCCCAGCTCAGAAACAGTCGCTGCTCAGGCCTGTAGCCGTCCAGCTCGGGCTCAGGGCTGCTGTCACGGGCGATCTGGTACGCCTTGAAGGCGATCGAGAGCCCACCAAGATCACCAATGTTCTCACCGATCGTCAGCCGGCCGTTGACGCGATGCCCGGGCGTCTGCGCTGGTTCCAACACATTGTATTGGTCGATCAGCGCCTTTGTTCGTTCCTCGAAAGCCTCGCGGTCCTTGTCGGTCCACCAGTTACGCAACATGCCGTCGCCGTCACAGGTCGAGCCTTGATCATCAAAGCCGTGTCCGACCTCGTGTCCGATCACCGCGCCAATGCCGCCGTAGTTCACGGCATCATCCGCATGCTCGTTGAAGAATGGCGGCTGCAGGATGGCAGCGGGAAACACGATCTCGTTCTTCAGCGGGTGATAGTAGGCATTGACCGTCTGCGGCGTCATCAGCCATTCTTCGCGGTCGATTGGTTGGCCGATCTTGTTCAGGGCCCGATTGACCTCGAAGTCGGCGGCCCGCATCACGTTGCCGATCAAGTCATCTCGAGTGATCACCAGTGAGGAGTAGTCCCGCCACTTCGTCGGGTAACCGATATGCGGGCGGAACTTCGCGAGCTTGGCGAGCGCGCTCTCCTTGGTTTCCTCGGTCATCCAGTCAAGATCACTAATCGAACGTCGGTACGCCTCGATCAGATTAGCGACCAGCTGATCCATCCGCTCCTTGGCGGTCGGCGAGAAGTAGCGGTCGACGTAGATCTTGCCGACGGCCTCACCCACCGAGACTTCTACCAGTGCCACTCCTCGTTTCCAGCGCTCGCGAAGCTCCGGCGTGCCCGACAACACCGTCCCGTAGAACCGGAAATTCTCATCGACGAAGGCGCTCGACAGATAGGGCGACAGTGAGCTGATCACCTTCCACCGCGCCCAGGCTTGCCACGCTGGCAGCCGGTCCTCGCTGAGGAGATTCGATACCTCGGTGAAGAATGACGGCTGCATCGCCACCAGTTCACCCATCTTTGACTCGGCGATGTCAGCCCCTGCCAAGAACTCCCGCCAATGCAGTCCAGGACAGCTGGCAGTGAAGTCTTCCAAGCTCATCAAGTTGTACATCAGCCGCAGATCTCGGCACTTGACTTTGTCCCAGTGCGTTGCGGCGATCTCTGTCTCAAGATCGAGCACCTGCTGCGCCTGAGCCTCGGCGTCTGCAATGCCAGCTAGTGCGAAGGATGCCGACACGTGAGCCCGGTACTGAGCACGAATCTCGGCGTACTCGTCGAGTCGGTAGTACTCCTCGTCCGGCAGACCCAGTCCACCTTGGCCGGCGAACATCACATATCGGTTTGGATCGCCAGGATCAGGCTCCGCCTGGAGCGCCACCAGCCCAGGCACTGCCTTGCGCGCGAAGCCACCCACCATCCGTGTCAGGTCGGGCAGGGTCTTGACGGAATCGATCGCTGCCAGCAGTGGCAAGATCGGCTTCGAACCTGCATTCTCGACCGCCTCCTCATCCATGAAGCTGGCGTAGAGGTCGGCGATCCTGGCGTCATCCGAGCCGGGCTCACCACTCTGAAGTGTGGTAATGATGTCACGCACCGCCGCTTCAGCTTGATCGCGGAGCTCCATGAAGGCTCCGGTCAATGGCTTGTCTGCCGGGATCTCCGTCGAGTTGAGCCATGTCCCGTTCACGTGGCGGAAAAGATCATCTTGAATGCGAACGTCTGGGTCGAAGTTCGAGAAGTCGATTGCAGGTCTCTGAGTAGAAGTCTCAGTCACTCGGCACATGCTACCGATCAGTAGCGAGTTACTCGATAATCAGAGCCACTTGACGTTGAGCGGCTTCTCGGTCGCCTTGACGGCAGCGACCGATGTCCCGGTGAGGGTGCCGGAGCAGTTGCCGGAGCGGCCCTGATACGTGCAGCTGCCGGACAGCTTTAAATTGAGCTTGATCTCGATCCGAGCCTGCGTTCCGCTGAAAGTAACCTCCGATTTCCGGAACGGATCATCCCCGGCCTGTCGCCAGGTGATGGTGCTCTTGTCGTACTTGTACTTCGAGTCGAAGTTCATCGGGCAGTTCTTGGGATTGAGGGAATGCGCGTCGAGGCACTTGTTGTAGCTCTTCTTGGTCGCCGAGATAACAGCCTTCTTGCCCGACTTGGTGAGCTGGCTTTGAATGCGATAGGTGTCGGCCTCGACGTACGGACTCTTCACCAGCACAACGTTCTTGGACCCGTAGCCGACATAAGGCAGGCCAGTGGTGAATGCGTACGATCCGGGCAGTACCGCGACCGAGCTCTCGGTCACCTTCACGCCATTGATCTTGACCGGAACAGACCCATCCGCGATGAAGCTGAGGTCGAGGTCTTTGACGGCACGGCTGAGTTTCCAAGAGTCTCCCACTTTGACGACGTCGAACGACTCACTGACGGTGGAGTCGCCGAGTGTATAGGTGGCAGAAACCGACTTAGCACTTTGATCTTCGACAACCGGCACCTGGATCTCGGTCAAAGGGGCCCGTTCGCGGGATTCGGCGAGGACCTCGTTCGTCAAGAGACGACCCGTGGGTGCTGGATCGGCCGCGTAGGACAAGGCAGCAACCGCATCACCCGCGGCCAAGGCTTGCAGGTACGCCGTCACCGCGTCCGAAGGCCGTGGAGTGTTCTGTGGAGCACTGTTTTGCGATGGATCGGTCTGCTGCCCCTGAGTGCCCGGGTTTCCGCCGGGATTGGCGGCCGGCCGGCCTTGAGTCGCCACCACCACAGCTAAGACGGCCATCAGGATTACCGCGAGTGCGGCCGCCCCAACGATGATCAAGATCTTGCCTTTGCCCTTGGGTGGCGGTCCCGGCTGCGCTGGTCCTGCACCGTGTCGGCCGGGCGGCGATCCGTACGGGCTCGGCTGAGGACCCCGCGGGTCGGGAGTGATGGGTCCGAATGGGTGGCCAGAACCGGTTGACGGGCCGCCTGGTCCAGGCTGTGGGGGATACCCGTACGGTGCCGGCGACTGTTCAGGCGCCGGGCCGGCGGACCCTTGGCCTGTCCATGGTGGGCCGCCGTACGGGCTGTTCGAGCTCATGGTTGGTCTCCTGACCGAGCGTTCTTGGTGATCGCTCGCGCCACGCCGACGCTCGCGATCACGAGGTCATCCCCAATGGAGCGAACTCTAGTCAGCCAACCTGTCGGCCGTGCGGTCCCCGACAGAGTGGGCAAATATGAGACGTGTCCACGGCTCACGCAGGCTAGCTA
>JBKPTR010000299.1:0-6699 GCA_046735615.1 Actinomycetota bacterium
CACGGCCACCAGAATTCCGCGTCGCAGGAACGAATCAGGCTGCCGCGAGGCCCACGAACGCGAAGAACAGCGTCGCAGGCCATTATCGTGATCGGTAGAACCTGCGCGACCGAACGGCGCTCGGCCGACGGCCCCGAAAAAGATCCGCAGGTGGGCGCCGAGGCGATCAAGCCGGTGGCCCGGCTTGCCGTCGGCATTGGCACTCAGGCTCGTGGAGCCAGATGACCCGGCCTCTACGTCTTCCACCATTCCCGTTGCAGTCCCCAACTCGTCAACCATGTTGCGCTCGTACAGCACGGGAAGCTACCGGTAGGTAGTTGACAAGCGGGAAGGTCGGGTGCCGTGCAGCAGAAGGCGATGGTTTCCGCGGACGAGCTGGCGTCGCCGGGGGCGCCGGGGCTGGCCAGCTTGGTCTTGACCCACCCCGGGTCGACGGCCACCGAGCTGACGTCCGGCAATCTACGATTCCAGGCCAGGGCAACGTCGCACGCCTTGCTCTCGGCGTACGCCCGCCGCGGATCGGTCTCTCGGCCAAGTGCCGCCGGCTGCGGGCGTACGGACCCTGCCAGGCCCGATCCCAGCCAGAGCAACCGTCCCTGCAGCTCGGCGGAGAGCAGGTGGGTCAGTAGGTGCGGCGCCAGGACGTTCACCGCAAAGGTCATCTCGTGACCGTCCGCTGAGGTCCGCGGCGTGCTGCCCCGCACCCGTACGCCCGCGTTGTGCACCCACGCGTCGATCGGGCCGTGCTCGCGGGCCTGGTCGGCCAATCGACGGACGTGTCAGCTGCGCATCAATGTGCGGGCGTCGACGGTCCGAAGTTCCACTGACGGTCCACCTCGCACTTCGACGCGGCAATGCTGCCCCGGCCCGATCGGATGTATACCGGTGACGGCGCCCGTGGCGAAGACCATGCCTCCTCGGACCGGTTGACCTCGGCTGGCGAGGATATTCAGTGCAGTCGCCAGACCATGATGAATCCCCCCGGGCAAGTTCTCGGCAGATCCTTCTCCCATGAGTTGCCCGTCGACATAACAGGCAAACTGGACCTGAGCTCCACCAGGCCAGTCCGCAAGGACCGAGCCGAGCACCAGACCGGGCGCACGCCGGTCCGCCGAGATGTAGCCAATCTTCCAGCCGACCAGCGAGTCCTGCCATCGCGACATCGCCAACTCCTGGATCTGGTAGGCCTCGGCCACGCTGGCGGGGACCCCACCCGGGAACCGGATCAGGCTCCGCCCCTCTCTTCGAGCAGCGACCAGCTCGGCGGCGACTACGTCCTCAGCTGCCGGTGTGCTCATATCGACCTCTCCGTCTGCACTCACCTCGGTGAAGCGCGTACCAAACGCTAGACGATCCGAGAACGACCCGATCGACCACTGGTGAGCGGGACGCGTTCACGCGGGAACGTGCGTCATAGATTCGCCGTCCGGTTCCACGCGCAGTGTCAGCAGTCCCGCAGGCTCCCCGTCGACATAGCTGGGCCGTGCCGCATTGCCGGTGCCGACCCGTAGCTGGCCCAACTCTCTGCCGACCACAAATGAGGGTCGCCGACCTCGTGAAAGATCCGCACGATCACCGAGTCATCTTGATCAACTGCGCGAAGATGCACCCGTGGATCTGGGTACGCTCGCACCAGTTGATCATGAGAGGGCATCTCCAGCGTCATCCTCATCTTGTTGACGCAACGCACGGATGGAGACTCGCAGGCCAGCATCGATCACG
The DNA here is from genome assembly GCA_046735615.1 of Actinomycetota bacterium. Classification (GTDB taxonomy): domain Bacteria; phylum Actinomycetota; class Actinomycetes; order Propionibacteriales; family Propionibacteriaceae; genus Microlunatus. The sequence goes on from JBKPTR010000299.1 coordinate 1,723, forward strand.
CGTGCAGGTTCCGCAAGCCGACCCCCTCACGGCACGGACGACTCGACACTGTAACCAGGAGTCGGCCGGCTGGTGCGAATCGAACACCGACGCTCCGACCGGGCTACTCCGGACCAAGGACTGCACTGCAGCCTGACCAACGACGCACTACCCTGCGGTCGTGACCGAACCCGTCTTCGAGTTCTCGGAGGTCTTTAACGAGGACTACCTCTATTTCTATGGCCCTCAGCTAGAGGCGGTCAGCGATGCCCAGGCCGAGACGATCTGGCGCCTGCTCGACTTAGAGCCTGGAATGGAGGTACTTGATCTAGCCTGCGGTCACGGCCGAATCACCAACCGCCTGACGGAGCGCGGTGCGCGCCTGACGGGTCTCGACGCCACGCCCCTCTTCCTCGAGCACGCACGCCGGGACGCCGCAGAGCGAGGCGTCGAGGTCAACTACGTCTCCGGTGATATGCGGTCCCTGCCCTGGCCGGAGCACCGCTTTGAACGCGTTATCAGCTGGTTTACCTCCTTTGGCTACTTCGACGACATCGACAACCAGAAAGTCCTGTCTGAGGCGCACCGGGTGCTTCGTCCCGGCGGCCGGCTCCTGATCGAGAACAACAACCTCGCTGACCTCCTCTCCCGCTGGCTTCCGGCTGTCGTGGTCGAGCGGGACGGGGACTTTATGATCGACCGGTCAACGTTTGAGCCGGTGACAGGTCGTGCTGTGACCGAAAGGACCTGTGTTCGCGACGGACAGGTCCGACGGTTTACCTTTTCGGTCCGTATGTTCATAGCGGTTGAGCTGAAAGGCTGGCTCCTCGCCACCGGCTTCGACAACGTCGACCAGGTCGACGACGAAGGCGCAGCGCTGGCTGCGGGGTCAGGTCGCATGGTCTCTGTTGCTCACAAGGCATCCGGCGCGGACAAGTGGCCATGACTACCCGGATTTGTTGGAGGTTGCCCAGGCGAAGCCGCACCGCCCCGGAACTGGTGCAGCAAGCGGGGCCAGAACCAGTCCGGTGGTGATGGCTGGGTGCGCCTAGCTCGAGGACACCCCAGTTGGACTCGGCAGGCCATGGCGTACCGAATCCAGACCGATCCGTGAGCGAACCGCGCCAGCACACGACCACTCGACGTGTCGATCCGCCCGTTGGCCGACCTCTCACCGGTCGCCGAGTCGCGGCCTTGACATGAACGCGTATCGAGCGGACTGGGGGTCCAGTCCCAGCGCGATTCTCGCTACCGTGTCACCCCAATACGTCACGTACGGAACAGGAGAAGGCGATGCACGCAGTTGTGGTTCGCGAGCGCGGACAGGCTGATCAGATCAACACAAGTGGACAACACGTCCAGGCGAACGTTCTGCCGCGCGCCCGGCAGGCCCCCGGGATCGTCTCCGGTTTCTGGATGACGGACATGGCAGGCGCGACGTTGAATGTCATGGTCTTCGAAAGCGAAGATGCCGCGAGATCGGCTTTGGAGCCGGTACGCACCGCACCCAGACCGCCCTCGATGGAAGTGGAAAGTGCCGATGTCTATGAGGTACTGGCCCATTTCTAAGGCGTTCATCCGTATTGAACATGGCCCACGCTGGCCAGTTTGGCCGCAGTCCTGCCGGGCGTCGATGCGCTCCAACAAGATGCCCTGAGCGTGACAGATCCACCATGCGCAGGGCGACAGGGGGGAAATCAGAAACGCCCTCGCCTGGCGAGATGAGCCGTAATGGAGGGCGGACTTCCTACGATGCGAGGCGTCGTCCCGTAGCTCGACCATTCTGCGGCGCCGCGGGACGGCGTCAGGAGCGGCAAGGGTCAATCGGAAGCGCTTATCGACTGGCGTCCAGAACCTGCAAGCGGAGCGGTGCCCGGATCCTGCATGAGCCCCTGCCGCAACGCCAACGCCCGTCCCAATAGTCGACCCTTCAATGACCGGTAGGCCGCAAACGCGAGAAGCGGAGCACGTCGGTGGCGATAGGAGGCCGTCATTGAACCGCGCAATGGGCATGACGCTCTCGACCATAGAATGAAGCATGCGGATCGGGGCGGTTCCAGAGAACCCGATCGAGTGGGCGGTTACCCGGTTCAACGTGGCGCCGCGACCGCTTCTCGACACGCAGATGGCTTTCACGCTGGCCCGCCTGATCATGGTCGCCACCAAGGTGGGTGTGTTCGAGGCGCTCGCCGGGGGATCGGCGACCGCGGCAACGGTCGCGGAGCGCTGCGGTACGAGCCGCATAGGCACCGAGAAGCTGCTGTTCGCCCTCGCCGGGGCCGGGTACCTACGCGGGGACGATAGCGGCTATGCGCTGACCCCGGTGTCGAGGAAATGGCTGCTGCGCGAGAGCCGGCATTCGATCGCCGACAAGCTGCTATTCCAGTTCTTTGAATGGGACCTGCTGGAGCGCGCTGAGGACTACGTGCGTACCGGCGAGCCGGTTGAGATCCACTCGATGTCCGATGACGAGCAGTGGGACCTGTACCAGCGTGGCATGCGCGCGATGGCGAACGCCACCGCCGGCGAGGCGGTAAGGCGGATGCCGGTGCCGAAGGACGCCAAGCGCATGCTCGATATCGGGGGGTCCCACGGCTACTATTCGGTTGCTCTTTGCCGCCGGCACGAGGGACTTCGGTCGACCATCCTCGACCTGCCGCAGGCGGTTAAGCACGCGGCGCCGCTGCTGGCCGCGGAGGGGATGGGCGAGCGGGTCATCCATCGCGCCGGCGACGCGCTCACAGAAGACCTGGGAGCCGACACCTACGATCTCGTCCTTGTCGCACAGCTTGTCCACCACTTCTCCGAGGTCGAGAACCGAGATCTCGCGGCGCGGGTGGCCCGCGCCCTGCGCCCCGGCGGTGTCTACGCGATCCTCGACGAGTTCCGGCCGCGGAGCGCGAAGGACGCCGGCCAACTGGGCGCCCTGCTCGAGTTCTATTTCGCGCTCACGAGCCAGTCGGGCACCTGGCCAGTGGAGGAGATTTCGGACTGGCAGCTTCAAGCGGGCCTAAGCCCACGCCGAGCGATTCACTTCCGCACCGTGCCGGGCGTTGGAATCCAAGCTGCCGTCAAACCAGGCTAGGTGCGCTATTGAGGACCCGCCGGCGGGCAACCCCTCGTTCCTGACTCGGTTCCTCCGTTGGCGCACGTGCGTGTGCGCCCAGGCGTGTAACCACGAGTGCGATGGCGGCCGCGACGACAGTCGGTGCCAGCAGTGCGCCGAGGCTCAACAGGGCGACCAGCATGGCGAGGGCTGATATGACCAGTCCGACAGTCAGTGCGGCTCGCGCCCAAGTGCCAGCGACCGCGAAGCTGAGCGCGGCGAAGACCATCAAAACGACGTACCACCATGGCCATCGGGACGGCTAACACGCCAGCCCGGTGCTACAGATTCAGGAGCTTGGGACTAGATCTGTGGAGATTACGGTTCCCGCGCCAACAAGTTCAGACGGGTGGGACATGAGCGGTTCCAGGAGCCGGCCGACCTCGGGCCCGAGGACCGACAACGCTGCCGCACTGTGCTCCTCGCTCTCCCAGAGATTGAGCACCAGGCGGCGACCTGCTTGCAAGTCGACAACGATGGTGCCGACGTAGCCGGGCTGAGTCCGGTGGAGCTGGTCAAACTGTTCCAGCGCGGGGGAAGCGGCCAACTTGATCTGGTCGAACGAGTTGAGTCGCACTATGGCAAACATCGTGGTCCTCCTGATCTTCGGTGTGTTCCTGCAAGTTGCAGGCTAGGAGAGTGAACGCGTCTCGCAACCGGAACGCTCAGCGGGGCGCTCCGATAGCCGACCGGCGGCTAGCGGACACTTGGCCGGTCAAATGCAGAACGGTTGACCGGAACTGGTGTTCATTTATCTTCGAATCGAGTCTCTAGTTGAATCAAGTACAAGGGGATCCCTGCGGGCGGCATGAACCGACAGCTGCGACACTGCTTCCCATCGGCGCGTGAGCCGGGGCGCTGTAGGCGGGCCCAGATCCAAACCTGCAGTGGTTAGTCGCGCCTTCTCGCAGCGTCTAACGAAACAACCAGAAGGCGGGCCTAACCACCTCGAACCAAAGGAGACCCGATGGAGATGAAGCTCGAGCTGGTGCCTATTCCAGTCACCGATGTCGACCGCGCGAAAACGTTCTACGTCGAACGGCTGGGTTTTGTTGAAGACGTCGACGTGCAGCCGGCAGCGGGCGTCCGGGTCGTGCAGCTGACGCCAGCAGGCTCGGCCTGCTCGATCGGCATGGGCACCGGATTGCCGGCCTACGACGAAATGGCACCCGGCACGATCAAGGGCTTGCACCTGGTGGTGGCGGACATCGAGCAAGCCCGCGCCGAGCTGGCCGGCCGCGGCGTTGAGGTCGGCGCCGTCGAGGATATGGGCGGAGGAGTCAAGTACGCATGGCTGGCCGACCCCGATGGCAACACTCTGACGCTGCAGGAGATGGCCTGGCGCACCGGAGACAAGTTCTAAGCCTGATCGCCGGTAAGCGCCGATCGCGTCGAATCCGCCGACGTCCGGGCGTACACTCCGCCAGCCCGTTGCGGCTCGTCTCGTAGCCGGCAGGCCGGAAGTCAGCGGTGAACTCCTCGACTTGCCAGTCCTCGCCCTCGGCGAACCACCGACGTTTGACGTCGGTGTCGGAGAACGCCCTGAAGACGCGCGCGGCGTCCGCCGAGTAGGTGCGTTCGACGCTGAAGGTCGCGTGTTTGATCGGTTCGGTATTCATTGCCCGTCTTCTCCCCTCGCCGCCGGCGCGGCGCCGTGCTCCTCGGCGAGGAGGGCGCCGAGTCGGTCCAGGCGTCGCTCGGCGAGCGCTCGACGATCCCGAAGCCATTGCTCGGCGATGTCGAGACCGCCTGGCGCGATGGCGCAGGTGCGCACCCTCCCGACCTTCTCGGTGCGGATCAGGTCGCTCTGCTCCAGAACCTGCAGGTGTTGTACCACCGCCGCCAGGGACACCGCGAGCGGCGCAGCCAGTTCACTGACCGACAGTGGCCCG
>JBKPTR010000300.1:0-12384 GCA_046735615.1 Actinomycetota bacterium
CACCTTGTCTGGCATCAACACCAGTTCATCCTTATCGACGACCTCCCAGTTGCCATGACTCTTTACCCATAGCTCCAGGTCAACTCCAGGACTCGGACTGGCGCCTGACCTGCGAACGAACTCGAGGAAAAGAGCACCGTCAGCATCGGAGTCATCATGTCGCACAAGCCAGTCGTGGTCGCGAAATCCGCTAGATCGGTACCTCAACAGGTGATAAATGAAGAGCCCGGTCCAGATGGCGACGTATCCAGCTACTGCCCACAAAGCCGCCCACACGGCATGCGCGGCTGCGCCGTCTAATTGCAGCGGCAAAACGGAAGCGGCCATTGTTCCGACCGCGGCCGCAGCACAACCCAAAGCGACCTGCCGAGCGAAGGGCGCACTTGCCCGCCGGGCGGCGCGTCGGACCTCTCGGATCCACAGCCGTTCCATCAATGAGCCTCCTCGTCCCGACATCGACCCATTGCCCAGGCATCCTGCCACCCCGGGCCTGCTGGCGTTGCAAATACTCAAAAGAGATCTGGCAAGCCACGGAAGGAACGCGGAGTTGAACTTTGCGGACCTGAGAGAGTCTTCCGATCCCTAGCCAGTGAGCTGCCCGGAATCGCCAAGGCTCCCAAGTCGGCGCACTCCTGCTACCTATCAGCGCCGTGACCCAGCGGCAGCGCCAGTCTCGATCCCTGACACAAGCTGGTCCGGCGGCATTGTTTTCAGTAGGAACCCCCAGCGCCGGCCCGCAGCGCCTCATACACGAAGCGGTCCGCGTCATATGTGGTCAAGATCAGCACCCGGGCACGGGCACCGGGCCTGGTCAGCTTGCGGGTGGCTGCGACGCCATCCATCACGGACATCCGGATCTCCGTCAACGCCACGTCCGGATCCAGCTCTCGCATCAGAACAATCGCCTCGCGGCCATTGCCGGCCTGACCGGGAACGTCGATTCCGCGGCCGCCGAGCACCAACTCCGACCCGCTGCGGACCGAAACAGTTGGTGACCGACATTCCTCGTCGTGGCGTACCAGATTGATCATCGGATCGTTTAGAGCATCACGCTGCTCAACACCGTCGAGCTGCTGATCTTGAGGCGGCCACCCTCGTTGACCAGTCCGTACGCGGTCCGCTCGCGTACCATGCGGCCGTCTTTGAAGTAGTAGGTGAGTGTCGCCCGCGCTGAGTATGGTCGAATGCCTTGCACGTCAGCCACCGTGATCTTGCTGACCGCATCCCAGAATCGTTGGTATGCCTGCCGCCCGCCAGCATGGTTCGTCTGGTATGAGGCCGTCATCCGCGGCCAGCCTGCGTCGGTATTACGCGGCATCAACGCGTAATAGCTGGTGATCGCCCGCCTAAGCTCCGCGGCGGTGGGGGTGCCCCGGACGGTGGGTGCGGTCGTTGGTGATGGAGCCCGGGGTTGCGTACGAGTTCTGGTTCGTGGCGTCGGCTTCGGTGCTTGCGCACGAGCTTTGGTTCGTGGCGTGGGCCTCGGTGCTTGCTGGGGCGCGGATGCTTTGGGAGTCGGCGAGGATGTGCTCGCAGTCGCGGACGGCGGCGTGGAAGGAGTTGTGCTTGCAGGTGCGGCCGAGGTCGCCTGGCCTGTGCCGGCCGACGGATTCCCGGCTCGGCGGTCGGTAACGAGCAGGGCAGTCACCAAAATTCCAATGCCGATGAGAGCAACAATGGCAACGGCGGCCGCCAGGCCGCGCCGACGCGGGGGTTGGGCAGGGCGCTGATCTTGGAAAACCGGCGCTGACGCCGCCGACGACTCGGGCTCTGCGGTCGGCGAGGGGCTGGTGGCCTGCTGGGAGTCGGCATCTGAGCCGATCGAGGGACCGGTCTTAGACAGGCTCGGATCGACTTCCTCAGCTTCAGGCTCTTCCCCTGACACAGCCCGAGCGACTGGCGGCTCGGCCGAACGACCCCGTGCTGCCAGCCGCAACAGCCTCTCCGCCACCGCACCCATCGACGGGCGGTCGTCCGTATCGATGGAGAGCATGTTCATGATCACCGGCGTCAACGCACCACCGTGCTGTAGATGTGGGAACTGACCGGAGGCCACCCGATGCAGCAGTGCCATGGTGTTGTCGTCGGTGCCAAACGGTGGGTGGCCTTCCAGTGCGCTATAGAGCGTGGAACCCAGCGAGAACACATCCGAGGCGAAGTTCGCTTCACTTCCGCGGACGACCTCCGGAGCCAGGTACGCCGGCGTGCCGTGGATCATGCCGCCGCTGGTCAGGGTCGCATCGCCCAACGCCCGAGCAATCCCGAAGTCGCTGATCAAGGCCGAACCATCCTCGGCGATTAGGATGTTGCCCGGTTTCACATCGCGGTGCACGATGCCGACCGCGTGGGCAGCGGCCAGCGCGGATGCGACTTCTGCACCTACCTTTGCGGCTTCGTTCGGCTGTAGTGGTCCACCCTCTTCTAGTACCGCGGCAAGGGTGATCGAGGGGATGAATTGCATGATCAGCCACAGTTGGCCGTCCTGCTCGACCGCGTCGAACACCGGTACTGCGTGCGGATGTTGGAGTCGTGCCGTGAGCCGTGCCTCGCGCAGCGCCCGCTGGTTGGCCAGTTCTGCTTCTCTCGCTGAGGCTTCTGACTGGCGGTACAGCTGCTTGACTGCGACGCGGCGTTCCAGCCGTTCATCCCAGCCTTCCCAGACCACACCCATGCCGCCGCTGCCGACGCGGTGCAGCAAGCGGTATCGATCGGCAGTGAGAGCCTGTGGTTCCGCCATCGAACTTCTCATTACCCCGCTGTGGTGGATTCGATTGACGTTGGACTAAATCGTGAAGCCTGTCGCACCAGGGCGGTCGGCTCCGCATGCTGAAAGTGGTCGCAGTCGACATGCCTAAATCGCCTGAGTTCAGGCGTGTCGTTCGCGGCCACCTTTCGTCGAGAGCCATCGGCAGTTCTCGACCTAATCGAGGTGCTTGTCGAAGTAGGCGGCTGTGCGCTCGATGGAGCGCTGCCATTGGCGCTAGAAGGTGTGACCCTCGCCGCGGTCTTTGACGAACGTGACAGTACGGCCGCGGCGAGGCCGCGCGTCAGAATTCGGGCGAGTCGGCCGGCAGCCCGTACGTCGGCGTAATCCGGCAGCTGATCCGCGACAGTCTTCCGACCGTCGATAGAACTGGCTCCAGTTGTCGGCAGCCATCGAGCGCACTGCCGCGTAGATCACGGCGGCATCAACGGAAATGTCCCATTGCTCGATGCCGTCCAAGAGGGGCTCGTCGAGATCGACGCATTCGACGCAACGCTCGCCGCACCGGCTGTCGGATCGGGCGGTGGGTACTACGAAGCAGCGCCTCACGAGCGCTTCGCCGCCCTATGTGATGGCGTCCGGAGTGGAATCACGCCGGCTGGTTGGGCCTGCTCAGCCTCGGTGCTTGTGATGATGTCCGGGGTCACGCTGGGAGCTGCGGCGGTCTCATGATCATCTAGCGTCAGTGGCCAAATTTGCCATGGTGGCGCCCATGTTCTTTGCACGCCTACACCGATGCCACCACCGCAGGCCAAGGCATTGATCGCGGCGCAGTTCGCGGCCATGCTGCAGGTTGGTGTGGCGTGCCATCTGGCAATTCCTGGACGCCATCTTCTTGGCAGCCTGGTGGCCAGGAATCGGGGTGGATCCTCCGCCCCGATCATCTCCGCCTATCCCGCCTATCGCTGGCACTCGCCGCGGCCGCAACAGTCGGGCCCGCCGCCAACATCGCCGGGCTAAATCCGGTACGCGATGTGCTACTCGGCGTGCTCTTCACGCTATGGACCGCGTGGTGGACATCGCTCTTCGTGGTGTTTTCGCGCCGATCGCAAACAGCTTCCTCCATATCCCCGTTATGACCGGCAGCACGCGGTCGTTTTCCTCGCGCTCCCTGCGCTCTTCGCCGTCATCCTGCTTTGGCCTCGGGCAACGCCGCATTCTTGATGGCGAACGTCAGTCTGTTCGGCTGGATCGCAGCGCTTGCCGCACGGCTAGCGACGGTGCACGGCCACGCCGACCTCAAGCCACCCGACCAACCGGCGGCGACCTGATCCACACCGACGGTTTCACCAATGCTTAGTTTTTGATCATCAACCGCTTGGCTCTGTTGTTGGTGTAGTCCTCGTCAAGGTAGGACTCGTACACCTCGAAGCGGGTAATGTCCAAGGCATCGGCTAGCGTGATGTTGCCGGTCTGCCGTGCGGTGTCTGCCGCTGCGCGCAGTCCCTCTACCCAGTCCCTCAACTCGGCCAGGTCAGCCCTTTGCCTTGCCCGCACGCGCCTAGGCTATCTGCTCGACTCTGCCAGCCCCTGCCGTTAAAGGCGTACGGTTGAATTTCTCATACGACGGCGGGGATAGTCGCAAATGGCGTTTCCAGCTGCGATGACAGTGAGGACCGTCGCCTGCGGACCGTCACGACGCTCTTGGACCCCGAGTCAGTAGAAACCCCGAGCGCTTTGATCACCTCACGACTGCTCGGAGCAACTCTCTGGTGAGGTCCATGATCATCTCGGCCGAGGTCCTAACCGAATCGCCTTACCTGGCGTCGACATAGAGGATGGTGATGCGGCCCTGCAACCGTCTGATATGACCGCAGGAACTTGATTGTGCGACGGTCATCCATGGCGGCGTACGCCTCGGTGACCTCGCTGTTCGAGATCGAAAACGCGGCCTGGGCTCGATGCGCCCATCGCAGCCTGACCCGACGTCGGAGGATCCTGCCAGGGGAAGACGCTTTTCGCGAGCAGCTTTGCGTCTAGCTCAGCGCGTCCTCACTGAAGTGGACGGCAATGAAGGAAAGGCGAACAGAGTGAGCGACCGCTTTTCTCGTTCATGGCCAAAGGTCAAGAGCACTGCCGCACCTCTGCTTCGCTCCGGCTTGGCCTCGCAGGGACGGTAGAACTGGAGTCACGACTCACGCTCAAAGTGCAGAGTCACCCGCTGCGTAAAAGGATTTACGCAGCAAAGGAGGGTGGGTCATAGCTCGATATTGAGCAGCCTGCTTTCGGGGTTTGGGATCCCCTCAGTGATCGTTCCATGAGCTGTTGCGTAGGGTCCCGTGCCACCAGTGATCGCAAACCTATTTGGCGACTCTAAGCGGTTGAAGTCTTTGAGATTGTCAACCAGAAAAACCCCTCGCGCGGTGACGTGGCTATTCTGCAAAGGGGTGTTGTTCAGGGTATTGAGCTTGTATGTCCCCTCGTATTGGAGAAGATAGGTGCCGGACGGAAAAAATCGATCGCCAGCCGCAGCCGCGCGGACGACGGTTATGATTCCTGATTGCGTGCCTGCGAACCGTTGCTGCTGGTTCTGCGGCAGGCCGCTTCCGGGCGTGCTGCCGTCGTAACGCTCAAGCACCAGATCGTCGCTGAAGACGTACCGCTTGCCGCGATCAGGAGGACCCGGTACTTCGTCAACAAAGGTATCGATGACGCGGACAAGGATTTGGACGGTAGGCATCTTTCAGTATCGAGCAGGCACGCTACATCCCGCTATCCCCGGCCGCGGGAGTACGTTCAGCAGGAGACTCCAGCTAGCTCCAGGTCTTGTGCCGCCATCTAGCTGGAGCCTCTCCCCCTGTTATGGCCCTGCAACTATTTGCGCGCAGAATTGGTCAGATGTCCAGGTCCTGACGCGATTTGTCTCAAGCTTCTCGGATCTACGCGAAATCTTTCGGTCAAGGGAGCGCGTTCTTGCACACCTCGGGCGGACTGTGAGACAGGCAGGCGTTCCAGCGATCGGTCTTGCCATCCTCGCGAATGTTGTTGTTGATCAACATGCCGATGGCGATTGCGATAACCGCAAGCAGCATGCAGACGACTGCAACTGGATCGGGTCTGACTTCCCACCTGTCGTCATCACTCTCGTCGTCGCTCATCAGCCCCACAGTCTCGCGCGCCCTCTTCCTCCAGAATCGCAAGCGTGTTTGAATCAGATATGCGGGGATCTCGATCCGAGTCAGTACAACGAAGCGGATCGCCGGGAAGTCGATCCACCGATCGAGGTGCAGTCAGCCACGTGGATCGCCGGCGGCCAGCTCGATTGGTGGGTGAAGGAGCGCCAGCTGTGGTTGGGACGTGTGCGCGGGCCAGACGGTCGTCAGAAGTGGATCAAAGCCGTGATCTTCGTCCAGCCAAAAGACCGGTTAGCCCTCTACGTGCGTGAACTGCCGACGCCAATACGTACCGCCGCACTCACCTTCGCAGACAGTCCTGACCATCCCCTGCTCGACCACCCATCGCTGCACATCGCTCGTCCGATACGAGATGCGCTTGCCGATCCCGCTGGCCGGCGGACCGTAGCCCATCCTTCTCCAGCCGTAGATCGTCGGCACCGAGACCTTGAGCCACTCGGCCAGTTCCGATGTCGAAAATGGTGGGCGCTCGCGATGAGCCTCGTCAGGTTTCTTGACCTTCGGCGGGTTCTCGGTCGGTGGCACTCCGGGTTAGGGCAGGTCCACATAGAGGGACGGTACCGAGTCCGCCAGTGCTGACCAGCATGACGGACATGGAGCTAGGTCACCCAGCCTTGGTCCGTCACTTTTCTTGAAGTCCCGCAGAGGGAACGCCCGGCCACATTCACTGCCACAGCGCGCATACGGCCCGGTGTGCTCCACGAACCACTTCAGCACCTCCCTGCGTTGATAGCGGATCTGGTGGCCAGCCCAGAAGTACGGCGGCCCAACTCCCTTCTTGTTCCAGATGTGGACCGTCTGCACCGATGGAAGCTTGAGGAAATCGACAACGTCTTCTACTCGCATAATGGCTGGCTGACCACGGCGTGCCGGCTGACCTGAGACCGCCTGTTCCACGCTCAGTTCCTTCGGAGCGTTCTCGGTTGGCGGGCAACCAGTATTGGGGCAGTCCCATAATGTCGTCACGCAAAGGACCGTAGGGATCTATGGGTACCGATGTCTGCTGGCAGGTGCCGACACGACCGATGCGAGACGAATCACCAGCCTTTGTCATTAGATCCCCAGTGATCGACTCTCCGGCGTAACTCTATCCACATTCGTCGGCGCCCCCGCTCCTCAGCTCGGTTGGAGGCCCTTCCGTGCGAAGTCGAGTGTGTCGCTCAGTTGGCGTCGAGGTTCGTATGCAATGCCTTCAAGCTGCACGCTGGCATGGAGTTCATCAGGACTGTGGCTTTCGGCCAGCTCCCTGGCAATGATCACCAGCGTCCTTGCACTCGCCGAATCAATCAGTGCTCGAAGATCGGCATCCGTCTCCTGCCGAGGCTCTGCCCAAAGCCTAAGAGCGGCGAGTAAAACTGCTCCCCGTTCAACAAAGTAGTTGGTCGTATCCGCGACGAAATGCTCGGCGGAGTCCGAAGACGGCCGCGGGATGTGCGCCCTAATGTCTTGCTCCGCCTGCTCTTTGAGCTCAATGAAAGTGCTCACGGCTCAGCAGTGTCGCATCGAATCGGTCCGGCCGTCACCAGGCCTTGGTCATGAAGTCGCCGGTGATGCTTCCGCCGGCGTGGCTCTCGATATTCATCGGTGCGGCATTCGCCCTGCCAGAAAAGATCATCGCTGCGGTGTCCGCTCTGTCGGGTGACGGCAGCCCTCGCTTGCGCATGTCGTCCTTCGATTCGATCTTGATCTGTCCGCGTGAGTCGATGCCCCACTTGATGGACCCAAGCTGAGCGGCAAGCTTGTCGTCATCAGGATCGATGTCGATCTCGCCCTGCTCGAAGCGCTCGCGCAATGTCCAGTAGTCCTCGGCTCGCGCGTTGACGATCTCAGCGAGCCGGTCCACCACTCCCCACCGACGCCGGGAACGTCGACGACTGCCCTCACCCAATCGTTCTTGCCAGCTTCATCATCGATGTCCCGCATGGCTTTGGCGATGTGGCCTGCCGTGACCATGGTGTCGGCCTTGTGGTGGGCCCGATACACCCGTATCCAGCCGCCTTCACGGCGCATGATCACCGTCTCGTCCTCACCGAAGCGGGCGATGTCTGCGGCGATGATCGGGCGGCGAGTGCGTTCGAGAGTCCGCTTCTGTGCCGCCTCGATCCACTTGGGCAAGATCAATGTGTCATCGGAGATGTCGGGGAATTCACCAAGAACCTTCGATTGGTAGATCGGACTGGTGAGCCCCAACGGAGCTTGCGTTCCTCAACCCACTCCGGTGAGACGAGCAAGCGCAAGAGATCGTCTGGAACCCTCTCCCCGGTGTATGCGGGCGTGTCGAACGCGCTGATCGTCTCCACATGCCAACCGGAGCCTGGTTTGTAGATCGTGGCGAAGTGGGAGGCGGGATCATCGGGGTTCCCGACTGCGACCACACGAGCGTCGATGTTCGTTGCCAAGGCGTCGACCCCATCGAAGATCGACTTCGGGACACCGCCGGCTTCGTCGATGATCACCAACACGTAGCGCGCGTGGATGCCTTGGAAAGCAGCCGGGTCATAGTCAGCAGGCTTTCGGCCGGTAGGCGACGAGCTCGTTGCCTATGTACCACTTGGCGTCGAGCGTGATGCGGCCCGGCAGACCTGCCTTCTTGTGAGCGTTGCTCATGTATCGCCAGAGAATCGCCTCGACCTGCGGAGTCGTCGGAGCGGTTGTGACTACGAAGGCTTCGCCCGGTGGGCGCGTCGATCCACCAAAGCGCCAGCCTCGACATCGTGTGCGACTTCGAGACGTCGTGTGATGCTTTGAAGGCGCTGTAGCGATTCCCGACTACGGACTGCGCCATGCGGTGCTGGCCCGACCACCCACCGGATCGCGTAGTACGGGTTTTCCGGTGATCGAGCAGATCAAGGTCTGGAAGGTGACAGTCGAATAAAGGCACCATACACTGTCGGCATGACTGCTGTCACTTACTGCCGCATCAGCGCAGACAGGGCAGGTGCCGGGCTCGGGGTTGAGCGCCAAGCTGCCGACTGTCGTGAGTTGGCATTCAAGCTGGGACTCGGTGAGCCGGAGGTGCTCACCGATAATGATCTTTCCGCGTACTCCGGCAAGCGCCGACCTGGGTACCAGCAACTGCTGGAGGGGCTGCGCGAGGGCCGATGGTCGGCACTGCTGGTCTGGCATGTTGACCGGCTGTGCCGCAATGTACGCGATCTTGAAGACATTGTTGATCTGGTCAACGGCAGAGTTACGGTGCATACGGTCAAGGGTGGAGAAATCGATCTTGAAACGCCAGAGGGGCGACTACAAGCGCGGATGTTGGGCACCCTGGCCAGGTATGAGTCGGAGCATCGCTCTGATCGCGTACGCCGGGCCATGAGGCAGAACGCTGATCGTGGCCTCGATCATGGTGGACGTCGCAAGTACGGCTGGAAGGCTGACGGCACTCTCGATCAAGATGAGGCAGCGATTGTTGCAGAGTTGACTCGTCGTGTCGTTGGTGGCGAGTCTTGTCGATCGCTTGCGGCCGAGCTACGTGCTCGAGGTGTGCCATCCGCGCATGGCGCGCCATGGGCCGGCAATTCGGTCAAGTCAATCGTGATAAGGGCCCGCAACGCTGGGCTTCGGGAGCACAGAGGCGAAGTCACAGCCACCGGCGATTGGCCTGCCATTGTTGATCGTGAAGAGTGGGAAGCTGCCAGGGCGTTGCTGACCGACCCATCGCGCAGAGTGTCGCCAGGAAATGCACCGGCCAGATTGATGTCCGGACTGATGACCTGCGCTGTCTGCGGCCTGCCCGTACGCTCCGGTGGTGGCGGCACCAAAGGAAGTGCTGCCTACCGCTGCAGTGGCAACGGTCATGTCAAGCGAAACGCTGCACTCGTTGACGGTGTGGTTGAGGCCTACGTGCTGGCTTTGCTGGAACGTGAGGGGGTTGGCGCGCCTCGCCGGGCCACGGTGCCGTCGGACGTACGCGGCCAGGCCGACGCAATCCGGTTACGTCTTGATCAACTTGAGGATAAGTATGTGGACGGCGACCTGACTCGGGCAGGCTATCTTCGTAATCGCGACCGACTTGCCGCCAAGCTGGCGGATCTCGAGCGCGCGGAAGCGCTCACCTTGGTGCCCGGCCCACTCGAAGGCCTCACTACAGCAAGGTGGTCGACATTGCCCTTGGAGCGCCGTCGTGCAGTTGTCTCCTTCCTGGTGAACGTGCGGCTTTTGCCGCTGCCGAGCAGGCGTCACGCCAAGGATGACCCAGAGCTAGTGGAGATCACACCGAAAAGGCGGCCGTGACGGACAGCGAAGCACTCGCCCGGGCGCTCCTCGGGTCGGGCCGTGCGCCGCTGGTGGTGGTGTGGTGCCCACCGAACCCCGGGCGCAGACCTCGTCCGGCACGGAAGCCTCGTCCGCAGCGCCACCGGTTGGGGCAGGTCTTCGACATCCCGGACGGAGAGCCCGTGCTGTGCGTGCCCGCGTTCTCGATCTTGCCACGTGATCTTTACGAGGGTCGCCCGGATGGCTCACCGGTCACATTCCGGGCCTGAGCCTACACGCTGACCGCGGATGCGAAGGACGTGTTGGCGCGCTGCGATCACGGCACGTTCAAGATCGACTGTGCCGAGCTGCTGGACGATGTGGTACGCGCCCGACTTCGAGGTACGACACAGCGCACCTTTGGTTCCTGGACCGGTCCTCCGGGTTGGCTCGATGATCACACGTCGGCCGGATGATCATGAATGTGCTCGAGTGAAAGCACACATACGGCAAGCAGCACCGCTGCGAACTACCGGACGAGCGTCCGTTTCCCCGAGGGGGCGGACGCTTCATGTCGTCAAGATCACCACTACTTCATGCGCGAGCCCGAGAGGCCGCGCTCAAACGTCACCGTCGCGCCCATGACCCCGAGGTGCTCGCGGCCGTGGTCGAGCGCCGGCGGGTCTCTGCTGAGCAATACGTCGCCCGGCTGCTCGCCGAGACCCCACCGCTGAGCGCTGAGGAAAAGCTGCACCTGACGCGGCTGCTCACCGAGCCCGAGCGGTCAGCGTCGTGAAACGAGAAAACCGCCCCAAAAGGCGGCATCCCGAGACCGACGAGTCTAAGGCCATTCTAGCCGTGGCGGCCGACGAGGCCGAGCGCTCCCCACTGCGGCAGGCGCTCGATGCCGCGATCGCTGAATCCGACGGCTCCAAGTTATCGATGAAGGACTTGACCGTCCTGGCGCTGCAGAACGATCCGTTCCGGATTGACACCCCGGCCGCACACCGTGACGGTGAATGGCTCGCCATACAGGTCGACCGGCTCGTCCCCGCCAGCAAGAAGATCCATCTTCGTGGACTGCACTACGTCTTGGTGACTGATGAGCCGACGAAGCCGAACGGTGAGCCCTACCGGAATAACGACGCGGACTGGACATGGCTACAGGACAAAGCCGCCGACGCGGCACGCTGGCTCGGCTACCTGCCATTCGATCGGATCATCGACAAGCGCAACGACGCTCCTGTCGTGCGGTTGGCTCAGCGTCGGCGTGAGCCACGGCCGTGGCTGAGCGCTCCTGTCCACATTGACATTCCCGACGCGGCCGACCTCGAACCGGTGGTCGGTCTCGGTTGGTTCGAAGGGATACAGCCGTACCGGATCGTCATGATCGGGGAGAAGAGCTCGCTCGACGATGTGCTCGGGCCGATCGCGATGGCCTACAACGCTGATCTGTATCTGCCGACCGGCGAGATGTCCGACACCTTGATCTACAACATCGCCAGCGTCGGCGCAGACGACGGCAGGCCGGTGGTTGTCTTGTACTTCTCTGACGCCGACCCGGCCGGCTGGCAGATGCCGATCTCGGTTGCTCAAAAACTGCAGGCGTTCAAAGTTGGGTTCTTCCCCGATCTGGACATCCAACTGCATCGGGTCGGACTCACTCCGGACCAGGTCCGCGAGTATGGCCTGCCATCAACGCCGCTGAAGGAAACCGAGCGACGGGCGAACGCGTGGACCACGGCGACCGGCCTGGAGCAAACCGAGATCGACGCTCTCGTGTCGTTGCAGCCGGAGGTGCTCCACAACCTTGCCCGTGATGCGATCAAACCGTTCTACGACAAAAGTCTCGATCAGCGCGTCACTGATGCGCGGGAACAGTGGGAACGCGAGGCCCAGGCGGTAGTCGACGACAGCATCGACCAGGAACAGCTCTACCAGCTTCGCGCCGACCTCGAGGCCAAGCTGGCCGAACTGGAATCTGAGCTCGAGGCGTTCAACGCTGCGGTACGGATCGAGACGACCGGCTTCGACCTGCCACGAATCCCGCCTGTGCCTGAAGCCGAGGTGTCCTCGGGTTATGGCACGCCATTACTCGATTCGTCCCGGCCGTACGCCGTCCAGAGCCAGGCGCTGATCGACTCCAAGGCATACCTCGATGGTGACGACTCATGAAGCGCCGGCTGGTCGATCCGACGCCAGCATGGAAGCGCTGCGCATGGCTGAGCGACGGTGCCAGCGCAAATGCGATCCAGCAATGTTGGTTGGCGTACGGGCTGTTGTGCG
>JBKPTR010000301.1:0-11283 GCA_046735615.1 Actinomycetota bacterium
CCGGCGAATCACCTTGCACTTGTCGCAGATCTTCTTGACGCTCGGCTGGACCTTCATCGAGCTTCTTTCTGAACTCACGTCGGGCAAGCACCAGCAAGCCAGACGATGTGGATGGTTGCGAGTTGGTCACTTGTGGCGGTAAACGATCCGGCCGCGGGTCAAGTCATAAGGCGAGAGTTCGACGACTACTCGGTCGGCCGGAAGGATGCGGATGTAGTGCTGCCGCATTTTGCCACTGATGGTGGCCAGCACCTTGTGACCATTTGCCAGCTCAACACGAAACATCGCATTGGGCAGTGCCTCGACCACGGTGCCCTCCAGCTCGAGTGCGCCCTCTTTCTTCGCCATAGACCTCTAACTTGATCCCGCGTACGTCTCATCGACAGCCAAAGATGGCCAGCCGATGAGTTTACGCCAGGACTCCGCCGTACCCAAATCCATCAGGAGGTGCCGCTAGGCGAATTTGAACCCGCGCTCGAGTCGCTCTCGGTAGAGATCGACGCTCTCCCGAAGTGCCCTCAAGATGTACGGGGGAAACTCCATGCCTTGCTTGTGGGCCCACAGCAGCCTGTTTTCAACTCGCCCGACTTCCCGCGCGTATCCCTCAAGATCATCGTCTAGGCCGAGGACGGCCATGACGCCGCCCATGTCGGCCTTATAGCGGTTCATCTGGTTCGTGCCGACCAGGTGATAAGACTTCTCGCGCATCACCCTTGTCAGGAACAGCTGCCAAGGTTTGAGCACCTTGTCTTGGATCATCGCAGTCGCTGACATCTGGTAAAAGGCGAAGTGTCCTGGCTCCTGCTGCTTGATCGGAGTAATGATCGTTTCCGAGATGGCGGTCTCGCCGAGCTGCTTCATCCCCTGATTGATCTTGTTGTAGGCAATCACCGCTTGCCGCTCTGTGCTCGCACCGGTGAGGAAGTACATCAACTTCGCGATGTCTTGAATGGGCCTGAGGTGGGCCAGCGCTCCTAAGATCTTGATCCCGAAGGACAGCTCGAGGTGCGGCTTTGCGGCCTCCTGGCCGAGATCTTGCTGCAACCGATCCAAGATCAACCCATGCTGGATCTCCTGCGGTTGCCATACGTCGGCGTAGAACGTCTTGTTGGTCTCGTCGGCGTCAGGCAGCAGGACCAGCAGCTCCAAGACATTGCGATCAACTTCCAGCTCTACCCGTGCGAGGTAGTCGATCACGTGCCCGAACTTCCTGGCCACAAGCCCTGGCCGCTTGATCGTTCGATCAACAGAATCTAGCGGGATCGGCGGATAGTGCTCACCCAGCCGCTGAACATGTTCGGCGATCTTCTTCTGGGTGATGTGTTGCCGGGGCACAGTCGCCATTTTAGAGATCCATCATGCGTGTTGAAACAAGGTTAGGTTAGCCATACCAAATTGTTGTAGCCACTCTTGCACGGTATTCGGAGCGCTCAGCCGATGTGTTTGGTCGCCCTCCGCTGGGGTTGGTCGGACCAGCCTGACACGCTAGATCAAGAGCAGCAGCAAGATGGCAATCACCAGGATGGCCACTGCCACACCGCCGACGACCATGGCGGTCAAACGGCCCGGAGGTCGCGACTCTGAGAGCTCGCCAGGCTGTCCACCAGAGCTGGTGACGATCGCCGGACTCGAATGGGTCGGCAACGGTGGCAGGCCCTCCACAACCGGCACCAGTTCTCCTAGCCGCTGCGCCGCAAACAGCAGGTCCAATCGAGTCCGATAGTCATCCTGATCCAGTGTCCCCGCTGTGTAGGCCGCATTGAGTCTGGCGTTGAGCCGATCGCGTTCAGCGTCGGTCACCGGAGCGTCCGGGGTGCTCCGATAGGGCGACGAAATCGGCAAGTTACTGCTCACCCCGTCCAGGCTACTCGGCCTATGTGCTGACATTGCGCGACCGAAGAGACCAAACTGTGCACAGGGTGACGGCGACTGAGGTGAGCTTTCTGACCGTGGCGCTCTATCTCCTGGATCTTGCGATCAAGGTCCCAGCTCTGGGCTTGGTACCCGAAGGACGACGTCCGTCAGCAGCGACCGCCTGGATGTTACTGATCTTGTTCCTTCCTGTGATCGGTCTCGTGGCGTTCTGGTTGATCGGCAGTCCATTCGTCGATCGTGGACGCCGCCGCCAACAGGCTGCGGCTGGCGAGGTGGTCAGCGCCGCGCTAACTGCGGAGACGGATGATCTATTGCCCGTGCGGCCGGGTCGACGCCGAACACTCTCGTCGTACTCAACGGCGGCTAGGTTAGCTGCCCGCTGTTGGGGGCAACGAGGCCGATCTGTTGAGCGACTACGACGAGTCGATCGCCGCCATGGCGGGCGAGGTCCGCACAGCCGAGCAGTACGTGCACGTCGAGTTCCACATCATGAGCTGGGACTCCACAACCAATGATTTCTTCGAGGCTCTGGCCGAGGTCGCCGCTCGCGGTGTGAAGGTACGGCTGCTGTTTGATCACATCGGCAGCGCCCGTATTCCCGGCTATTGAGACATGATCAAGAAGCTCCAGCGGACCGCGATCGAGTGGCACCCGATGTTGCCGATTCAGCCGTTGAATGGCAAGTGGCGCCGGCCTGACCTCCGAAACCATCGCAAGATCGTCGTCATCGACGGCCGGACGGCCTTCGTCCGCTCGCTCAACATGATGGACGCGAGCTATCACAACCCGAAGCATGAGCGCGCGGGCCGCAAGTGGCGTGAGCTGGTCACGAGGATCAGCGGGCCTGTCGTGTTCTCTATCGGCATCGTCTTCGCCACGGACTGGTTCCTCGAAACGGACGAGGTGCTGCGGGAGGACGTGCAGCCATACCCGTGCGAGTTGGAGCCCGGCGATGTGCTCTGCCAAGTCGTGCCGAGTGGACCTGGCTTCCCGGATGAGAACAATTTGCGACTGTTCAAACTCGCTGATCTACTCCGCACAACGTCGGCTTTCGATCACCAGCCCATACTTCGTACCCGATGATTCGTTGTTGTACGCGATCACCACGGCCGCACAGCGGGGCATCGATGTCGAACTCTTCGTCGGTGAGCAGGGCGACCAGTTCATGGTTCACGATGCTCAGTGCTCTCACTAAAACGCCTTGCTCAAAGCGGGGGTGAAGATCTACCTCTACCCTGCTCCGTACGTGCTGCACTCCAAGCACTTCTCAGTGGACGACGTCGCCGTGATCGGATCCAGCAATATGGACATCCGGTCCTTCAACCTGGACTTCGTCTCGGTGATGTGTGTCAGCCGCTCGCTGACTTGGGCTATGCGCGAGGTTGAAGATCAGTACCGCTCGATGTCCCGCCGGCTCACGCTCGCCGAGTGGCATCGCAGGCCGCTGCGCAAGCGCTACATCGACAATGTCATGCGCCTGACTTCGGCGCTGCAATAGCGTCCTTATCTTGGGTGACCACCTCGGGCAGCCCGAACTCGACGAACAGCGTGGTATCGAAAAAGGTGCACACGTGTGAAACGCCCTTTGCTGTCAGGGTCAGCACCTGGAGCTGGAACGCGCTGTGGATGCCATCCGATTGCTTCATGTACAGCCCGAAAGCGGGCTGCCCGTTTGCGGATGTCGGCACCAGGATCTGATCCCCAGGGGCCTCGGCAGGACAGTGCGTCTCGACGAGATGCCCGATCGCGGCTGATCCTTGGTACCAGCCAAGGTATGGCGGCATCTCCCAGACCGCATCCTCGGCGAGAAGCTCGACGATCCGCTTGACGTCATAGTTCTCGAAGGCGGCGACGTAGTCGGCAAGCAACTCCTTCGCGTGCTCATCGTCGAGAGGTCCATCAGGGTTTTCGGGGTCCAGCTTGTGCACCTGCGCCCTGGCGCGCTGCAGACTGCTGTTCACTGCGGCCGTCGACATGTCCAGCAGGTCTGCCACCTCGCTGGCCTGCCACGCGAGGACGTCACGCAAGATCAAGATCGCCCGCTGCGGCGGCGTCAGATGTTGCAAGGCCGCAATGAATGCCAGGCGGACACTTTCCCGATCCACCACTTCGGTAGCCGGATCATCCGCGGGCCCGCCCCACACCACCGAGTCAGGCACCGGCTCGAGCCAGGTCACCTCGGGCCGAGACTCAAGTGAGCCGTACGGGTCCGAACTTGGCTGGCCAAGGCCGGTTGGCATCGGCCGGCGATCACGTCCGTCGAGCGCGGTGAGACAGACGTTGGTTGCGATCCGGTACATCCAAGTACGCACTGACGAGCGGTTCTCGAAGCCGTGGAAACCCTTCCAAGCTCGCAGGTAGGTCTCTTGCACCAGGTCTTCCGCTTCATGAACCGAGCCGGACATGCGATAGCAGTGGGCGGTGAGCTCTCGGCGCAGTGGCTCAACCAAGGACGCGAAAGTATCGTCGTCAATGGCAACAGTCATGCTTGCGAACCTACCTGGTCCCGCTGACACATTTTTTTCGGCTGCTCGCGCTTAATCCGCGGCCGCTCGCAGCCGTGTTTTGGAGCTGCTCGCGCATCGCGCTCTGAATCCGCCGCCGTCGTCGTCGCTCGCGAAGGAAACTACGCCTCCGCTCGCTCATCCTCCGTGCGGCGGCGCGCGATTCCCGACGCTCGCAGCCCTGTGTGGTGGGCGGCGAAGGCCAGCAGATCCGCCCATTCGGCTGCGATGAGGGCAGTCGGTTTCCCGAGTCCGTGACCCGCCGAGACCTCGATCCGCGTCAGGATCGGCTGGTCGCCGGACTGGGCATGCTGCAACGTCGCCGTGAACTTGTGGCTGTGCAGCGGAACGACTCGATCGTCGTGATCGCCGGTGAATACCAAAGTCGCCGGGTAGCTGGTTCCAGGACGGATGTTGTGCAGCGGCGAGTACGCCAGTGCCTGCGCGAACTGCTCTGAATCGTCCGGATTCCCGTAGTCGGAGATCCATGCGGCGCCGATGGTGAAGCGATGGAAGCGAAGCAAATCCAAGACACCGACTGCGGGCAGGGCGGCCGCTGCCAGCTCGGGATGTTGGGTTAGCACAGCTCCCACCAACAAGCCGCCGTTGCTTCGACCGTGCAGGGCTAGCTGCTCGGCTGTGGTGACCCCGGTTTGTTTGAGGTGCTCGGCGACCGCCACAAAGTCGTCGAACACGTTCTGTTTATGTGCCAGTCGACCAGCTTCATACCACGCAGTCCCGAACTCTCCCCCGCCCCGCAGATTGGCGATCACCAGCAGGCCTCCTGCAGCCAGCCAGCATGGCCAACCAGGTCGATAGTCCGCCAGCACTGGGATCTTGAACCCGCCATAACCGTATAGCAAGGTTGGCTGCGGCCGGGACCGGTTGGCATCGGCAAGAGCGATCAGGAAATACGGCACTGGCGTACCGTCCTTGCTCATCGCAGCACGACGTTCCACTACCACGGGCGGGGCAGCAAAGGCGTCGTCGGCGGGTTGCACCAGCCCTGCGAGCGAAGTCGTAGCGACTGAGCTGGTCTCGATCAGGTAGCTCTGCGTAGGGGAGGTGACTGAGGAGAGGCCAACGAACGCCTCGGGGTCGCCGCGCCTGGCGTTCAGTCCAACCACCGCACCCCCGGCCACATCAATCTGCTGAGCCGCCGAACCATCCAGGCTGACGCGGATGATGCGAGGCTGCGCGTCGGCAAGGTAGACGAGGATGATCCCGTCGCCGGCTGCCCTCGCATCCAATAGTGTGTGTTCGGACTCTGCGACCACCTCTCGCCAGCGAACCTGTTCACTGTCCACGAATGAATCAAGATCGACAGCGACCAACCGCCCGGCTTCGGCTTCCAGATCCGTTCGAAGATAGAGCGTGGCGCCGTCCGAACCGGCAAGGACGAATTCGGCCACCGCTTCATCGATGATCTTGATCGGGACGCCGAGCTTCGTGGCCTCGCCAGAAATGATCGGATAGACCCAGAGTCGGTTCTTGTTCTCGGTTCCTTCGACGATGCTGACCACCAGGTAGCGGTCGTCGTCGGTTACCTCAGCCCAGAACATCAGCTGATCGTTCTCGGGGAACTCTAAGATCACCTCGTCATGATCTTGTGGCTCGCCAATGTGATGCACCCGCAACTTGGGCCCTGAGAGCGCGCCGGTTTCAGTGCCGTCGGCGTTCCCTTCATGATCAAAATGAGTGTAGACATAGGAGCGATGGTCTGGCAGCCATTCCGCCTCGGAGAACTTGGTCTGGACCGGCGCGTCGTCCACCTGGTCTCCGCTGGCCAGGCTCAGCAGCCGAAAGATCGTCCAGTCGCTGCCTGCTTCGCTGACGCCGTACGCCACGAGCTGGCCATCTCCGCTCACATTCAGCGTGGTTAGCGAAATGGTCCCGTCCGCCGAGAAGATGTTGGGGTCGACCAGCACTCGCCCACCGGCCAGCAACTCCTCCATCGACGAGGCAACGAAGATCACGTCCTGGTTCTGGCGGCCATCGTTCCTTGATACGAAGTAGTGACCGGCACGCTTGAACGGCACGCCTGGCCGCGGCTGCCTCATCACCTGCTGCATAGTCTGGAGAAACCATGGCCGGTCCGGCAGTGACTCCAGGTAAGCCGCGGTGAACTCGTTCTGCCGCTTGACCCAATCGGCGGTCTCGGCGGAGTCGTGATCCTCCAGCCAACGGTACGGGTCCGCAATGGTCGTACCGTGCAGCACCTCGACGATGTCGTCTCGACGTGTTTCTGGAAAGCGGGCCACGCTCGAGTAGGTTACCGTCTGATAATTCATCACTTGTTGAATTTCTGACCACATGGCTCTATCGTCTTTTCATGTCGCTAGTCATGGACCTCTCCGACGTCGACTCGACCATGATCAATGCGGTCGGAGGGAAGGCGCTCAATCTCGGAATCATGAGCTCCAGCGAACTGCCGGTGCCAGGCGGCTTCTGCGTGACAACGGACGCATATCGCTTGGTCGTTCAGAGTCGGCTGGATGACTTGATGGAGGCACTCGCTGGCGCGACGGACCGCGGCGGAGTTACCGCGGCTGCTGAGGAGGCACGCCGGCGAGTGCTGGCGCTGGAGCCCCCGGAGGAGCTGCGAATCGCGATCGCCGATCATTACCGCGCACTCGGCGACGATGAACCGGTCGCCGTCCGCTCCTCCGCCACCGCAGAGGACCTGGCCTACGCAAGCTTTGCCGGGCAACAAGACACCTACCTCAACGTGGTCGGTCCGGCGGCGTTGCTTGATGCGGTCCGCCGTTGCTGGTCCTCTTTGTGGACCGATCGGGCCGTCAGCTACCGCAATGCCAACGGAATTGATCACCGTAGCGTGGCATTGGCCGTGGTCGTGCAGCGCATGATCGATGCCACTGCAGCCGGCGTGATGTTCACGGCGAACCCAATTACAGGCAGCCGGAACGAAACCGTGATCGATGCCAGTCCAGGGCTCGGTGAGGCCGTGGTATCTGGCGCAGTCAATCCCGATCATTTCGTCGTGAATTCGATCGACCGCAAGGTTGTGTCACGCCGAATCGGTGACAAGCGTGTGATGATCACTAGTGTTCCCGGCGGTGGCACCGTGCATCAGGAGCTGGCCGACCGAAGCTCGCATGCCTGCCTGGACGATGAGCAGGTGCTGCAACTTGCTGATCTTGGTCAGCAGGTACAGCGCCGCTACGGGGCGCCGCAGGACACCGAATGGGCACTGGACTCTGCGGGCGAGTTCTGGCTGACACAGGCGCGCCCGATTACCACCCTGTACCCCTTGCCGCGGATGCACCAGCCGGGCTTGCGAGTACTGATGTGTCTGAGCTTGGCTCAAGGCTTGACCCGACCGATCACTCCGATGGGGTTTGCGGCCATTCGGTTGATTGGCACATCGGTGGCCACCCTGATCACAATGCCACCCGCTCAGCCATTGGCCGGCCCGCCGGCGATGCACGCGCCTGGTCAGCGGCTCTTCATGGACATCACCAGCGTGCTGCGCAACCGCATTGGGCGCCGGGCAGTGATCGCAATCTTCGGAGTGATGGAAGCGCGAGCGTCGGCAGTCTTGAGGACGCTCGCTGAGCGGCCGGAGTTTTCGATCATCGACTCGCACGACCACACCGTCCCGCGACACATTGCCGGCGCACTGATCCGCAACAAGGTGCCAGTGCGCGTGGCGATAGGGCTGGCCAACCCAGAATGGGCATACCGCGGGATCGCTGCCACCGAGCGACGGCTGCGCCGAACCCTCACTCTCCCCGCCAACGCGACGGCTGCCCAGCGTCTGGACTTCGTCGAGCAACGACTCGGCGAACTCTTCTTGCTGATGCCGCAAACCTTTGCGTATGCGGTGGGCGGTCTGTTGGCGCTTGCTGCGTCTCGCCGGCTGTTGCGTGACGTGGCCGAACCGGGCGAACTTCAGGAGGTGCTGCGCGGGCTGCCACACAACGTCACCACCGAGATGGATCTGAAGCTTTGGGAGCTGACCGAGGAGATTCGTGACGACGAGGCTTCTCGCGCCGTCTTCACTGGTCTGGCCGTACCTGAACTGCTGCAGCGCTACCGCGACCGGGCGTTGCCGCCGCTGGCGCAGCGCGGGATTCAGGGATTCCTGCGCCGCTACGGCCATCGCGCCATCGCCGAGATCGATCTCGGCATGCCGCGCTGGTCAGATGATCCGAGCCACCTGCTTGGAGTGATCAGCAACTACCTACGCCTCGATACTGAAAATCTTGACCCGGTATCGCAGTTTCGGGCTGGGGAGGCGAAAGCCGAGTCCATGATCACCAGCCTGACCACGCGGCTCGCGGAGCGTAGTCGGCTCCGGGCGCGGCTGGCCGGCTGGACACTGGAGCGTGTGCGTGGGCTCGTGGGTTTGCGAGAGTCGCCGAAGTTCCTGCTCATCGTGGCGCTCGGTGTGATGCGTGACCAGCTGAAGGAGGTCGGGCGCGAACTCGCCGCTGCCTCAAGGATCGATCAAGTTGATGACGTCTTCTTCCTCGACCTTGGCGATGCCCGCCGGGGTCTGGCCGGCCAGGACCTGAAGGCGCTGGTGGTTGAACGACGTGAGGCATACCAGCAGGAGCTAAAGCGGCGGCACATCCCCCGCCTGCTGCTTTCCGATGGGACGGAGCCAGAGGCCGTGGCAGTTGAGGCAGCCCGGACAGATGGCGCCCTGGCGGGCAGTCCGGCCTCGACTGGCACGGTGACGGCAAGGGCACGAGTCGTCCTCGACCCCGTGGGGGCACACCTAGAGCCCGGCGAGATCTTGGTCGCACCTTCGACCGATCCCGGCTGGACTCCGTTGTTCTTGACAGCCGGCGGTCTTGTGATGGAGATGGGCGGCTCGAACTCCCATGGCGCAGTCGTCGCGCGGGAGTACGGCATTCCGGCCGTTGTGGGGGTACCCGAGGCGACGCACAAGATCGAGACTGGCCAGTTGATCACCGTGGATGGGGCTGCTGGGCTGGTGACCGTCGCAGCTTGACGCTTACGGGGGTTCGACCAGTTCGGAGGTCTGGCGCTGGCGGTGGGTATCCAGGGCCGCAAAGACCCGCTCGGACACCTCGTCTATCTCACCGAGGCCGTTGACCTCAACGAGCAGGCTGCGTGAGCGGTAGACATCGAGCAGTGGCTCGGTTTGCTCGGCGTAGACCTGGAGGCGCACCCGGATGGTTTCCTCATTGTCGTCGGATCGGCCGTCGATCGCCGCCCTCTTGAGTAGCCGTGCCACAACCTCGTCGGCGTCGGCCAGCAGCGAGATGACTGCGTCGAGCGGGCGGTTGGTCTCGCTGAGATAATCGTCGAGGGTCTGTACCTGCTGCAGCGTACGCGGGTAGCCGTCCAGCAGGAAACCCTCCTGACAGTCAGGCTTCGCCAACCGGTCTTTCACAATCTCGTTGGTGATCTCATCGCTCACGTATCCGCCGGATTCCATGATCTCCCGCACCTGCCGGGCCAGCGGCGTATCAGCGTTCTTCATGGCGCGAAAGATGTCACCAGTCGAGATCGCGGGTATCCGATAGTGCTCAGCGATCAGCTTGGCCTGCGTACCCTTGCCTGCGCCAGGAGGGCCCATGATGAGGAGTCGCATTAGCGGAGGAACCCTTCGTAGTTGCGCTGCTGGAGCTGGCTCTCGATCTGTTTCACTGTATCGAGCCCGACACCGACGATGATGAGAATCGAGGTGCCGCCGAAGGGGAAGTTCTGGTTGGCGTTCAAGAGGATGAACGCAATCGAAGGCAGCAGTGCGATCAAACCGAGGTAGAGCGAGCCCGGGAACGTCAGGCGGGACAGCACGAAGCCGAGGTAGTCCTCGGTCGGCTTTCCGGCACGGATGCCGGGGATGAAGCCGCCGTACTTCTTCATGTTGTCGGCGACCTCAGTCGGGTTGAATGTGATCGCGACGTAGAAGTAGGCGAAGAACACGATCAGCAGGAAGAAGCTGATGATGTAGATCGGATGGTCGCCCTTGACGAAGTTCGCGCTGATCCAGGACGAGAACTTGTCGTCTGGGCGGAACTGGGCATACAGAGCCGGTAGATAAAGCAGCGAAGAAGCGAAGATGACGGGGATAACACCGGCTTGGTTGACCTTGATCGGGATATAGGTGCTGGTGCCACCGAACATCCGACGGCCCACCATCCGCTTGGCGTACTGCACCGGGATGCGGCGCTGTGACAGCTCGACGAAGATGACCCCCGCCATCACGAGCAGGCCTAGGGCGATCACCAGCAGGAAGACAACCCATCCCTGGGAGCCTGGCCGCGCGACCTTGATGCTCCACAACGCACTTGGGAAAGTGGCGGCGATCTGGGTGAAGATCAGAACCGACATGCCGTTGCCAACGCCGCGTTCGGTGATGAGCTCACCTAGCCACATGATCACGCCAGTGCCCGCCGTCATCGTGAGGATCATGACGACCACGGGGAAGATGCTCTTGTCGTAGACCAGTCCCGGGCATCCGGTGAAAAGCCGGTCGTTCACCGCCACCGTGACGAAGGCGGTGGAGTTGAGCACGGCCAGTACCAGAGTCAGGTAGCGGGTGTACTGAGTGATCTTGGCCTGCCCTGACTGGCCCTCCTTCTTCAGGGCTTCCAGACGAGGTATGACCACCGTCAGTAGCTGCAGGATGATGCTGGCAGTGATGTAGGGCATGATGCCCAGCGCGAAAATCGCCAGCTGGAGAAGTGCACCGCCGGAGAACAGGTTGATCAGGGAGTACAAGCCCTGCTGTTCCCCGGTAGTTGCCTGCTTGAGGCAGAAGTTAACCTGCTCCACGTTGACGTTCGGCGTCGGCATGATGGAACCGAAGCGGAAGATCGCAAGGATCGCGAGTGTGAAGAAGATCTTCTTGCGTAGGTCCGGAGTCCGGAACGCGTTGGCGAACGCGGCGAGCACCCGTGCCTCC
>JBKPTR010000302.1:0-9382 GCA_046735615.1 Actinomycetota bacterium
GCGATCTTCTGCTTGTCGGTGTCGATGCCGATGACCTCATAGCCCAGCACAGCCATGCAGATGGCATGCGTAGCGCCCAGATATCCGGTGCCGAGGACGGTGATGCGTGGTCTGGTTCTGGACAGCGTCATGAAGCTCCCACAGCTGGATCGAGTGGCGGTCAGGTTCGGCCTTGTGATGACTTGAGCGACCAGCAAGGGGACTCTAGCCCACGCTCTGCGTCCGCGCTGCCAAATGACGAGCCAACCACTCGCTTCTGTCACGAAATGAGTAGTCAAGTTCGCCGGCAGCTGTCCATATCGCCGACTCCCACGGGACCGGCGGGCCAACCTCGTGCCGATCATCGGCGGTTCGACGTGCGCGGCCGCACTGCAGCCCTGCTGTTCAAGGTGTTGGCGATGGTGGCTAAGTTCGAAGCTGACCTGTTCCGTATGCGCACCGGAAAGGGATGAAAGTAGCGAAGGCCAAGGGTCGGCTTCGCTGCAGGCAGCCCAAGCTGAAGCTGAACCAGGTCAAGGACCTGCCGCCGCTGCAACGTTGGATTCAGGAACCGTCGTAGAAGATCACCTCGCATCCTCAGGAGTGAACCAGCGCCCCACTAGCAGCCCGCGCCCACGCGGCCTTATCGAGTACGGCGAGTCCGGTGGATCGTGGATCGTCCGGCGCCGGCAGAACTACGCAATTCGATCGGCGGGGGTGCCCGATCTCGATCCTTGGCGTCCAGACAGGTGACGCCCATCTTGTGGTGCACTCGCTCGTTGGCTCAATCTCGCCGACGAGCTGATCACCTGACCGCCCTACACTGACCCGCACCATTCGGGCATCGGTTGCCAGAGCATGGTCTTGCCGACCCCTGGCGGGCCGTGGAAGAGCATGTGGTGCATACCTCCCGCATTCGTCATCGCAACGCTCTAGCGGTGATTTGGTCGGAAAACACTCGCCCTCAGCGAGGCAGGGTTTGGTCCCGTAGCCGTTGGGCAACCCCATCCATGATCCGGACGAAGTCGGTCGAAAGGCGATTCCAGTCGTACTCGCGCAGCGCTACCCGATGCCCGTTGACGCCCATCTGGAGCCTAAGTGCCGGCTCGGCTCGCAACTTCAAGATTGCGTCGACCACCGCGCTCGGATCGTCCCACGGCACCTCGAAGCCGATCTGCTCGGATCTGACCAGGTCGACGGCCAGCGGCAATGGCGTCGTGATTACCGGGACCCCGAGCGCGCCGTACTCCACGATCTTGGTCGACAGACTGACTCGATAGTTGGGAAGGTTCCTCAGCAGGCACAAGCCAGCCAGGGAGCCACTGACTCGACTCAGCGCCTCCTCACTTCGCATGAAGCCGAGCCAGCTTAGATAACCGGCTTCGGTGGCGCTTTGCAATGCTTGTCTGGCCTCAGGATCGGGGGCTTCGCCGATCACCTCGAGCTTGACCGCGCCACCAGTGCGGCGGCGTAGTTCCCGGCCGACCTCGATCATGGTGTCGCAGCCGCGAGACATTGTGACTGTGCCCAGATAGCTGACACGTTCATCACCGGCCGGCGTGATGACCTTCGGAACCGATACAGAATTAACCACCACAGGATGCCGTTGGCGGAACCTCTGCTGATAGCCATGCTCCGCCAACAACAGGTAATGCCGTCGTTCGGCCACCCGTTCGGCCCAGCGCCACGCCGCGGCCACCGGTCGTCGCAGTGGCACCGGCATCCAGGACTTGACCTGAAGCGCGGCCGCGGGGTCCTCGTGGACGTCCCAGATCAGATTCCTCACTCGAAGCCCAGCAGCCGCCAGTACAAGCTCAGGATCATGAACCAGTACCACGTCGTGATCTTGAGCCAGCGACAGCATGATCATGCGGGCCGCACGCCAGGCTCGGAAGCGCCGCTTGCCGCTGGCGCGGGGGACGTTGAGGCGGCGAAGGCTCCCGCGACCAGCGACTGCGGGACAAGATTGTTGTACATCGAGGCCGAAGGCGCCAAAAGGCGCCGCGTAGGTCACGTCCCATCCGGCGTCGATCAGGGCTTTGAGCTGGCGTTGCCAGATCCTTGAGTCCTCGGGGTTATGGACCACCGTCATCACTAGCGCCGAACGGGAGCGCGCTGTCGAGCTCCGTGGTCTCGACCCACCCAGCGAAAGAGAGGCCATTACAAGAGCTGGACGTTGTGTGCCGGACGCGCCACACCACGAGTGTCGAAGAATCGTTGTGAGAGTGCGCTCATCGCGCCAATGTCATATTCCCGGTGATTCTGCAACAAGACACAGATATCCGCCTCTCCGAGTGCCTCTTCGACGTGGTCAACCCGTGGGATGTCCTGGCCGGAAACTGAGAACTGCTTGACCAGTGGATCGTGGAACCGCAGGGAAGCACCGTGGTCAATCAGAGTCTTCGCGAGTGGGATTGCCGGGGACTGTCGGGTATCGGCGATGTCCGGTTTGTAGGTTACGCCAAGGAGCAGGACCAGGGATCCCAGAAGCGGCTTTCCGTCGCGGTTGAGCTGGTCCTGAATTCGCCGCGCAATGTAGTTCGGCATAGTGGCATTGATTTCCTGAGCCAATTCCACGAACCGGAATGGATAACCCAGCCGGGCGCGTATTCGATGGGACAGATAATTGGGGTCAATCGGGATGCAGTGACCGCCCACCCCGGGACCCGGCCGGAATTCCTGGAAACCAAAAGGCTTCGTACTTGCCGCGGCAATCACATCCCAGAGATCGACTTCGAGGTCATGGCAAAACCGCGCCATCTCGTTGACCAGGGCGATATTTATGTGGCGATAAGTGTTTTCAAGTAGCTTGGCCATTTCGGCCTCACGGGTCCCCTTTGTACGAACCACTCTGTCAATGAACCGCGAATAGAACGCCTCCGCCGCATCGGCGCATTTCGACGTGTAACCACCGATTATCTTGGGCGTGTTCTTGGGACCGAACTTCCGGTTGCCGGGGTCTATGCGCTCAGGTGAGAAGACCAAGCCGAAGTCCTCACCTGCCACGAGGCCTCCAGCCTCGAGTATTGGCCGAATCTCCTCCTCCGTCGTCCCCGGGTAAGTAGTGGACTCCAAGATCACCAGGGTGCTCGGCTGTAGATGTTCAGCCACCGAGACAGCCGCAGCCCGGAGCGGCCCCAGATCGGGAGCCCCGTCGCTCGACAGGGGCGTCGGAACGCAGACCACGATCGTTCGGGCGCGGCGCAGCTGGCTTTCATCGGTCGTGGCGAAGAAACCGCGCTCAAGCATCTCCAGGACATCGATGTCAGCAAGATCATCAACATGCGAACGGCCGTGCTTTAGCCCGTCAACCACTTCAGGATTTGTGTCCAGCCCGATCACGCTGAGGCCCGCGGCGCTGGCTTCCCGCGCCAAGGGCAGTCCCACATAACCCATGCCGACGATGACGGCATCAACCGAGCTGTCCACTGGCCCCCGACCTCCACGTCATGATGCTGCGGTTGCTCCCGTGCGTTGACGGCACGAGCGTCAATCAGACTGTCTCACTAACTTGGCGAGCGCGGGCGGCAATCGCGGTGAAAATTAGGTTAACGACCGATGCGAGGGCACTGAAACAGCCACGTCCGGCGCTCGGGACTGTTGGCACCGCCTGTGGCAGCGGCACCGGGCAGCGACGTAACCCGCCAGTTCCAACCGGGCTCAGCAACGCACGGCTGGCAACCGCGTTGGTGGCTGCAGGTCTGACGACTACCCTGGCGCTCCTCGCGTTGCTGCATCTCCGCCGACAACTGAGCGTGCAGATCAAGGATCTTGCCAGACGGTTTGATGTCGCCAAGGAAGGCATCCTAGCTTTGGTCGAGAAGGAACGGCTGATCGCGGCCGACCGCAAAGCGCTCTGGAGGCTGCACAACGGCGACTGGCCGTGACATGTCAAAGATCAACAAGAGCAGACAGCAGAGACCGAAGCACTGCTGCAGCTGTCCAGAGAATTCGAGCCGCGTGCACCAATGCCATCGTCAGACGGTGGGCGATGGATCCGACGCGTCTCCTGGAGGTGCTATTCCTGATTGGCCGGAAGCTACCCAAGGTTGTGCTCGAACTGGGGAGCGGAACGTCATCGATCAGGATTGCATACGCACTGGAAAGGACGGTGGGCGCCTCATCTCGGTCGACCACAAGACGCTGTTTGCGGATCGCACCTTCATCTCCACGATGTCAGTCACCTTGCCGAGGTTAGGTTGGCGGAGCTGCGTCAGCTCAACATAAATGGCGAGGAGTCCCGTGGTACAACGTGGACGCCTTTCGGGATATTAATGAGATTGATCTGGTGCTTGTCGACGGGCCGCCTGGCTCGATCCGTGAGATGGCGAGGTACCCGGCACTGCATGTCCTCGAATCTCAGCTCGCCCCGAATGCGGTTGTGATTCTGGATGATGCAGATCTCCCGGACGACAAGGCATCGTTCGACGATGGATCACAGAAGTAGCAGGGCTCGGCAAAGAGCGCGAGATATTTAGTCGCCTGGCCGTTTTGACCTATTGCCGGCCATGATTAAAGATTTCGCGCAGGTCGCCGCAGGTCATCGACGATGATCAATCAAGCGTACTGAAGCGGGGTTGGATTGATGGCGGCCGCACCGATCACATCCCACAGCTTCCGGCTCGACACTCCAATTCCACTCGGGGGCATCCCAATTCCACTCGGGCGCATCGAATGATCGCAGTACGCCCCGTGCCGCATCGTTGAGCCCATCCGGGCCCGCGGTGATCATGGCTGAGACGCCGTAGGTTCTCGTCATCGATGCGACTCGGGCAGCGACATAATCCGACCAGTCCGCCGATTCCCCCGACCAGGCGGTCCGAGGCGTGACAAGCTCAACCAGGTAGCCGTAGCTGCGCGCTTGGCGGAAAGCCGGCACATCAAGCAGAAACACCGGCCGGAAACCCGCTCCTAGCAGCTGCATCTCGGCGACCTCATCGATCACGGCTTCAACGACCTGGCCGCTCGATGCACTGGTGCCGATGCCATTGGTCAGTCCAACCAGGCTTACCAAGATCACCGGCAGGCGTTCGGTGCCCAGGCCTGTTAGCAACCGGCCGCCCGCTAGCTCCAGCGGAGCTTCAACTGACCCGCGCGACCCCGCCGCGAACAGCCGGTAGGCCAGGGTTCGCGCCGCGCCACTTCGGCGAATCCGCGGGACGGCGCGGCGGCGTACCCAGTGATATCCCGGCATCCGCCGCGCAAGCCGAGCTGCTCTGAGCAGCGGATCCTCAGGCACGACCGGCCTCTGCTGCTGCCAGCTGTCGCAAGTGCACCGCCGCGGCGGCCGCTCCATTGCCGCGATCCACCGAGGAGACCTTTGCCACCATGGCCTCGCCTCGCTCCAACAGATCACACAACAGCGGAGTTGAGGCGTCCACGCCGACCCGCTCGAGCATGTGAGCCAGTCCTGTGTCGGCCGCGAACCGGGCGCGCCCGTGCTGGTCATCCAACGCGGTGGTCAGCTTTGGAATGAACAGCGTAGGAATGCCAAAGCGGAGCAGCTCGTGAAACGAGTTATAGCCAGCAGCACTAACCGCCAGGTCGAAGGCCCGGAAGAGGCGGGACAACGGGAACTCCCGCACCACGTGCACGTCCCCACGAGTCCGAACCGATCGAGCGATCTCGGTCTGCGTCACACAGATCCCCACACCCAGCCGCCGCAACGCTTCTAGCACCGCTGCGGTTTCCTGGCTGGTGTAATTGGCATCGTCCGACGCCAAGGCCACCAACGCTAGCCGCTGGTCCAGCGGCAACCCCAACACTCGACGTGCCGTGTCACGGTCCTCCAACTCCTCTGTGTCCAGCAAGGTCACCGCACCGACCCGCACGCCGCCGGCCGTCGAGGTCGCTCCCCTGTCATACGCCTCAGCGAACTCGCCTGGACTCAAGACGTCGTCGAACCAAGCCGCACTGGCAAGGTTCGCGGCCTGCATGCCATGACGCCACATCCCCCGTCGTGACCACACCCAGCACGCCTCCGGGTACAGCTCGCGCACCTCCGTGATCCCGGCGTACGGCCGGGTGCCGTCGAATACAACGACCGCGGGACGCAACCGTTTCACCGCATCAGATACACGCTCGATAAAGAGGTCCTTCCAGCGTCGAGGCGCCAGTCCCGTCGCCCCAAGCGATGGCAGATACTCGAACGAGAACCCGTACTGGGCTACCACCGAAACGGCCTGGGAAAGGGAGAGGAAATGCGGAGTCATGTCTGGCTCCGCCCGCCGGGCATACGCCATCAGACGCGTCAAATGCCCCATCCCAGACCCATTGCTGCTGATCAGAAGCAGCGCAGGACGCTCGGACGTTGCACGCTTGACAGACCCGGACGGTCGGGGCTGCCCAACCCCTTCCGGCGGCCCGATCAGCTCCAAGAGCCGACGGTGATGCGCCTTATGGCCAAACCTTGCCCGCACGAAAGCATCCGCACGCGCCACGACGTCGTCATATGCTGACCGGTCCGCATACAGCTGGTTCACCACCGACGGCACCTCGGCCGGTTCGGCATAAATCGCTGCGTCGCCGAACAACGGATGAAAATGCGCTGGCAGGATCACCGGCAGGCCGCTCGCTAACGCCTCCAGAATGTTGCGACCAAACGCCTCCAGCCAAGCCGGGTGATGGTAGTAGACGAAGAAATCCAATTGAGCTAGGAACTCCCGAGGATCCATCTCCCCGAACGGAATCACCTGCCAAGAGTCCGGTACATAACCCAGCAACTCCTGAACCGGGTCAGCGCCACCAAGGATCTTCACAACTGCCGACCCGTCAACCGGATATAGAGCCTCGACCACCTGAGGATCCTTCGGCCACTTCTGCCGTTGCGGTCGACTATGCCGACCAATGACCGGCCGATCCGACCGCCAACCAAGCCGATCCACATGCCAAGCATCGACATCGATCACGTTCACCCAGTCCTGCTCCCGCAAACGCCCGGGAACGTCCGGAGCGATCGCCTCCCGAACCAGCGGCCCAATCGGCGCCCAAATCGGAGCGACGCCAAACTGCTCCCGAGCTATCCGATCAGCCACCTCAGGCCGGTAATACCGGTTGCCGTCGATACCGGTTGGGGGGGCATTCGCCAGCAACACAACGTGCTCGGTCTCGATTAGGGGAAGCTGGTCGGCCGCCTTCTCCAGCACGGCCGGATGACGCACTACAACGACCTTCGTACGAATCGGACGGTCACCAAGAAGCAATCTGGCGCTACCGCGACGTAACTGTTCCTGGATACGCGGATTCACCGGACCGATCCGAGAGAACAGCGGGCCGTTCACATGGACCACACCGGTCGACCAGCCCACCTGCGCCTGAACCGCGATCTCCTCCGCCACACTGTGCGACGTGCCGCCAGGAAACCGCAGATCCGACAACATCAACACATCGACCTGCCGGTCCGCCGACACTGGGCGGTGCGTCCCCCGTTCCATGGGCGCAGAGACTAGCGCTCAAACTGCTCGGGCGAGCAAACAGTGGCCAATTCTGGCGACGATTTTAGATGCCACTGGCTATTTCTAACGACGGGGCATCCGGCCAAGGCGCATCGCTTAGTTGAAAGGCGGTACGCCAGACCTATACCGTCCGTATCCACAGCACGTCATCCTCTGGTCCGTTGACAACTCGGGTCATGATGCACAGCAGGTCGGACAGCAGGTTGGAGATAGGTGATCACCAATCTGATAACCCCGCCTGGACGCTCTGCGTTGGCGACCGCCTCGGTTTCGTACGCGTGGACTGCGACCCAGGCTGCGCGCTCGGCGCGCCGCACACCGTACGCGTCACATGCAGCTGCGCAGCAGCCAGTGCACCACGGAAACGATGAATGACTTCAAGTTCGGCAGCGGGTCGCCCGACTGATCACACCAGGCCTCCAGTCGGTCGATGTAATCCTGGGTGATCCGAAGCTCTAGCGGCGAATCGGCTGAGGCTCGCAGCGGGTTTGTTTGACAGGTCAGCTCCGCCAACAACATGATGTTGATCATTCCCCGGCCCAGTCCGTCGGCGTGCCCTTGAGCCCCGATTGGCTCCACGCTGTTCTTGGCGACGTTTCCACACCTTGTTGATAAGCCTGGGTCTCACGGATAAGGTCGCGGCCAGGATCTCCGGGACACGGCAGAGCTCTCAGTCACGGCGGGGGGTTGATCACGTCAGGTCCGTGCCCAATTCGTGCCCGATACTCATGAGCTTCGGTTGTGAAAAGCACACGGGTGCTGCTGACCGAGGGCGGCTTCGAGGTGATCGCCCGCTGCGCCAGCGCCGACGAGCTGCACCGCGAGCTCGCGGTCGCGCTGCCCGTGGCCGACTCTGCGGAGGGCGCCGGGTACCTGCTCAAGGACCCGCATCAGCGATGTGCCGGAGTTCCTGTCTGCTGTGCGCCGCGTGCCCCGAGCGGTTCGGCCATCGATCCGATGGTCGTCTCGACGCTGCTGTCGAAGCGCCGCGTGAACGACCCCCTGGCCCGGCTGACGCCCCGCGAGCGTGAGGTGCTCGAGCTCATGGCCAGCGGCCACTCGAGCCAGGGCATCGCCGACCGGCTGGTCATCACGCTGCGCGCGGTGGAGAAGTACGTCTTCACGATCTTCGACAAGCTGGGCATCCCGTCGACCGGCGGCCAGTCGCGGCGGGTGCTGGCTGTGCGGCTCTACCTGAGGTCCTGACGGCCGGCCCCACCACCCTTGCCCGGGGCATGTCCGACTTAGCGGGGCTTTGTTGATGAAGGCTGCGTAAGACACGGTTACTTCTGGTAGCGTCCCGCGCTGTGGCACCCCCGTGGCCGGACCGCCCTCACGGAGCACCCGACATGACGTCGACCACCAGCGCATGAGGACGACCACCACCGCAACGGGCGAGCGCGATCTGACCCCGGACCTCGCGGAGCCGGACCGTCCACCCCAGAGGACGCGGTCGGCGGTGGATCTCGCGAGACGGCTCTACGGCGCCCTGCGCCACGAGATCCTGATCATCGGGGTGCTGGCCGGTTCGTTCCTGGCCCGGTGGCTCGTGGCCGACCGGAACTCGTACTGGCTCGACGAGCTGTACTCGGTCGCGATCTACGGGATCTGGAACCCCAGCGCGGGGGCGGCCGTGGAGCGGCTCGCCAACACCTCCGTGCACCCGCCGCTGTACCAGGCCATCCTCTACGTCTGGATGGACCTGTTCGGCGACACCGAGCGGTCGAGCCGCTCGCTGTCGAACCTGTACATCACGCTGGCCACGCTGTTCCTCTATCTGCTCGTGCGCAACACGCTCTCCCGCCGGTTGGCGCTGTGGTCGGCCGTGACGTTCGCGCTGATGTCCGCGCCGATGGAGTTCGGGCTGATGACCCGGTCCTACGCGCAGACGATCTTCCTGGCCACGCTGTCGTCGTACGCGTTGGTGCGGTTGATGCGCGTGGGCGCCG
>JBKPTR010000303.1:0-3579 GCA_046735615.1 Actinomycetota bacterium
GACCATTGACGAGCTCAGCTCTGCGACCAATACGCGGCCAGACATGCTACTTCGCGTGATGCGTGGGCTGCAGGGTCTGGGACTGGTCGGCGTCGAATCCGATGGTCGGATCTCGGTGACCGAGATTGGCGCGCTACTGGGGTCGGATGCTGCGGAATCGCTGCGCCACGTAGCGCTGCACGGCGGAGCGGAGGCCTATCAAGCGTGGGGGAGGCTCGAACACACTGTACAAACGGGTGAGCCAGCTTTCGAGGCAGCCTTTGGTGAGCCGTTCTTCTCCTACCTCCGCAGCCATCCCGAGGCCGGTGCCGCGTTCGATGGGATGATGTCGCAGCTTTCACGCAGAGTCATCGCCGCGGCTGTCACCGATTATGACTTCGGTGCCGTCTCGAGAGTTTTAGATGTCGGCGGTGGCCTCGGCCACTTCGTAGCAGCTGTACTTGCGGCGTATCCGGCGCTCCAAGGGGCGGTCTTCGACATGCCGGAAGTGGCTGAGGAGGCGGCCAACTATCTGGCCCGCGCAGATGTGGCCGATCGCTGCGTCGCGATCGGCGGAAACTTCTTTGAGTCCCTTCCCGTCGGGTTTGATGTGCACCTGTTGAAGTGGATTCTCCACGACTGGAATGACGACTCATGCCGCAAGCTCCTCAAGGTGTGCCGGGCAGCGCTGCCCGACCACGGCCGCCTACTAGTCGTCGAGCGGCTGCTACCCAAAAAGATCTCGACGTCGAGTCCGCTCAATCCGGCGATCGCGATGGATCTGGGAATGCTTGTCAACTTCGGTGATGCCCGCGAGCGGTATTTGGACGAGTACGAAGAACTCCTCGGTAGCTGCGGCTTCGCCGTCCACGAGATGATCGGGCTCCCATCTGCATTTAGCGTTCTCGATTGCAGACCGCGAGTCGCTTGAGCGGCTTGCTCTAGGGGGTCGCCCTCGGACGCATCGGATGTTGGGAAATTAGCTCTTGTCGAACTGCGGAGCGTCAGCGCTGCGATCGCTGTCGGGCGAGTGGCTACTTATCCCTAGCGCTTCGATGAGTCGATCCGTGCGGCTGGCCACGAGGATTTCTACGATCACGAGGTTGTCAATGAACGCCTCGTCGTTCGTGTCGAGGCCGTGACTGCCTCTTGCGGGAGCGACCGATGTGTGCGCCGGGGTGAGGACCGCGGTCAGGCGCTTCAGGACTGCCCCGGTCGGGGTGAGACCGGCACACTCCGTAGCACGACCTGCCGTACATGCCGCAGTGCGGTGAGGTCGGCGGCCAGGTTATCATCGACGACTACTACGTCGGCGTCGTATCCGCGCCGGAGACGGCCCTTCGACCGGCCGAGCCCGATCGCCGCAGCTGCGCTGCTGGAGGCGGCGACGAGTGCCGGCACGGTGCCGGTTACCCGGCCAAGCTCGATCACTGCCTCGGCG
Source organism: Actinomycetota bacterium (assembly GCA_046735615.1). Taxonomy (GTDB): domain Bacteria; phylum Actinomycetota; class Actinomycetes; order Propionibacteriales; family Propionibacteriaceae; genus Microlunatus. The sequence goes on from JBKPTR010000303.1 coordinate 1,421, forward strand.
TACCTGCCGTAAGCCTTACTGGGGGCGATGCCGGCGTCGGCACCGGAAATGAATCGGACGCCGAATGTCGTCATCCGCCGCAGCAATGACATGCGTCTCTCGACCACCTGCTCGGGCGTGATCCCTGCCTCCGCCAGCAGCTGCTTCACTTGCGGTGGTGCGCCGACGCTCAACGCCGCCGCGTTGAAGCCACCGACAGTGGGGCAGACCGGTATACCGCTGGCGGCCAAAGCAGCCAGCTGCTCCTCAGTGGCATGGGCCCGGGGCGGACCACCTTCGGCCGAGCGGATCACATACGACGCGTGTTCGATGCCGTCCACGCCGACTGCGACGGCCTGCTCGACCGCAGCGGCCGCATGGGCGTGGGCGGTGACCGGCAACCCGGCGGCGTGTGCCTGCTCGACCAGCAGCCGCAGCTCCTCGATCGAGAACTGTGGGGTGAACACGTCGGAGCCGGTGGTCACCATGCCACCGCTTGCCATCACCTTGACCACGTCAACCTGCCGCTCCACCCGCTCCCGTACGGCAGCAACGATTTCACCTGCGCCGCTGACCTCACCGCCGAGATAGCCGCAGTGGCCACCCAGACTGGTAATCGGCGGACCAGAGGCAACGATCCACGGCAGTCCGTCGTCAACCTGCCGCTGCGCGTCCCGCCGTTCCACCACGCTGAACTGCCGGTCGCCGAGGTCACGGACCGTCGTCACACCAGCGGCAAGGTGGCGTCGCAGCGACTCGACGACCACGGCATCGATCTCGTCTGACGAGTACCTGGCGGCGCGCTCCAGCGCCATCACCTCGCTGTCGCCGACAAGGTGGACATGGGTATCGATCAACCCCGGCAGCACGGTCGCATCGCCGTAATCGACCAGCTCACAATCGGAGGGCGGCTCGTACCCCACCGGCTCAACCCCAACGATGCGGCCCTCCTCGAGGAGCACTGTGGCACCACCGGGCCGGAAATCTTCACCATCGAAGGCATGGTCTGCACGGACCGCGAACACATTGCATGGCTACCCAACCCAACCGGCGCCTGTCAACGCGCTCCCATGTGAGGAACCAGCATCCGGAGTCTGACCTTCGCCTGCGAGAAGGACCCTGATCAGTGCCTAGACTTCCGCCTCGATTCCGTGCTGGGAACCCTCAAGCCGGCGGTGAATGCGATGAGGAGCGCACGACCGAGATCCCATCTGCCGAGGCCACTCGACGAGTTGATGTGGCGAAGCAGTCCACGCTGATCCTTGGGACGCCCCAGTCGGTGGCCAGTTGTTCGGCGACCTGTGGGGCACAGTACGGGTCGTTGTCACTGGACACCATCAGGCCAGGTAGCTCGAGCGGCTAGGGCACAACGGCAGTGAAGCTGGATGCAGCCGAGCGGAACAAGTCGCCGTTCTGGTCGGGCGGTGCCACCAAGAACACTCCACGCGCGTCAGACTCTCGGTTGGCCACCCAGCTTGCAGCAGCCCAACATCCGCCGCTGTGAGCAACCAGCACCACATCCGGGGTTCCCGCCATACGCACAGCCCGCTCAATCGCACCGACCCAGTCGTCGAGGTCAGGTGAGGTCCACGAAGCAACTGCAATACGTGAAGCAGCGGGGCACCCACTCGGCTTCCCAGATGCTCTGCCAGTGCTGCTCGTCTGAGTTGTCGATGCCTGGCACGATCACAAACTGCATGGTTGTTACCTAGCATCATGTCCGTTTGGCTGTCCGGATAGATGGACAGAACGAGAGGACTATCCAAACTTTCACTACCCCGAGGTCTCAGCGGGATCGTCTTTCCACCGAATGTGCGGGACGAAGATCAACAGCTCTGATCCACCGTTGACGGCCGTCTGCACCGCGTACGCGGCCCCACCACGCGCGCTGAGTCGACGAATAACGGCATCGAGTTGTACAGGGCCCGGATTCACCGGTCCCCGGACGATGACCATGACATGCTCAGCCTTACCGCCCAGGCCCAAGAGCCCGCGCCGCAGCCCTATCCGTGCTGGGGGAGAGTGTGCTGACCGCCGGCAATGCGTTCACCGACGAGCCGTTCGAAGTCGAGCGCCTGCTTGCGTTGGCGATCGGATTCACGGGAACCGTCGCGCTTTGGTGGTGCTACTTCCAGCGAACCGAGGCGATCGGGATCGAGGTGGCTGAGAACGCCGCGGAT
>JBKPTR010000304.1:0-15421 GCA_046735615.1 Actinomycetota bacterium
CCTGCCCGGTCTCGGCGGTGCACCCAGCTGGCCGGCCGGGGTGCAGGGCAGCATGACCCACTGCACCGGCTACACCGCCGCCGCCGTCGCACACGACCGGCGGATCTGCGCCATCGGCATCGACGCCGAACCCGACACACCCCTTCCCGATGGCGTACTGGACCTGGTTTGAGCCGCCCAGCCCGAAACTTCGCACGCCCTCGTCACTGAGTCGAGCGCTAGGCAACTTTGCGCAGTTGATAGGTCGGCGTCGTTCTTCGGCATGGTGGCCGCGAGGCCGACGATGCCGGCGCAGAGGAGTGCCGGGACGGCCATCGCGTGGTGCAGCCCGAGATGGCTGACGAGGAAGCCGACCACGGCCGGCCCCAATAGGCAAGGCGGCATAGCCGAAGGTGACGACGACGGCGAGCACTCGGCCGCCCCCGATGTGGCCGGCGACCGCATATACCTGGGGCGCGATCATGCCGACTCTCAGTCCGACCAATGCCCAGCCGATGAGCAGCAGTGGTAGGCCGCTGACCACGGCGACGGTGCCGTAGCCGACTGCGGCGCAGATACCGCCGAACCGGACAACTGCGTGGCGGCCGAAGCGAGCGACGAGACGGTCGCCGAGGAGGCGGATGAGGACCATGAAGTCGCTGACGGCGACGAGGCCGATGGAGTCTGTGGTGGAGTCGACTTGGGCGACCTCGGTGACGTGTAGCGCGGACCAGTCGGTCGCGGTGCCTTCGGACAGCCCGAACGCCAGCGCCATGATCGCCAGCAGCCAGGCGATCGACGGGATTTTTGTCCGGCTGCCGTCAACGCTGTGCTGGACGACGGCTGTTGGTGGGGTGATCTTGTACGCGACGACGAAGGCGACGACAGCCAGCGCTGTCAAGAACAGCATGAGCGGCATGACGATCGCCGCACCGGTGAGATTGAGCGTCGCCATGAGGAGCACGCTCCCGGCGCCGACGAATCCGCCTACTGACCAGAGTGCGTGGAAAGAGCTCATGATTGGACGCTGACGGGCGCTCTCGACCTGAACACCCACGGCGTTCATGGCGACATCCATGGTGCCGTTGCCGAGACCGAGCAGCACCGCTCCCATGACGGCGGCGGGGAAGGTCGTGGCGAACGCGAACGTGGTTGCCGCGACGATGAGGAGCGGTAGGCCGGCCAGGGCCACTTGGCGGGCACCGATCGCGTCGGACAATCGGCCTCCGACCTGCATGGCCACGATGCCCGCCAGGCCGGCTGTGAGTAGCATGATCGCGATGTGGGTGGCGTTGATGTCCAGCCGCCCGCGAATGGAGGGGAGGACACCGCCGAATCCGCCGATGATCAGCCCGTTTACCGCGAAGAGGAGTGCCACGGCGACGACGGATTGTGCGCTGGCGAGGCGGACAGTGAGATCGCGCGGTGGTGTGGTGGTAAAGGAGGAAGTCACGTGCGTGGTCCTGGATCTTCAGCGTGTGTCCGACCCAACCAGCGCACGCATCCTCGACGCACTCGTCGAGGGCCTCTCGATCCACCGAGCCCTCGACAACGAGCCGCACGACACGGCCATAGTCACCGCAGCGGTCGAAAGGGTCACGGCAAAGTCCTCTACCAGCCGTAGGTGAGCCGACCGGCTCACCCGAACCGCGCATCATCCAGGCCAGGGGGGACCGACGGCAGATCCTCACGGCGCGCCCACGACGACCTTCCCTCTGGCATGGCCTTGTTCCAGGTACGTGATTGCCGCGGGGATTTCGGCGAACGGATAGCGCCGGTCGATCTGGGGGCGCACTGTGCCAGCCTCAATCAGGTTCGCAAGAAGCTCCAGATCGGTGGTGGCTACGCGCGCCGACACTTGGGCGATGTCCTTGCCGCCGCGCAGCGAAACGCTGACCAGCTTCGCCAGGCTGGTGAACCCGACGACGGCGGCCTTGCCGCCCTCGGCAAGCGCACGTCTGAGATCGCGTACCGATAGGTTCCCGATGGTGTCGAGGATGAGGTCGTAGCGTCGCCCGCTATGGAAGAAGTCTGTCGTGGTGTAGTCGATGACGAAATCAGCGCCGAGCGAACCGACGAGCTCGATGTTCCGGGTGCTCGTCACTCCGGTCACCTCGGAGCCGTATGACTTGGCAATCTGGACCGCGAAGGTGCCGATGCCGCCGGAAGCGCCATTGATCAGCACCCGCTGCCCGGCCTGGATTTCTCCGTGGTAGCGAAGGCCCTGGAGTGCGGTTACCGCTGCCATCGGAACTGCGGCCGCTTCCTCAAAGGACAGGTTTGCCGGTTTCAAGGACATGACCTCAACTGGCACCGAAACGTATTCTGCAAAGCCGCCCAAGCCGTGATCTAAGAGATTGGCATAGACCTCGTCGCCGGGCTTGAACTGGGTGACATCGCCGCCCACCGCCTCCACTCGCCCGGCAATGTCGCCGCCGGGGATCCTATGTTTTGGCCGCAGCAACCCAAGAGCGGCGCGAGAAAAGAAAGGCTTGGCACGCATGGAACGCCAGTCCGCCGGATTGACCGATACCGCCAGCACCCTCACCAGTGCTTCATCGGCGGCCGGAACGGGCTTCTCGACCTCCGCCATCCGAAGCATCTCAGGCGGCCCGTACTTCTCCGAGATAAATGCCTTCATCCCTGGCGCTCCCAGTTTCCACTCGGGTCGTCCACGTAAGTAGTCACTACGCCATCCTCACGGTTTGGGCAGGCGCGGATGCGCATTGGCCGCGAAAGACAGCCGGCGGTCTTACCGGACAGGATCGCCTCGTGGTTCTAGGACCACCACGGCGGGCTGAGACGAACGTCGCGAAGCGTACGCGTCTAGGTTCGGCTCTACCGCACGCCACTTCGCCCACAGGCTGTCGCGAGCCTACGTTTCAGTCCGCCGCGTCCGTGTGTGCGCCGCCGGCTCGCTTGAGGTGTTCTGGAGCTCGCGTAGGGTCGGCGGATGATCTGCCGAGCGTGGCGGTTGGCTCTCCTTCTTGTTGTGGCGCTGGCAATGCTGGCGTCGTGCTCGTCCGCGAAGACCCCGCAGCACCGCTCGGCTTCTTCAGTGCCCCAGCCATCAGGCGGGACTGCTGATGCCTGTGTTGCACCGGAAGGAGTGGCGTTACAGGACCAGGATCGGAGTGATCATCAGGTGCCATGGAAACGAAATGGAAATGCCAAAGTCGTCATTACCTTTGAGACCAAGAATATAACACCTGATTGGGTGGCCGAAATGCAAAAAGGAGTTGCAGCCTGGAACCGCAGCCCTTGTCTGGATACCAAGCTCGTCCCGACCTGCCAACCAAACAGAAACTGCGTAACGGTAAGTGTTGCTCCTGAAAGTACTGTGGGAGCAGACGGTAACTTCGATGCAATTGAGTCTGGAGGCTTTACCGTTGGAGGCCATATAGATTATTCCAGCTCACTGACTGGCGGCGCCAAGACAAATGTTGCCATTCACGAAATGGGACATGCTGTCGGCCTTGGACACCGGAAGACGAATACGTACTTATGAATGGCGACACCTACGATGATGTTTTTGATCCGGATTCAATTGACTACCAGAATTTGCTTGTACTGTACGGCAATCAACAGTAATCATTTGTAGTCTTTTGAACATCCTGTGTAGGTCTGGGGGCTTATAGCTTAGCGATATGCACAGCGGGCTAGGCGAGTCCGCAATGGTCTATCGCGATCAATGCGAGGGCGCGGGTCGCAGTGAGTAGCTCATTGATGGACACGCACTCGCGAGGGCCGTGTGCGAACCCGGCGTCCCCGGGTCCGTAGTGGATGGTGGGAACGGCGCCGATGCCTTGCATGAGTCTCAGGTCGCTGCCGTAAGGCGTCGCCCACATCGTCTGCGGTGACCTGGAGACGTCAGCGTGGCAGCGTTGAACGGTCGAGATGATGGCCGAGTCGACGTCGGTGATGCCCGATGCGAACTGACCGCCCCACCATTCGACGGTCGCCGGGTGGGCGCGAAGCCAACCGTCGTCCTGGCAGGCGGAGCCGACGGCCTCCTCGAGCGCTCGGCGGGCGGTCGGGATGTCTTCGCCGATGGCGACTCCCATCCGGCCGTCGGCGTAGAGCCTGTCGGGCACATTCGATGCCCAGTCGCCAGCGGCTATCTTGCCGATCTCGATGGGAATCGGCAGCTCCCATCGCATCGCGAGTGAGTGCTTGATGGCGTTCCGTTCCTTCTCGAGGCGACGCAGAGCGGAGAAGATTGGGATGAACTTCTCAATCGCGCTGACCCCAGAGAGCCGGCGCGAGGCGTGGGTTGCTGCGCCGGGCACGGTGATGCGGAACGTGAGGGCGCCGGCGCTGGCCGGCGCGATGTCGAGTGATGTCGGTTCCGGGATCACGCATGCGTCCGCGCGCCAGCCGCGCCTCAGTAGCGCGTAGGTTCCCAGTCCGCCATCCTCCTCGCCGACAACCGTCGCGAGCATAAGATCGCCACGCAAGGGCACCTTCAGCTCGGTGACGCCGCGAACCGCCCATAGCGAGGCGACGAGTCCCGCTTTCATGTCGCACGCTCCTCGACCCTCAACTGCGTCGCCGGTGATTCTTCCGCTGAACGGGCTTGCTCCCTCCCAGCTGCGCAGGTCACCGGGTGGGACGACGTCGACGTGTGCATTGAGCATGAAGGACGGCCCGTTCCCGCGACCCGCAACGCGGCCGACTACCCCCCATGCCTCCGAGCGATCGACCTCGACACCTGGGAAGTCTGGCTCTGCGAGCGTCTCGTCGAGCGGGATCTGCCACGTGTCGACGGCGAGGTCCATGGTGATCATGCGATCGGATAGGAGGTGCTGGATGTCAATCTCAGTGTCCGAGCCCGACACGCTAGGCATTCGAACCAGCCCGGAGAGATCGGTGACCATCTCTGTCGCGTGCTCGTCGACGTAGTTGAGCAGCCGGGACCGCCAGGTGTCACGGTCTGGGAAGACGTCGATCCGTTCAGCGTATCCGTGGAGAGCGCAAATGCTGGCGCCGCCTCCATCACTGTTCTCCAACAACTCAGGGCGCTGAGCACCTACATCAACGGACGAGGTGCCTGCACCCGAGGCAACCTCGTCCGTGAGATGCCTGGATGGCACCACAAAGTCATCGACTGCGGCTTCTCCCCCCGCCGCACAAGATCATCATCACCACACCCGCCGGCCACCGCTACTGCAGCCGTGCACCCGCTCCACCATGCGTCTGTGCCGACAGGTCCCGGAGCTCGGCGATGATCTGCTGGGTCTGACTCAGATACGTGGTACATCCGTCGCAGCCGGCGAGATGCTCCTCAAAACGTGCCCTCACTTCCGGAGAGAGCACATCCTCGAGATAGTCGGCCACCAGTTCCACGAGCTGCTTGCACGCGAGTTCATCTGTAGACTCCGTCACTTCCAACGCCTCCTGCTTAGCGGTCGCCGCCGCCACCTCAGCAGGCGCAGTGCCGCGGCCCACTCGGATGCTGATGACGAGCAGCATCCCGACGATCACGACGGCGCCGGTCAGCATGAACCCCGACCAGTTAATGCCGTTCTCCCGCGCCACCCAGCCAAACACCAGGGAGAAAGGGAGGAACAGCACCGATGTCAGTGTCCCGGCACCCGAAGACACACCCGCCCTGATCGAGGACGGCACCGCATCGTGCAACAGCCGGCCGGCGTGGATTCCGATGATCGCCAAGCCCAGTCCGAGCACCACCTGAGCAGCCACCAGGACTGCCAGCGAGCTAGTCCACGTCAGCAACAGCGCCGCGGCCAACGAAAGGATGATCAACACCCCCACCAGCAGCCGGCGCTCCAGGTTCAGCTTGCCGATCAGCAGTCCGGCGACGCCAAAGGTCGACACCAACGCCGCCCAGTACGGCCCGTAGAGCGCAGCGGGGGCCGCCTCTGCTACCAGCCAGAGTGGCCCAAACTCGAAAACGGCTTGGGCAAGGAGCCCGGCGGCTGCTACCAGAAACATGACGCGGAGCACGGCCCGTGACGTGATCATGGTTCGGAAGGTAAGAGCAAGGTGGCTGCGCAAGTTCACCCGCTCGGCGGCCTTGTGCAGCCGCGGCTCGTTGAAGCGGAGGAACCCGATGATCGCCAGCGCGACAAGCGGAACGGTGGCGAAGTACGTGAAGCGTGCCGAGGTGTACTGGGCGAGCACTCCGCCGACCAGTGCGCTGAACACGAAAGCGGCGCTCTCCACCGCACGAGTCCGGCCAATCCACTTCTCGTACAGCTCATTCGAGCCCGTCTCCTCAAGCACGGTGTCGTAAACAATGCTGTCCACGGTTCCGGAGCTGAATGCGAAGTAGACCCCGAGGATCATCGCCGCGATTACGTACATGATCACGTTCTGGCTCAGGCCGCCGATCAAGGAGCTGATCACTAACGCCACACAACCCAAGATCATTATCCAGCTGCGGCTCCAGCGATCGGCCAGGATTCCCGATGGCACTTCCAACAGCGGCACGACAGCGGCGTACGCGGCAGCCATCGCACCGACCGACGCAGCATCGAAGCCGATGTCAGTCATGAACAGCTTCTCGATAGGGACCCACAAGAGCAGCCCTTGCAATGCCACGCCAATGTGCAGCGGCAATAGCCGACGGGCCAGCGTGGGAGGTGCCGCAGCGGCGGACGTGATCATGATTCGCCCCCGTTTCTCCGGAGCGCCTTGTCAATGTCCTCCCGGAGCAGCTCACGCGCCCGGTTGAGCACGTCGCGTTGCTGTTCTGCGGTGATTCCAGTCGCGGCCGACACCTCGGCCGGCGGTCGGCCCTCGACGTCCCGCAAGATCACCACCCGGCACCAGGGATCGGGCAGCGCTGCCAGAGCGGCTTTGAGTGCTTCCGACCCAACAGCCTTGTCTCTGGGCCATGGGTGTGGGAACTGTTTCCAATGATCGGGATACGAGTCGCCGTCCCCTTGGAAACGGTCGGCATCAATAGTCGCTGCGGGCGGGAACCACCGGCTCCACCACGCGAACCGGCTCCCGAGCGTGCGGCCACGGGCAGTGAGGTTCGCGATCATCCGCGCAATCGAGATCTTCATCGCGTGAAGAATCGGCGTGCCGACGCGACGGTCGAGCTAGCCGTTCCGTTCGACATAGCGATTCCTTCCTCGTTGGAAGTTCGGTTCAGCCGGTCTTGTCAGGTCTCGTACGGATCCACCACTCGGCAGCGAGTACGTGGAGGCTGAGTCCAATCCAGAACGCGGCGGCGAAGCTGTCGTGGAAGTCGAGCAAGCCTGTCCCAAGGAAAGGCCGATCCAGATGCGAATGGTGCCCACGCCGAGTCCGACTGCGAAAGCGCGGATCATCCAACGCCGATGGATGGACACCTTCCCGCGCCTAATGCCTCGAACGGCGAGCACCAGGCAGGCCAGGAACCAGCAGCCGAGCACAGCTGCGGCGATGCCCTCCAAGCTCCCGCCCCACAGGAAACGGAGCCCGAAGACGAGGGCAAAGACAACGCTGATCATTGCCGCGGTCGCGAGCACCCGGCCCAACCGGCGGTGCGCCGTGTAGTGCTTGGAGCGGAACCGTTCGGAGAGTTGCAGCGGTGCGCCAAGCAGGTACAGCACGCCGGGAGTCATGTGCAGGTAGGCCAGCCATGGATGGGCGACGTACCGTGCCTCGAAATCTTCGGGTTCCGTATCGGTGCCGGTGACGAGGAATGGGGCATCAGTCGCGATCCGCATCGCGTAAAAAGTCAACACGATACCGATCAGCACCGCGATGAAGATCAACATCGGTCGCCTGAAGCGTACCGGAGCGGCGGCGCCCGACCGGCGGCCGCGATCAATTGCCGAATTCACGATGCCGATGCGGCCGCGCCGTCGCTCCACTGGCCGAGTGCGTACCGGGTGCCCTCGTTGTCTTCGAACAGCGCCCACCAGCCGAAATGCTGACGGGCTGGCGGCAGCGCGAATTTCACTCCCCGCGCGCTCAGCTCAGCATGGGTCTTCACAATGTCGGCGCAATCGAAGAATAGGTCGGAGTGGGGTAGGCGATCCGGGACCGTACGACGGGGTTCTTCGGCCTGTTGCGGGCTGAGGACAAGCAGCAGGTCCTGATCGGGAGGCCTGACCTCGATCCACCGCTCGTTGCCGTACGCGTCGTCGCGCACTAGCTCGAAACCCATGCCGGTAGTCCAGAAGTCCAACGCCGCCTGTTGGTCTGCCACCGGCAAGATGATCTTGCTCACTCGCGTGATCATGAGCGCTCCCTCTCGAAAAGCTCACGCATATGCTCCGCACCGGATATATCCAATATGGTCATATCCGATACGGACTGTATCCTACCGCTGTGAGTGCGGCAAGTGGTATCCCGGCGCTGACCACCGCCGGCTTCCAGGTCTTGCTCGCATTAGCCTCGGGCCACAGCCACGGGTATGCCGTGATGGGCTTCGTTGACCAGCTCACGGACGGCCAGATTCGGCTTGGGCCGGGCACGCTGTACCGGACGCTGGCCCGGCTGGTCGCCGATGATCTCGTTAGTGAGTCCGAAACGAACGATCCGAACGCACCACATGACGCGCGCCGTCGCTACTACCGGCTCACCCCCCTTGGCGAGCGGGCTGTCCGTGAGGAGGCTGCGCTGATGGCGCGACTCGTGGATGCCGCTCGCTCTGCTGGAGTTCTCGACGGGAACCGGAGGACATCATGACCCGCCAGCGACCGCTCGGTCTGGGCACCCACATCTTTGTGCCCGACGCGGATGCCGCAGTGGCGTTTTACAGCGAGGCATTCGGTGCCGCTGAGCTCATTCGGCACCGCCTCCCTGACGGGCGGGTTCTCTTCGTCGAGCTCGCCGTGGGTCCCGACAAGCTCCTGCTCAGCGAGGAGATCGCCGAGCTGAATGCGCTTGCCCCGGCTGCGCTGGGCGGCTCGCCGGTCATGTTGCTGCTGGAGCTGGAGGATGTTGACGGCGCGTTCGCTGACGCCGTCGAGATGGGAGCCACTGTGGAAATGCCAGTGGCGGAAATGTTCTGGGGCGAGCGGTACGGCATCGTCCGCGACCCCTTCGGGCACCACTGGGCGTTGTGTACGCGCAGAGAGGAGCTTGCCCCGGACGAGGTCGCCGACCGGGTGCCACCCAGCCCGAGCGATGGCACGTGGACCAGTCGGTAATCCCCGAGCCTCGCCCGACTCGGGATCAACCCTGGTGGCTCCTGCACGTCGACATGGATTCCTTCTTGGCGGCGGTGGAGGTTCGAAGACGACCCGAGTTGCGCGGGCGTCCCGTGGTGGTCGGAGGCGACGGTGACCCCAACCGGCCGCGACAGGTCGTCGCGACAGCGTCGTACGAGGCGCGGGCGTACGGGGTGTACTCGGGGATGCCGATGCAGCGAGCGCTCCGCAAGTGTCCGGACGCGGTGTTCCTGCCAAGTGATCATCCGGCCGACGACGCCGCATCCGCTGAAGTGATGGGTGTGCTACGGAGCTTCGGACACCCGGTTGAGGTGTGGGGTTGGGATGAAGCCTTCCTCGGCGCCCGCTGCGACGACCCTCAGGAGTTAGGTCAAGCAGTCCGTACCGCGGTGCAGGATCGCACAGGTCTGACTTGTGCCGTCGGCATCGGCGACACCAAGGAGCGGGCCAAGATGGCGACGCGGTTCGCCAAGACGGCGCCCGAGCACATCTACCGGCTCGACTCGAGCAACTGGATACCGGTGATGGGCGAGTGCGAACCAGTCGAACTGTGGGGTATCGGCAAGCGAACGGCGGCCCGACTGGCGGCGCACGACGTGCGCACTGTCACCGATCTGGCCCTGGCGGATCGGGACGATCTGGCCGCCTGGTTCGGGCCAACCATCGGCCCTCGGCTCCGGGTATTGGCCCGCGGCGGATCCTCACGGACCATCACTACCGAGCCGTGGCTGGCCCGGTCAAAGAGCCGCCAAGTGACATTTCCCACCGACATCACTGACCCTGATGTCATCGGCGACAAGGTTGCGGCGATGGCCCGCGAGTTGTGCGAGGAGGTCAAAGCCGATGGGCGGCAGGCAACCCACGTCGGTGTGACTGTCCGCACTCGGTCCTTCTTCACTCAAGTGAAGACCGGCAAGTTGCCGGAGGTGACAACCGACCCGAAGATCGTCGAGGCGGGTGCGCGGGCAGTGCTGGCGCGCTTCCACATCAACCGTCCCGTGCGGCTGCTCGGTGTGCGGTTGGATCTGGCACTGGGCTGACCCGGCTACATTCCTCCAGCGGCTCATCGCGCAAGCTCGCCAGATCGTTAGGAGTCCTATAGAGTGAGTCCATGGCGGCCGATGATCCTCTGCCGCCCGATGAACCGCTCGACAGGCGGGTGACGATCGGGCTGGCCAAGATCGGCATTGCCCTCAAGCAGCAGGCCTGGGCGGAGGCCGGCGGCCGCGGTCTGACCCCGACTCAAGGCCAGGTACTGGCGCTGCTACGGGCCAATCCGGAGGGTCTGCGCCTGCGCGCGCTGGCGGAACAGCTCGGCGTCACTGCCGCCACCACCTCCGACAGTGTCACTGCCCTGCATCGCAAAGGCCTTGTCACCAAAGAACCGACCGCGGGCGACGGCCGGGGGGTCGTCGTCCTGCTCACCTCGATTGGCGTCCGTGAGGCGGCTGCCGCGGCGGCCTGGCCGGACTTTCTCCTGGAGGCGGTCGGCGAGCTCTCGACCGCCGAGCAGGCCACCTTCCTGCGAGCCCTGGTCGCAATGATTCGCACGCTTCAGGAGAAGGGCCGCATCCCGGTGGCCCGCATGTGTGTGTCCTGCCGCTTCTTCCGGCCCTTTCAGCACGACAATCCAGTGCACCCGCATCACTGCGCATTCGTCGATGCGCCTTTTGGCGACGGCGAGCTCCGCCTGGACTGCCCCGATTTCCGAACCGCCCCCGCCGACCAGGCTGCCCACGCCTGGCAGGCCTTCCGAGCCCCGACCGCAGCCGACCCGAGGAGTATCTCATGATCCAGACCGACATCCCCGGCTACACGTATGGAACCGACGCGGTGTCCCGCTCGCCAGTCAGCCTGGACGAGCTGGAGCTGCTGCAGACAACGCTGCTACTGGGCGAGGACGATCTGGGCGCGCTGCGTCGCTCCGGTGACGTGTTGGCGCCCCAGGTCGAGGCCATCCTCGACGTCTGGTACGGCTTCGTCGGCGCCAACCCCCACCTGCTCGCCGCATTCACAGGACCCGACGGCCAACCCAACCAGGAGTACCTGGCCGCCGTGCGGCATCGGTTTGGCCGCTGGATTCTCGACACCGCCCGCGCCGAGTTCGACCAAGCATGGCTGGACTACCAGCATGAAATCGGCCTGCGCCACACCCGCATGGGCAAGAACCGCACCGACGGCGTCCAAGCCGCCGACCACATTCCCCTACGCTACGTCCTCGCCCTGCTCGTTCCCATCACGACCACGTTGAAGCCATTTCTGGCCGACGGCGGGGCCACGCCCGAAGAGGTGGAGGCCATGCACCAGGCGTGGGTCAAGGCCGTCCTGCTCCAGGTGATTCTGTGGAGCTATCCGTACGTCCGCGACGGCGACTTCTAGGCTTCCGGCTCCAGCTGCTCGGTCTGGTCGGCGGTGTCCGACGGATTGTCCTTCAGCGCTTCCTGCGCAGCGTTCCGGCCCTCGTCGATAGCGTCCTGGGAGCGTTGCAGCGCTTCGGCGTCGGGATCGGCGGCCTCCGGGTCAGGGAGATCCGGGTCGACGTCTTTTTCAGAGTTCATGGCCACGGGTATACACCGTCAAGCGGGAGGGTCGCAGGCGAGCAGCCGACTTGGAGTCACCGGGTGCCTCGGTAGCCCTCAGAGATGGTCGTCACGTCAGTGGTTGGCAGCGGCAATTGCCGGCCAGTGAGAAAAGTGTGGACGAGGCCGATGTACAGCGCTGGCTGCTCCAGGTAGGCGACGTGGCCGGCACCGGGCACCATGACGAACTTCGCCTGCGGAAAGGCGCGTTGATAGGCGGCGATGCTGGACCAGGGCATATAGTCGCAGGCTGGTTTGATCACCAGCACCGGAGCTTTGATCATGGCGAGCCTTCGGGGATCCAGAGGTTCGTCTCCTGGATCTGGATGCAGTTGTGGCACGTAATGGGCGTAGTAACCAAGTCCGTTAGTTCCCACTCGGTCCGCGAGGCGCTCGTCGCAGAACAGCGCCGGCGTCGACGTGCGATAGATGGGTGCAAATCGCCGATCCATCTCTCGATCTCCGGCAAGCTTGTGCGCGACCCGGGCGTCCGTTGAAGTCAAGGCGTACGCAAAGAGGTTTCGCGGCCGCATCAGCTGCAGATAGAGCCGGGCTTTCTGGACACCATCGAGGCGGGTGGTCAGATCGCCCGACACAGGCTGCGCTCCCCCGAAGGGCAGATCGCCGGGTGCACTGAGCACCAGGGCCGCCACATGATCGGGATGCTGCTGTGCGTAGGCCACCACGAACAGGCCGCCCCAGGAATGCCCATGCAGCACGACTTGCGACGCGCCGGTGTGGACCCGTACCGCCTCCAGGTCCTGGACCGCCCGTTCTGTGGTGTAACGAGTGGGATCGTCCAGCCGGGTGGACGATCCCGTGCCGATTCGGTCATAGACGTAGACGTCTCGGTCAGTCGCCAATGCTGCGAAGGCGGGCGCATCGTGAGCCATGTCGGCCACGCCTGGTCCACCGTGCACAGCGATCATGGGCGGCTGGGTCGCCGCAGCAGCGCGCGTGACGTGCACCGCCAATCGAGACCCGTCTGGCCGGGTGATCCACTCGATTCCCGCCACAGGGTCCGGACGCAAACCGCCGGAGCCTGGATAGAGCCAGCTCAGGCTGAGCAGCAGCGCCAGCCCGAAGATCATGAGTGGTCCGAGGACGTCGCGTCGCAGCAGCAGTCCAATGATCAAGGACAGCAACAACGTGATCAGCAGGCCAGCAATCACCGACCACAGCAGCGAACCCGACAGGCCGGCGATCCAGATCATGATCAAGGCGGCGACCGCACTGATGCTGACCGCCGCGATGATCACGATCACCGCTCGTCGAATGGGGTGCCGCTGACCAGGGCTGCTGGTCATACCTCCATCATGAACGCCGCGCGGACGATCCCTTCAGCTGGTGCGCGCGACGTAAAAGCTGTTGAACGGGTCGCCGTCGACGGTGTGGATCGCGACATCGGTGAAGCCGGCCTCGTGCAGCATCCGCGTCGCGACTTGCTCGCCCCACACCGTCCCGAGGCCGTCGCCATCGAGGCCGAGCGACACGGACATGCAGTGCATGGTCGACACGGTGTAGAGGAAAGGCGCCCACGGCAGGTCGAGGTTGTCCTCAACCGCACTGGCGGCGCGGATGTCGACCATGAGGAAGGTGCCGCCGGGCCGCAGCGCCCGGGAGATCGCGGCCAGCACGTGGGCAGGGTGTGCTTGATCGTGGATTGCGTCGAAGGCGGTGATCACGTCGAAGGCGTTCGGCCGGTCGAGGATCGCCACATCGCAGAGCTCGAACGTCGCATTGGTCAATCCCCACGCCTTAGCCTCGGCGCGGCCGGTGGCAATGGCCTGCTCGGAGAAGTCGAACCCAGTGAACCTGCTGGCCGGGTACGCCCGCGCCAGCACGTTGATCGCATGTCCGCTGCCGCAGCCGATGTCGGCGACGTCGACACCCGCCCGCAGCCGGGCGTCGAGGCCCTCCACGAGGGGCACGGTCCGATTGAGCAGCGTTGCGTCGACCACTGCGGCGCTGTCTTCGCCCATCACCGCGTGAAACCTCGAGTACGCGTCGTACGACAGGCCACCGCCCTCGCGGAAGCACCGGACAATGCCTTGTTCGACCTCAGCCATCATCGCCAGGAACGTCATGATCCGGGCCAGGTTGTCCGGGCCGGCTCCGTCGACCAGCCACGCGGCGTGCTCGCGTGGCAGGTGGTATCTGCGCGACTGCGGGTCGTAGAGCACGAACCGTGCGGTGGTCATCGCGTTCAGCCACTCCCGCACGTAGCGTTCGTTCAGCCGACCGACCTCCGCGACCCGTACCGACGTCGCCGGACTGATCGCGGCCAGCGTGCTGAATAGCCCGGTCTGATGTCCGATGCTGATCAGCAATGCAATACACGCGTCATTGAGCACGCCGATCATGCGATCCGCGAACGCCTCCAGCGCGACCTCGTCGAGTGCGGTCTCCCGCTCCTCCAGTGCTGTCATCCCGTCCTCCTTGCTTACCGCCAGGGCCCGTCGCCCCGCACGCCATGCACGCTAAAAGAAAGCCCTGCGGGCCGCATCGACCGGAACGCGACACCTTCGGCGCCCGATTGGTCCAAATGGTGTACGCGCTATCGGAGAAGCCCACTCTCATGGGCCCAAGCCGAGGCCGCTGTGCGTGAGTTGACATCGAGCTTCCGGAAGATGTTGGCGAGGTGCCGGCGAACAGTGGCCTCGCTGATAAACAGCCTGTCGCCTACCTCCCGATTTGAGACCCCGCCAGCGACCAGGCGGAGCACCTCGGCCTCCCGGTTGGTGAGCCCGGCGGGCAGGGGTATGTGCGTCTGGGCGCTCGCAGGCGGGGACAGGCCGAGCCTTGCAAAGAGTGCACCGGCGGCATCGCCATGCGTCTCGGCCTCGCCCTGATCGCCGCACATGCGGTGCGCCTCCGCGAGGAGCAGCTCGACGCACGCTGCGTCGTATGGAGCCCGCATCTGGTAGTACGCCGCTGCGGCGGCCTGCAACGGAGCGAGTGCAGCTGATGGGTCGCCGGCCGCGACCAAGACCGCACCGTGGGCCTGGTCCGCCCAGGCACGAAAGCCCGGGGTCGAGTAGGTCTCGCTGATCCGTCGCAGCCGTTCGTACGCCGACGTCGCCGCCGTCACGTGGCCCGCCGCCAGGCCAATCTCCACCTGGGCCCGCAGCATCGGCGCGCATCGGAACGGGTGGGCCGAGTACGCCGCCACCGCTGCCGTGATTTCTGCCCATGCGCGATCGATACGGTCGCTCGCGAATTCCAGAAACGCGGCGCCAGGCTGCGGATCGCGCCCCCGGGCGGCCGCCAGGTCGTACGCGGCCCGGGCGTCCTCAGCGCGACCGCGGAGCCGATAGGTCTCCCCAAGCTGGTACTCCGCTTCGGCGATCGCATCGTTGTTGAGATCGGCCAGCTCGGCCACCACCTGTCGGGCCTCGGCCTCGGCCCGGTCCCAGTCGCCGTCCGTGGCCAGCAGGTGCACGCGGTGGGCGCGGCAAACGCCCTGGAACATCACGGCGTCGGTGAACGACTCAAGCCAACGCTCGGTCGCCGCCGTCCATTGCCGGGCTCGGGCGATGTCGACGATGTCCTCGCAGATCGCAATGATCGTGCAGTAGATATTGCCGGCAAGTTCGCGCGCCACCGTATCCGCGAGCACCGGCAGCATCGCTTCGTCCAGCAGGCCGAATCCCTCACGCAGGCGGCCGCGCCGGATTTCAGCCAGCCCCTCCACGAGGAGCCCAAGCGCCACGTACGTCGGGTCGCCCA
>JBKPTR010000305.1:0-4951 GCA_046735615.1 Actinomycetota bacterium
GCTTTCGCACGAGCTCAAGGAGGTCGTCGTTGGCGCCCGGCCCGTAGAACGCACCGTATCGCAGGGCTGCGCCACCAGACTTGCCGACAACGTCTTCGACCCGGCGGAGCGCCTCAACCATGCCGCGCATCTTCGGCCCTACCTCCTCGGACGGCAGCGGGTCCTCCTCGCTCACCCGTCCACCATCGGGACCTTCGGTCCAGGTGGCGACGCTCTGCGCGACGACGTGCGAGACGCCGGTCGCCTGGGCGGCGGCCAGCAGGTGGTCGGTTGCCTCGGTGCGTAGCCGGTTGGTGGTGGCGGCGAGCCGCTCGGGGTGCCTGAAGTTGGGCTTGCCGTTGTGCGCCACGGAAAGCGCTGTCATCTCGTGCACGATGGCATCCGGCCGGGCCGAGGCCACCGCCTCCTTGACCGACACCGCATCGAGCCCGTCAATCACGACGCCGTCTGCGCCCAGTTGCTCCAGCAGCCGCAACCTGGCCACGCTCGTCGTCGTCGCGGTCACCTGATGGCCTCGGGCCACCAGTTGCGGTACCAGACGACGCCCGATAACCCCGGCCCCACCTGCCACAAACACTCGCACAACCTCACGCTCCTCATCCGGTACTGGCTCTCGTCACCTAGACGAGACAGCCCGACAATCTGTGACATCGGAGACGGGCCTGCGGACGTCGGCCGCGTCGGACCATCATCGGACTGAACCGGAAGCGAACCGCTCTGCCGCCGAGCGTGCCGTCTCAAAAATCGTCCGTCAGTCGACGTCTCATATGCTCGCGGGGAGAGCAGCCGGCTCACGCCGGACACCTTGTTGCGGACGGACCGCACACTTTGCCGCAGTTCAGGTGAGTAGACCGCCACTCGGAGGAGCGGTGAGGACGGTGGCCATGGACCCGAGGAGCTGCAGTCGGCCGTAGAACGTCCGGCTGGCGACCATTTCGGGCGTTGGGCAGAGCCGTCTTGGCCTAAGAGAGCCAATTTCTAGGCAGCCGACAGCCGCACGCTCGTGCAAGCTCGCATCGGCCATTCTGCGGTCCATGGATCACCCCGGCCGTGGTTGCTATGACTTCGAACGCGAGCTTCGAGGCTGCTTGTCCGAGGGTGAGATCCAGTTCACGGTGGGTGATATCGCCCCCGCTCTGGGCCTGCTGGAAGGCCAGGGACTCATCGGTCGCGGCCCGTTCCGGGAGCGGGCTCCGCGTCCTGGGTGGCTGGCGGGAATGCCTCCCGAGCAACGTCTGACCCGCCGGGTGCTCGGAGCCACGACCAACAGTGCGTCGTGGCCCTCGCTGTAGTGGATCCGGGCAGGCTTTTGCTGGCACTCCCGGTTGCTAAGGTTCTCATTTCTCGCCCGCTGGCCTATCACGCTGATAATCTCCCGGTCGGCCGGCAGTGTCTGGGTTGGTGTGTTGGCCAGCTGGTCCTCGCTCGGCGTGAGATGGGGTTCTCGCTCGCGCGGTGGTCCGCCAGCCGCAGTCGGGCCTCCAGCCAGGCGAGGTCATGCCAGCCGTCTAACGATGTCAAGGAGAGGTATGAAGAGGATACGCACATCGTTGGCTGTCGTGGCGGCCGTTGCCGGGTTGGTGCTGCTCGGTAGCACGCTCGCGTACGCGGCACCCCCCGCTGGCCCAACGCGCGGCGAGGCGAACGCTGCTTTCCAGTCGAACTTCACCGGAGGATTCGCGATCCGCACGCACAATCCCGAGGCCAACGGCGCCCCTGGAGGGCCCGCCATTCCGGCACCAAACAGCGCCCGGATCTATCCCGGCGAGCCCGACCTGGAGTACTGCCAACAAGGCTGGCACGTCATCACGCTCGGCATCTTCGATAGCGAGCGCCAACTACTGTCGACGGTGGACGTTCAGTACGCGCTGGACGGTGTCCCGCTCCAGACTGAGCGCACCGCGATCAAGAAGCTGCAGCACCCGTTCCCAGACTTCTCCGAGAACCCGCTCTGGGCAGTGACGTTCGGGGCGTTTCTCGCGCCGGGGTCGCTTTCGCTCGGCGGCCACGAGATCAAAACGAGCATCCACAACCCCGTCTTGGGCGACGAGGATTTCACTACACCGTTCAGCGTCATCGCCTGTTGACAGAGACCTCTGACATGTGCTGATCGAGTCCAGCCCGGCTGGACTCCGCTCGCAAAGCTGAGATGCCAGAGCATGGCTAGAAATGAGCGAAGCTGCACTCCTGTGCAGGAACCCGGCAAAGCATCACGATTCGGTGGGAGCCGATCCGGCTGAGACTCGTTACGGTGGCGGCGTGGACGTTAAGCGTGCGGCCAACCTCTAAGCTCAGGGTCGGAGCCTGTGTGGGGGCCGGGTGAGCGGGAGGGCCGCCGCGACGCATAGTGAAGAGCTCGCACAACCGCGCTCAGACCACTCGGAACCTTAAACGCTCCCTCCGGAATGCGACTACCAGTGCTCGCCTGATCCAGGCAGAGGGGTTGGACAGAAAGTCGGCTACCGATATCGCGGCCTCCCTCGCAGATGCCCTCGAAGAGCTTCACGGGGCTGCAGCGCAGGCTCGATCGATGCGTACGACGCGATCAGGTACTGGGTGAAGGACCCTCCAGTTAGCTGCAGACCCGACCGTGTTTGGCCAACGCGTGCACCTGGCATGAGAACGAGCTGCTCCGCGCGGTCACCTGCGCCAACGCCGACCGCTGTCATCTCTGGCGAAGCTCAGGTAACGGCTGCATGGTGGCTCTTTGCAAAAGCGCCGGTGCTGCGCCGATGTCCCATGAATAGCATGCTGGCAACTGCACCGGAAAGGGGCTGCGATGGGTCAGGCACGCGAGGCGATGGACCGCGCCACGAAAGCGGCGTTGAGCAACAATTTCGAGGAGCTGGGAAGTGTATACGCCGAGGATGCGGAGGTAGTGACCCCCGACCAGGGGACGATTACCGGCCGCCAGGCAATCGTCGCCTATTTCGCGGGCTTCTCGACCGCCTTCCCGGAGGGTGGGTTTGAAGTGCTCCATCAGCACGAGACCGCGGACACCGCGATCGACGAGGGGTACTTCACTGGGACGAACAGCGGCCCGATTGAGACCGGCGATGGGTACTCCATCCCCGCCACAGGCAAGCAGATTCGTGTCCGCGAGTGTGACGTTGCCACGGTGAAGGACGGCGTCATCACGAACCACAGGTTCTACCTCGACCAGATGGAGTTCCTGTCCCAGCTGGGCCTCGCCGAGCCTGTGTAGACCATGGCCGCCGCTTGGCTTGCAGTCGGGATGTTCACTCACCGCTAGGCCAGCCTCCCTCGCCGATGCGCTTGAGAAACTTCACCGGGTCCAGAGCAGCCTCGAACGACGCATTCGACGGGACGAGGGCCGCCGGGAAGTGCCCTCCAGTCCTGATACTTGATCGACATCGTGTCACCCGCCGTTGCAACTGGCGCGGGAGTTCTTAGCGTCTGCGGTCTGCCCTGGAGTCCTTGCTGGGGGAGCCTCGGAGGATCCATCGCGCTTGATTCTCGGCTGCACAACGTCACTCCGAGGGAGATCGTCACGCCATGTGGACCGCACGCGAGCTCTACGGCCCTCAGCTGACGGCAACCCACGCCGACGTGGAGCGCGCTGAGACTCTGCTGAAACGAGATGGTCTGATTCCAGTTGAGGATGAGCCCGGCCACCGTGGTGCGTTGAAGCTTTGGCGTCGGCATTGCCAACGGGCTGCACCTTCACGACCGTCGATGCTGGCGGCAGTGCGCAATCTGCTTGAGCAACCAAGCTGCAGTTTCGAGCGCGGCTATTGCGGGCTAAAGGAAACTTCTGGGTATGCCTGGGTCCGCCCGGCCGACATATGGTTCACCACCGGCGATGATTTTCCGTATCACTTCACCGTTGAGGGCCTTGCGCAGCTGGCGTCGAATCTGATCACCGAGCAAGGAGATCCGTACGGTATGGCAAGGATCCTCGGGGACGAGTTCCGCTTATCGACGGTGTCGGCACCTCACGGGCTTCTCCATGAGATTGCGGAGAACGGCAATCACCGGACTGTAGCCATAAAGGCCGCCGGCTTCCCGGTGGCTTTGGTACACACGACGCGCTACGACGGGCCGTGGGAGTTGCCGCCGCAGCAATGGCTGGGAAAGACGGCTCGTGTCTACCTGCGTCTGCTCTTTCGGGCCGGCCTGCTGACCAACCCTCAAGGACGGTGGGACGAGATCAACGCTGAAGCAAACAGTTGGGCCAATCTGCTGTTTGCCGACAGAGTGGAGGACGCATTGAGGAACGTCGCGGCCTACGAACAGTCTTATGGACGGTGTGAGGCCTGGCCCGACTGGTTGAGAGACCGTGACCTCCTCACTGAACTGCTTAATCGCGAACTCCTCAGCATGGAGCGTTATAACGCGCTCACCGTCTTCAGCCAGGTCGCTGGACAATGGCCGCCGCCTGCCGCAAGCAAGTGGACGTTGCTCCTACAGCGCCTCGTGAGAGCTGGCGCCCGACTCGACCCACACGCCTGAGCCATGTGGAACACGCGAAGGCGAGGCGGTTCAGAATCGACGCTCTCGCTTGATCGCTGCCAGCCGTGTGGCGGCTTCGGCGAACAGCTTCGTAGCTGTGGCTGCCGTATCAGGGAACCGTCTGGGGTGAAGCACGGTGGGGTTTACTCGGCCAGCGGACGATCACCACAGCAGGGTTTCGTCGGCCTCTACTGAGATGACCGCTCGGCCAGCCGGAAAAGCCGTAGGGAATGCGGGTCTCTGTCGACGGGGAAGCAGGTATGGGCAAGCAGACATTGAGGCAGGAAGCGAGGCTGGCAGCATCCGAGGTGCATGCGAGGCGTCGTCGTGAAGGGGCCGAGCGTGACCGGCGCCTGGAGAAGCTGGCTCTCGAGGTGTTGATTGCGCTTGGGGAACGAGATGCCACCATCGCCGCCACGGAGCAGCGCGCGGGCGCCGCGTTGCAGGCGATGATCACCGATGAATCCTTGACGGTGTC
>JBKPTR010000306.1:0-11931 GCA_046735615.1 Actinomycetota bacterium
GTCGCGCCGCGGTCCCGAAGACCTGCTGGCTCAGCCGGTCCAGCTCACGGAATGGATCGGTACGCATCAACACCATGAGTCACCTCCTGAGATCTGAACAAGTCGAAAGTGTGATGCTTACATCAACGCTTATCTATAGCGATGACTATAGATCTGATATAGCATCATCGCTAATTCGGAGTCAAGCTTGAAACAAGAAAGCCAAGAAGTACAAGAGAACGGGATGACGATGCGCGACCGCAATGTCGGCCCGGGCCGACCGCCGGACTCGCGCGGCGTCTACGGGATCGCCGTCACCTCCGACCTGGTAGGCACAGGCGTGCAAAACCTCCGGGCGTACGAGAAGGCTGGCCTGCTCGACCCGGCCCGTACAGCGGGTGGCACCCGGCTCTATAGCAGTGATGACGTCGCCAGACTGAGACGCATTCAGGCGCTACTCACCCAAGGACTGAATCTGGCCGGCATCCCCATGGTGCTGGAACTCGAGGAGGAGAACCAACGCCTTCGCGATCAGCTGGCCCGCAATCGGAAGCGACCGACACGGTAGCGAGGCGTGACGAAAGCCTGACGCCGTTCACTGGCGAGGTCTCCGGCTACCTCAGATGGGCCGGGAGACGTTGCGACGCTCTCGGACGCCCAGACCGCCGCGGCTGAGACGCCTGTGCGGTCTGCAGATCTCAGCTTTCTTGATCGTCAAGGAAAGCCAGGATGACGGTGGCGAAGAGCGGCGAACTGCCAAGGTTGTAGTGGGTCAAGCCCGGCAAGATCGCGAGTGCGTGACCACCCTTGGGTCGACCCTCGCCCATCCATCCACCGTCGCGGAGACCACCATCAAGCAACTTGAACATCTCGACGTAGTGGCTGGGTGGTGCCATGTCGGCGTCGGCTGCGACGATCAGCGTCGGCACCTGGAGACCACGAACCTCCTCGGAGAAGTTGAAGTCCTGCGCCATCGACTCGCCCATCTTGTCCAACAGCCGAGGGAAGTCCTCCGGACGCGGCGCGACCTTCTGGTATAGCTGGTACATCGGCGTGTCCTTTATGGATTCGGCCGCAGCCGCGTTCACTTGAGCCTGCTGCGCGAGCATCTCGGGCGGGATCGCGTCGCGCCAGATGTGCGCTGAGGCAACGACGAGCCGGCCGACCCTGTCCGGGTACTTCACCGCTGTGTGCAGCGCCACCCCGCCGCCGAGGGAGTAGCCGACGAGGTCCGGCCTCTCAAGCTCTAGGTGATCAATAAGCGCAGCGATGTCATCGGCCATCAGCCGGATGTCGATCGGTCGATCAATGTCGGCGGTGCGGCCGTGCCCCTGCAGGTCGACGGCGACGACTTGGTGGTGTTCCGCGAGAGCGGGACGAACCGGCCCGAACATCTCACCCGATCCCAGTCCGCCGTGCAGCAAGACCAGCGGCCGTCCGGTCCCCATGGTTTCGTAATAGAGATTGATGCCGTTGACTTCGGCGTACCGGCCGGTGCCTCTGATGTCGGTTGTCCAATCGGTCGTGGTCACGGTTTACTCCTCAGTTGATCATCGGTTGCAGGTCCTGTTGCATGTCCTTCTGATTAGACCCCACCTTCCGACCGGACTCATCGGGGGTGGTCGATGCATACATCTGAGATCTTGCACGGCGGCGCTTACGGCCGTCTGGAGCGGCGTAGCTGGCCGCCCAAGCAGCCTCTCGATGTCCGGTGTCGACGTAGAGTTCGCCCGCGGCGACAGCGCGGTCAAGGTCAGCAATCGAATCCGCTGCTGGTTCCGGCAGCCCGGCTCTGACCAGGAATGCCTGGTAGTCCTGCACTGACAGGTCGCTATAGGTCACGGTTTGTCCGGTCACCGTGGAAACAACATCGGCTAACTCCGGCATGGTGAAGGCAGGCCCGCCGAGCTCGTAGATCGCGCCGGTGTGGCCGTTCTCGGCAAGAACAGCCGCAGCCGCCTCTGCGTAGTCGGCGCGGGTCGCGCCACTGATCGGACCGTCGGCGGCGGCACCGACAATCCCGTGCTGGAGGGACGCGGGAAGCTGGGCGGTGTAGTTGTCGATGTACCAACTAGTGCGAAGCAGGACGTGCGGAACGCCGGAGTCGGCGAGCGCGGCTTCAGTGGCTCGGTGCTATTGGCCGATGAGCAGCGTCGAGGTGGGGGCATGGGCGATGCTCGTGTAAGCGATCAACTGCGCGCCCGCGGCTTTCGCGGCGGTGATCACATTGGTGTGCTGTCTGATGCGCTGCCCTCCTTCGGTGCCGGACACGAGGAGAAGTCGAGTGGCGCCGTCGAATGCCTCACGGAGGGACGCCCCGTCGGAGTAGTCGGCGCGGCGTACGGAAATGCCTTGGTCAGCGAGGTCGCCCAACGCCTCGATGCGGCGACCGGTAGCGATGATCTGCTCAGCTGGGAAGCCTCGGCGTCGTAACGCTTCGACAGTGAGGCGTCCGAAATGGCCGGTGGCGCCGGTGACGACGATCGACATGCTGGGCTCCCTATCGGTCTTGGTAGTGACGGTTGAGGTGTGGTAACGGTGCTACAGCTATCCGAACGGCTGAAGCGGTGACAGCCACACAGGTGAGGACCGGCTGAGCCCCCAAAGGGTCATGCGACGTTGGCTGAGAAGATCGATCATCGAAAGGAGATCAAGATGACGCATGTAGCGGAGATGTTGGGGTCCTACCCGAAGAGCTTGGCTTGGCTTGATCAATCAAAGCTCGCCGAATGCATCGAGGCGTGCTTCGACTGCGCGCAGGTCTGCACGGCATGCGCGGACGCCTGTCTCGCTGAAGAGATGGTCGTCGATCTGGTGCACTGCATTCGTACCGACCTCGACTGCGCGGCGATCTGCGCCACAACCGGCACCATCCTGTCCCGCCGGACCGGTTCCGACGCCAGCCTCACCGAGGCGCTCCTGGAAGCCTGCCGTATTGCTTGTCGCGTCTGCGGCAACGACTGTGCGAGCCACGCCGACATGCACGAGCACTGCCGGATCTGTGCGGAGACTTGCCGCCGATGTGAGGCCGCCTGCGCTGCCTTGCTCAGCGATCTGGGATAGCACCCCTGGTGAGGTAGCCTCGCCGCTACGTCTCAGCTTCCGCCGATGCCGAGTGCGGTGAGCAGCACGAGGACGAGTGTGCTGACTGCGAAGATTCCGTGTAGCACGACCGGCGGGCGGGGAATGTGCTGCTCGGCGAGGTCAGGCCCGCGCCCACTGGACTGTGCAGCGCCAGCCGTGGCCGCGGCCATAGCGGCTCGACCGTCCTTTGCCCACTGTCTGACCATCACCACGCCGATGATGGCAACCAAGACGAGGTCGGCGACCGCGATCCAGGCCAACAGCGTGCTGTCGGTGACGAGGTAGATGATCCACACAATCAGACCGGCAGCGGCCAGCCCGAAATGCGTAAAGACCCGGACTGGTGGAAGGTGGGTCTCGGCTCCCTCAACCTTGCGCACACCTCCACGCGTTGCCCAGCGGATCAGCATGAAAAACCCGAACCCTGCGGTGATGACCCAGGTGATCAGAGCAGCTATCGACATCGGGCGGCCCTCTTTCGGCGACGAGACTTCTATCGGAGACTGAAATCGACGTTAGACCTGAGGTCATCTATCGTCAAGACATCTGTCCGTTAGGAAAGGCGCGTCGTGAAGAACTTCGACCGGAACGTCGTAGGTATAGGCGTGCTGGCCGACCCCGTTCGTCGACAGCTGTACCAGTTCGTCTGCTCACAAGACCAACCAGTGACCCGTGATCAGGCGGCACATGCGGTTGGCGTCGCCCGCCATAAAGCGAAGTTTCACCTGGACCGGTTGGAGGCCGAGGGGCTGCTTGAGGCCGACTACGTTCGGCTGACTGGACGCGCCGGGCCGGGTGCCGGACGGCCCTCAAAGCGATACCGCCGGGGCCGCAGTGAATTCGCCGTGGCCGTTCCCGCCCGGGACTACGAGCTAGCCGGTCACATCATGGCCGACGCCATCTCCGACTCAGCGCGTACTGGTACACCAATCCTGGAAGCACTGAGTAACGCCGCGGCCGCGCGCGGGGCCGCTATCGCCGCCGGTGCCAGTGATCGCCCGCCGTCGGCGGATGCGGCTCTCGACCTCGCCGTCCGCATGCTCGCCGAGCGCGCCTACGAGCCTCGCCGCATCGATCGCACCGTCGTGATGGCGAACTGCCCGTTTCACGCGCTCGCCGTCGGCCACACCGGCCTGGTCTGTCGACTGAACCATTCCCTGCTCAGCGCGTTCGTTGACTCCA
The DNA here is from genome assembly GCA_046735615.1 of Actinomycetota bacterium. GTDB lineage: Bacteria > Actinomycetota > Actinomycetes > Propionibacteriales > Propionibacteriaceae > Microlunatus. The sequence continues at coordinate 4,246 of JBKPTR010000306.1, forward strand.
TCGCGCCTGATCTGCTCGACGCCCGTCTCGAACCCGGTGAGAACCAGTGCTGCGTCACACTGGCAGCGCTTCCCGCGAAACAACATAGCCACGTCAGTGGCGAGGGTGGGCGGGAAAGAGGATCGTGCTGACCAGGTGCCGCTCACGCCCAGATGTCGGGCCCGCGCCCGATCGGGCGCGGATAGCCGCAAATACTTCCTCGATCAGCTCTGCCTTCTCGGCTTGGCTGAGCCACAACACGAACTGCCGGTAGGACACTCCGTCGGTCAACGGGTCCGCCCCCTCCCGATCGAGGTAGACCTCGAACTCGGCCAGTAGCGACGTGACTGCGGCGGCGAAGCCGCGCCGGTGGTCCTCGGTGCTCATGGCCGCCACCTCAGCGTCGGTCAAGACCGCCCGCGTGTGCTCCAAGCGGTAGGACCGCTCGACCGCGCCCCGTACCCGTTCCTCGCCCACAACCTTCAACAGCCCGCCCTCGACCAACAGCGCGACCTGGCGGTACATCGTGGCTTTCGAGACGTCAGGCATGCTCGCGCACAGCTCGGACGTCGTGATCGCCGACCCATCCATCGCTGCCTGCACGATCCGTATTCGAATGGGGTGCAGGATGAGCTCAGTGATCCGCATTGACGTATGGTCTCATAGCCGATACCTTTCTCATTTGTGAGACAAGAGACGGATGCCCCGGTCGGGCATCGCGTGGCCGTCGGAGAGCGCAAGCTATGGATGCACCGCTCCGGCGACGGCGAGCCCGCTACGGTGTTCGTCCCCGGTGGCGGTTCGGTCGGACTGGACTTCCTGCTCGTCCACGAGCAGATCGCTCAGCTCACGACGTCAGTGCTCTACGACCGTGCCGGCACCGGCTGGAGCGACGACGCCGACCTCCCGCGATCGGCCGACGAAGTTACCGATGAGTTGCGCGCTTTGCTGCGAGTGGCTGGCTTTCCGCCGCCCTACCTGCTCGTGGGCCACTCGCTCGGCGGCGTCTATGTTCAGCGATTTGCCCAGCGTTTCCCAGGTGAGGTCGTCGGCCTGTTGCTGTTAGACCCAGCTCACGAGGATTGGGACCTCTACCAGCCCGAACATCTGCGATTAGCGTCGAACCCGTCGGGGGAGATCGAACTGCCGGCGCTCAGCGACGAACTGCTGGGCCAGATCCGCGCCTACTTCGAAACCATGCTGGCGGGCTTCCCCGCCTCCGTCCGTAGTCAGCTCATCGACAAGCGACTGAGCCCTGAACGACTTCTCACCGGCATCCAGGAGGGCGGCCGACTGCTCGACGACCTCGACGATCTCCGCAACGGCGGCGCTAGGCCCGACGTGCCCTTGATTGTGCTCAGCGGCACCGAGGTCGACCCGTCGCAAATGATGTTTCAGCCTGAGGAACTAATCCGCGAGCAGATCCGCGGTAGTGAACGACTGTTCGATGCCATCGCAGCTGCCGCCCCGCACGGACAACACCGCTCGTTGTCAGACGCTTCCCATCCGACGATCCCCATGGCTCGGCCCGATGCCGTGGCCAGGGCTGTCAAGGATCTGCTCGCACAGATTCCGACTCGCGCTGGTGATGGATCTACAGCGTCACGCTACTGAGCACGGTCGAGCTGTTGATCTTGAGACGTCCTCTCTCGTTGACCAGCCCGTAGCCGGTCCGCTCTCGTACGACACGGCCGTCCTTGAAGTAGTACGTGATCGTTGCCTGCGCGGAATCTGGCGGCATGCCCTTGACATTGGCCACAGAGATTCGGCCAACCGCATCCCAGAAGCGCTGGTACGCCTGCCGCCCTCCCGCGTGGTTGGTCTGGTACGAGGCCGTCATCCGCGGCCAGGCCGCATCGGTGTTGCGTGGCATCAACGCGTAGTAGCTCGTGATCGCCTGCTCAAGCTGCGTTGCCGTAGGCGTTCCGCCAACCGTAGGTGGGCTGGTCGGCGATGGGCGCCGGGATGGCGTACGAGCTGTGGGACTAGCGGGCTGCGATGACTCTTGCTGGGGTGTCGAGGATGCGCCCTGGGTCGGCGACTGCGCCGCCGGGGTGAGTTCTGTGCTCGTGGGTGCGGCGGAGCTGGATTGGTTGGGAACTGTCTCCGGATCGGCTGCTTCGCGGTCGTCCGGCAGCAGCGCAGCTATCAGGATTCCAATGCCGATAAGGGCAATGATGGCCACAGCTGCCGCTATGAGGCGATTTCGCTGGGGTTTGGTCGAGCCCCGATCCGAGCTTGCTGGCGCTGACGTCACAGGATGATCGAGCGCCGGGACTGTCAGAGGGCCCGTCTCCTCCGAGCTCGGATCGCGCCCTAAGCCTGTGGAAGGGCCGGCCTTCACCCGGCCCAGGTCGCGTGTCGCTCCTGCGGTCTCCCCACTGGGGGCGCTCGGGGTGATTGCCTCATCGGCTGCGCCGGAACGACTGCCCGCTGGCAGCCGCGCCAGGTTGTCGGCGACTGCCCGCATGGCTGGGCGGGCTTCTGGATCTGCCGAGAGCATTTCCAAGATCAGGGGCGTCAGCGCGCCGCAACGCTGGGGCGGAGGGAATTGCCCGGCTGCAACGCGATGCAGCAACGCAATGGAGTTCTCGTCGGTACCAAAAGGTGGAGATCCCTCCATGGCGCTATACAAGGTGGCGCCGAGCGAGAACACATCCGAGGCGAAGCTCGCTTCGCTCCCTCGGGCAACTTCAGGAGCGAGATAGGCCGGCGTGCCGTGCACCATGCCGCTCGTGGTGAGGGTCGCATCACCTAAGGCCCGCGCAATCCCAAAGTCGCTGATCAATGCGCTACCGTCCTCAGCGATCAGGATGTTGCCCGGTTTCACATCTCGGTGAACGATGCCGACCGCGTGGGCGGCTGCCAGCGCCGAGGCCACCTGAGCGCCTACTTGAGCTGCCTCGTTCGTCTGCAGCGGTCCACCTTCTTGAAGCACGGCTGCAAGCGTGACTGAGGGAACGAATTGCATGATCAGCCACAGTTGGCCCTCTTGTTCGACCACGTCGAATACCGACACGGCATGCTGGTGTTGGAGTCGTGCGGCGAGTCGCGCCTCACGCATCGCCCGTTTGTTGGCCAGCTCCGCTTCCGCCGTTGAGGCTCCTGACTGGCGACGTAACTGCTTTACGGCGACGCGGCGTTCCAGCCGCTCATCCAAGGCTTCCCAGACCACGCCCATGCCTCCGCGACCCACATGGTGCAGCAACCGGTATCGATCGGCGATGAGAGCGTGCGGCTCATTCACGAACCCACTCTCCTTCGGGGGAAGCACTCAGACTTTCTTCGACGTATGCACCCATGCGGGCACCGTCGAGTGACTACTTACCCCGTCGCGCCGCATTCGATTGGAGTTCGGCGTCCCCGATGATCTCTGGCGGTGACCCTTCGGAGTCGTGACCGGTAGCGGGCCTCGGGCCGCCCGAATCGCGCGGCCCCGGCAGCCATAGCCGTTTCAGCAGAAGCGCGTTGACGGCGACCAGCAGGCTGGAGCCGGACATGGACAGTGCGGCGATCTCGGGCCGGAGTACGAGTCCAAACGCGGGTTCGAAGACACCGGCTGCGATCGGCAGAGCGATGGCGTTGTAACCAATTGCCCAGCCCAGGTTCTGCCGCATCTTGCGCAGCGTTCCCTTGCCGATGCGCAGAGCGATTGGCACATCGAGCGGGTCGGAGCGCATCAAGACCACGTCCGCAGTCTCAATGGCAACGTCAGTACCAGCCCCGATCGCGATGCCCAGGTCTGCGACGGCGAGCGCGGGCGCATCATTGACGCCGTCGCCGACCATGGCGACGCGTTTTCCGGCGCGTTGAAGATCGGCAACTTGTGCCGATTTGTCCGCCGGCAAGACCTCGGCGATCACCGTGTCAATGCCGATCTGGCCCGCGATCCGGCGAGCCGTGGCTTCGTTGTCTCCGGTCAACATGACCACTTGGATGTTCATGGCATGCAGTTCGCGTACGGCTGCTGCGGCGGTGTCGCGAGGAGCGTCCGCCATCGCGAGCACCCCGGCAGCCCGCCCGTCAACCGCGACCAGTACAGCCGTACGCCCTGCGGCGGCCAGTTCGTCTCGATGGCGGCGCATGTCGCCGAGGTCGATGCCTTCGGTCGCCATCAGACGCCGGTTTCCGACCAACACTCGCTGGCCGTCAACGTTTGCTTGGGCTCCGTGACCGGGCACGTTGCGGAACGCCGTGGCGGCCAGTCTCGGAACTCCTGCCTCGTCGGCGCGACGTGCGACGGCCTGGGCGAGGGGATGCTCCGATTCCCTCTCCACCGCGGCGGCAAGCGCCAACAGCTCATGCTCGCTGAGCCCGTCGGCGACGACATCGGTGACTTCGGGTTCTCCCTTGGTCAGGGTTCCGGTCTTGTCCATCACCACGGTGTCAATGTGGGCAGAGGTCTCCAGCGCTGTTGCGTTCTTGAACAGCACACCCCGTTTGGCGCCCAGTCCGGTGCCGACCATGATCGCTGTCGGGGTGGCCAGACCCAGCGCGTCGGGGCAGGTGATCACCACGACAGTGATCGCGAAGAGCAGCGCCTCGGTGACAGGTCGGCCGACGGCGAGCCAGACCAGAAATGTGGTCGTGCCACCGAGAAGCGCAACCAGGACAAGCCAGAACGCTGCTCGGTCGGCCAGCCGCTGACCTGGCGCCTTGGAGTTCTGCGCCTGCTGTACGAGTGCCACGATCTGGGCGAGCGCCGTGTCCGAGCCCACCTTGGTGGCGCGTACCCGCAGCGTGCCGGTTGTGTTCACCGAAGCACCGATCACCTGCGAGTCGATCGCCTTGGCCACCGGCAGGCTCTCACCGGTGACCATGGACTCATCGATCTCGGACTCGCCTTCCAGAACCGTGCCGTCGACCGGGACTTTGGCGCCGGGGCGAATCAGGAGCAGGTCGCCTACCTTGACCTCGGCCGTGGGTACCTCATCCGGTTCGCCGTCGCGAATGACGACTGCCATGGGCGGTGCCAGCTCAAGCAGGGTGCGGATGGCGTCATTGGCTCCGCCGCGGGCTCGCATCTCGAACCAGTGGCCCAGCAGTACGAATGCGGCGAGCACCGCGGCCGCCTCGTAGAACACCTCGCCGCCGCCGGTGAGCGTGACGTAGACGCTGTAAAGCCAACCGGCACCGATAGCGACGGCGACGAGAACCATCATGTCCAAGGTGCGCGCCCGCAGCGCCCGCCAGGCGCCGTCGAAGAAGATCCAGGCCGAGTAGAAGATCACCGGCAGGCTGAGGATCAAGGAGAAGACATCGTCGCGCAGTCCGAACGGTGCTGGAACGGTGAAGCCGATCACCTCGCGGCCAATGGGAGACCACAGCAAGATCGGGATGGAGAGCAGAGCAGCAACCAGGAATCGGTTGCGCATGTCCCGCACCATGTCGTCCATGGACATCGTGGCGTGATGTCCACCGTGGCCCATGGTGTCCTGGGGTGCCATAGGCGCATGGGCAGCATGATCAGCATGCGGTGTCACGGTCGCCGTGTTCATATGATCATGGCCCGAGTCATGATCATCGGTGCGCACGGCATGAGCTGCTTGAAGATGATCATGCTTGGCCGCGTGCGACGCGGGTTCTGCCAGGGGATCGCAGATGTGGTCTGGAACCGACTGCCCCGCACAGTGATAGCCGCAGTCCCGTACCCAGCTGGCCAGCTCTGCGACTGAGGTTTGCGACGGGTCGTAGGTGACAGTGGCCGTCTGCGCCACTGGATTGGCATCAACCTCCAGCACGCCTGGGCGACGAGACAACACCGCCTCCGCCACATTCTTCGAGGTCGCCCATTGCACGCCAGACACCTCGATAACGGCGGTCGATTTGTCTGTCATGCCTCTCCTCAGTGTGGTGGCCCTTGGATACCTATCTTTGGCGCTTTCAATTTGGCTCAATATACCCCTTGGGGGTATGGCCACCAAGGTCACTCGGCTGATGGAGCAATACTGGCGAGCCTTGTGGGCTGATGGTCGAATCCAGGACCGGAGGCAGCGAGGAATCAGTCCCGATGGCGCTGGGACCACTACTGCACCACGTAACTGGGCTGCGCGTCATTACTTGCTGTTGTTCTTCGTCCTGGCCTACCTGCTGTCGTGGGCACTCTGGCCACTGGTGATGCTGAATCCCGCCAGCAGCCCGCTGATGCCGTTCGGGCCATTGATTGCGGCAGTGGTGGTTTCCCTCTTGGCAGGCGGAAGAAAAGAACTGTGGGCCTTGCTCAAGCAACTGACCCGCTGGCTTTTAACCGTGCGGCGCGGGGATCAAACCCGGAGACTGACCCCTGCCATGTCGCCGGCCTCAAGGCTCTCCGCCACTCGCACAGCCTTCTTGATCGGCAGTAGGTAGGTTCCCCGGGTCTTGTCAGGAAATAGCGACGTGGCCCAACGCGTCGATCCGACCGAAGCTTCAACCTTGATTGCGCCGAAGCCGGAGGCTTGCTGGCCACATTTTTCCCGGATGTCGTCAGCGACGTATGGCGGCAAACTGACGAAGTACCAAGCGCCAGGACCTTCGTACTGCCATAGTTCGGCGCGAAATGCGTACACGTCTCAGTGTTGCGCTTGATCGACTGTTATTGGTCGGAAGGAGGAGATGACTCGATGAGGCTCGCACGCGGTCTGCACCGCATTGGCTCCGATGTCGTCAACAGTTACCTGGTTGAGGACGCCGCCGGGCTCACCATCGTCGACGCTGGTCTGCCCGGCCATTGGCGTGAGCTTGAGCAGGAGCTGACGCAGCTCGGCTACTCGCTTGATGACGTTCGGGGCATCGTATTGACGCATGGCGACACCGACCACATTGGTTTCGCGGAGCGGCTCAGGCAGCGGAATGGCGTCGTGGTACATGTCCATGAGCTCGATGCGGCTCGGGCTCGCGGCGAGGTCAAGAAGCCCAACTCCAGCTGGGGACCCGTCAAGGTGCGTCCGCTGTTGGGGTTCCTGTGGTACAGCGCGCGACACGGCGGGCTTCGCATCCCGCCGGTCCGCGAGGTCGTGACGTTCACCGATGGCGAGGTGCTCGACCTGCCCGGGTCCCCGCAAATCATCCACGTTCCGGGGCACACACCCGGGAGCGTCGCCGTGCACGTACCGGTGGTGGACGCGTTGTTCGTTGGCGACGCCATGACCACTCGAAACGTGCTGACCGGCGAGCGAGGGCCCGGACCTGCGCCCTTTACGCTCGACCCGGAGGGTGCGTTGGCGTCGCTCGCCAAATTGGAGGACGTACAGGCCACTTGGGTGCTGCCCGGACACGGAGCGCCGTGGCCTGGCGGGGTGGCAGAGGCAATCCGGCTGGTTCGACAGGCTGCCGCTGGTAATTGACACCAGCGGGCAGGTCTAGGTGCTCAGGGTCTTTCCGCTGCTCACTTCGTCGGTAGCGACAGGCACTGAGCGCAGCCGATAGCCCTCGGCGCCGCCGCCTGGGATCAATTGCAAGCACTCAGCGGGAACCTTGACGCCGCGAGGTCTCGCTGCTGCCCTCACCGCCCTCACCCAAGTTCGGAGGGCTCAGTCCCCTGTGCGCTGGGACTTCGTTGGGATCGACCGCAGCCGTGGTCTGGGGAGGTTCCGAATGCGCCGGAGTTGCGCCTTGACCGGACGACCTAAATAGGTGCCCAGCGTTGCCCCGGCAGCAATACCTACAGCAACTCCCAAGGCCTGAAGCAACGTGACGCCGCTGGCTGCCAGATCTCCTGGCTGGCCC